>CALFTQ010000175.1 GCA_937916135.1 uncultured Verrucomicrobiales bacterium
TTGCTCGCTATGGGTATGTCGCCCTGACGGGCTCAAAATTCCGCGGGCTTTTAGCTCGCCAAATTCCAATTCGTTCGTCACCACCCATGCGGATAACACATCAATCTTTAATTACCTCATCAATAATTGCCGGAGCAATAATGCTTACTCTGTTGTGGGCAAAATCCCTGGGGCAAACACTATAAAACCACCGGCACTGCAAGGTGGCAGTACCGGTGGTTTTAGTTATATCGAATCAATTCTTTCTCCGTCGGCGGCTTGCGAGCGCTGAGAGCGCCAGCAGACTGAGAGTGGTCGTGGTAGGCTCGGGAACGTGTACCACCAGGAGGCTGCCCACGTTGTCAATCACCTGGTAGGTGACGTACAGCTGGGCATTGTTCACGTTGGTGAACACCTCGCTGGCCAGCACCTTGCCATCACTGGCAGCCTCGGTCACACTGGGCAGGGTCACATCGCTCAGCCCGGTGAAGAGCTTCAACTCCTGCCAACCGTACATGGTGCCCACCGTGGCAAGCAGGTTTTCACCCATGGTCACCTTTCCGCCGAAGGTCAGCGCTCCATTCAGCGTGACGGCTCCGGCGCTCAGGTCTGTCATGTCCAGGGTGGAACCAGCGGCCAGGGTCAGGCTGGTGTTCAGCGTGGCTGCGCCACCCAGCAGGGTAGAGCCGCTTACCGTCACGCTGGACTTGGTGGAGGTATCCTGCGTGGCACCGGCAAAGAAACCGACTTCCACCTTGGTGGCCGCATGCAGCTGCGCCAGGGTGTAGGCCTCCGTCCCGTGGATGTTGGCCGTGCCGCCGGTCACGCTGATGCGGTCCAGCTCATCGCCGGAGTTATTCAGGTGCAGAACACCCGCACCTTGTTTGACAATGCCGCCACCGGATGCCGGTGTTGTTTGTGTCTTTCTGCCATCTGCGTGTACTAATCCGGAAACGTCCAGAGATGCATTTCCTGCTACATTGTAATTGATGGTGCTTCCCCCTCGCAGGCGCGTTTTAGCCGAGATGGTATTATCCCCAGATGTCGCGCTTATGGTATTCTTGCCGTCTTGGTTGATGTCCAGTGCAGCGTAGCGGGTACCACCATTTACCAGGTATCTACCACCGCCGTTGTCGTTGGCAATGAGGCTGGCTCCATTGCTCAGATTGATGTTCCACAAGGCCAGTGTCTGACGCGTGCTTCCAAAATCAATGGTGCCGCCATCCACGGTGATGGTTTTGCCGTAGGCTGGGCTGTTTTGCTCTTTACCCCAGTACAGGGTATCCGACCCCTCCCCGGCAAATTTAAGCGTGGCTTTTGTTTTCACGTTGATATCGCCCAGCAACTTTTTCTCTCCATCAATTTCGGCTTTGGCATTTGCCTGGAGTACCAGGTTGGAACTAATTTCCTTTACATTGTTATCCAGTGTGGTCCCTTCTGCCACTTCCAGTGTGCCGGCTCCGGTCACATTACCTGCCAGCGTATAGGTGGTGCCGCTGGTCTGGTTCAGCACCACCTTGCCAGCGTTGATGGTCATGGCACCGCTGGCGGTGGTGGTGCCGCCCAGTGTCAGCGTACCCTTGTTGACCGTGACGGTGCCAAAGGACCCATTGCCGTTGAACGCCTGCGCGCCTTCGCCATCTTTCACCAGGTTGAGCTTATTGCTGCCCACTACTTCGCCGTTGAAGGTATAGCTGGTGCCTCCAGCAGTATTGATGGTCAGGCTGCGCTCGGTAACGGATACCGTGTCGGGTGCCTGACCTCCCTGGAACCATTCCGTCTGTGTGTCGATGGTGCCGGAGAAGAGCTTGGCGCGGTTCCCGATGCCGGTGCCGGATTCCAGACCGGCAATAGTGGCACTGGCAGTGTTGATACCCAGCCCCAGAATGGCATTGCCGGAGTTTGTGGCTGCGAGGTCGATGTGTGCACCGGCCAAGGCTTCATCCCCGGAGATGATGATGAAAGCCGAGCGCTTGTCGCCTGTTGCATGCCCCCGCAACTCGACCTCGCCTGCAAAGTTGCCCGCAGCTGCTGTGGCAGAGCCGAATTCAAACAGGGTTGCTTTGGAGAATGCGGTTCGTTTTTCCAGTTTCAGCATGGAGGAGTTGAGCCCCGGGGCCATATTCAGCGTGTCTACTGCAAAATAGCCGGAGTTCCCGGAATCCTTCAGGGTGCCGCTGCTGCCGTTGAGCTGCAGGGTGCCGATGCGGGTGGCCTTGGTTGTTTCCTGTTCATCGTGGGTGGACAGGGTGGCTCCTTCTCCCAGCACCAGGCTGGAGATGCTGGTGTTCTCACCGCCATTGCCATTCGCGTAGTGCAGTTGCAGATGAGCCGAATCGGCCACATTCACCTGATTGGCACGGAATGCGTACGTGCCGGGATCCTTGATCACCACGGTTCCGGCTTGCTGCACATCCAGCCTGGAAACCAGGATATCCGAGCCGAGGGTGACCGTGGCACTGCCGGTGAAGATGGCATTGTCACTGTTCACGAAGGATGTATCCGTAGTGGTTCCCATGAAGGCATCTGTCTGCTGCCACACCTTGTTCTCACTGTTCTGGTTCCAGGTGCCGGTGCTGCCACCGTTCCAGGTAAGTTCCATGCTCTCCACGATGTATTGGAATGTTCCGTGCTGCCCGAGTTGAATTTCAGCGCGTCCGGAATTGGCCAGGCTCATTCCATTCAGATAGAAGTTATCGATGGTGAGGGAATCCCAGCCGCTGAGCTGGCCACCGGCAGAGAGATCGAAGATGCTGTAGGTGGTATTGGCTGCCAGGAATCCGAAATCGAGGATGGAGTTTTCCCCGAAACTGAAGGTGGCACCATTGGTGAGCTGAATGCCGCCCGTGGAGCCGAAACTGATGCTGCTCAGATCCAGCGTGGCATTTCCCACGGTGAGACCGGTGGCGGCTTCCAGCATGCCCCTGGCCGCAGAGCCGATGACCAGTTTGCCGGCTTCCACCGAGATGGAACCATTGAAGTTCTGCCCGTTGAATCCGGTGCTGGCTCCCAGGAAAGCCTGCGTACCCTCGCCGGTCTTGAGAATGTTCAGATTGCTGAGCACGCGGCCGTTGTAGGTGTATTCGGTGTTGGCGGCAGTGTCGATTCTGAGTGTCCGCAGAGTGGAGTCCTGAAGGTTGTAGGCTCCTTTCTCTTCATCGCCGCGGTTCCAGCCGCAGTCCTGTTTGGATTGACCTGAGAAAAGCAGAGCATTGCGCCCTACGTCGGCAGAGGATTCAAGACCAGCGATGGTGGCGTTATCCGCCATGATACCCAGGCCCAGGTAGGCGTTGGTCGATGCCTGCGTATTCATCTTCACCACGGCCTTGGCCAGTGTATCCTTGCCGGCCAGGGTGATGAACACGGAGTGGTTGTTGTTATTGGCCCTGGTGTTGCTCAGCACCACATCGCCTTTGAAGTTGCCGGTCGCGGCCGTGGCGGAACCCAGCTCGAAGATGGCCGTATAGGACGCACCATGCAGCGAGGATTCCTTGGTGAGGTTCAGCGTGCTGCTCTCGCCGGTGGTATTCAGGGTACCCACTTTCAGGTAGCCCGAGCCGTAGATTTCTTTGATGGTGGCCGAACCTTCCACCGCCAGGGTATCGATGATGGCGGAATCGGATGTCTTGTCGCTTCGGTTATCAATGGCGAGCGTGGCGTTATTTCGAAGCTCGAGATGGCGTATCTGCTTGTCGCTTCCGTCTGTTTCTCCGGCATTGCGCAAAATAGCCGTTGCGTTGCTGCCTATGGCAAGCGAACCGATTGTCATGGCCGAATCGAAACTGAGCGTGCCTTTTGTCAGGTTGAGCCGGGCTCCGGTGTCGCCATGGTGCGTGAGTTCGAGAGAGCCGGCAGCGTAGGTGGCGTTCCCATCGCTGCCGAATGTGCCGAGAATGCCGCCGGTGCCAAGTTCAGCAGTGGTAATCCGGCCCTGAAGAGTAGAGTCTTCGATACTGATGGTGCTGCCGGTTATCTGCACATTCCCCGCCAGCGTGGCGTTGCGGATGGTGGCCGAGGCATCGTTCAGACTGATGTTGCCGGTCAGGGTGCCGCCGGACTGGGTGTAGCTGCCGCCGTTTTCGGCGGTGATATCGGCGGTCATGTTGCTGCTCACCTCCAGCGCGGCATCGTTCACCAGCACGCCGGCGGTGAAGGTGTTACCTCCGGTGTTGCTGAGCTTCAGGTCGCCCTTGTTGCCCACGGTCAGGCTGGTGCCGCTCAGGGAGCCGGTGCCGGTGATTTCATAGGCCGCCTGCTGGGCGCCGATGCTGCCGGTGGTCTGGTTGCTGCCCAGGGTGATGGTTTCGCGGCTGGTTGCGTTGTTGCCTGCGGCCACGCCTTCGGCATTCAGCATGATATCCTTGCCGCTGGTGAAGGTTGTCTTTCCGCTCGCTTCATCAGAGTACCAGTTGGTGCCTGTCCAGGTGCCATCGCCGCCGCTGCGCCAGAAGAGCCGCTGGTCATTCCCCACGCTCAGCACCAGGGCTCCGGCATCATTCTTGCTCAGGCTCAGGCGGCCGTTCATGTAATCGGCCAGGGTGTAGGCGGTGGTGTTCCCGGCCTGGGTGAGCAGGGTGTATTCTCCCTTGCGGAGGTCGTTGAACATATTGAGCTCCAGCCCGATTACCGTGCTCCCGGCGCTGATGCTGCTGCTCAGGGTGGACCAGGTGTCGGCCTGGGTGGCATCCGGTATACCGGTGAAATCGAAGCTCAGATTCAGGGAGGAGCCGCTTTCCTCACCGGCGGGGGCAACGCTGATGCCACCCAGCGAGAAATCTCCGGTGCCGCCGAGATGCAGGTTCAGGATACCACTGCCGGTGATGGCGCTGGCAGTGGAAAGTGCTGCGGGGCTGCTGAGCCGCAGGTCGGCTCCGGCAGCGGCGGAGATACTGCCGCCGAAGGCGCTGCTGCCGCCCAGAATGACCCGCGCATCTGCTGCCAGATTCACCGTGCCGCTGCCGGTGATACCGCCGGCCAGCTCCAGCACACCGCCGTTGGCCGTGGCGAGGTTGAGCTCACTGCCGCTCATGCTTACGGTGCCGGTCAGGCGGTTGGTGATATTGTGGCTCTGCAGGGTGGCGCCATTGCCGGCGGTGATGCCGTTGGCGTAGGTGTACACCACATTCGTGTTGTCGGCTGTGCCGGTGCCGGCCAGCCGCAGGATGAGCCCGTCGTTCAGCGTCACCTTGCCCAGGCCCAGCGCGGTGCTGGTCTGGCTCATGGCCTTGCCGCCATCCAGTCGCAGGGCAAACTTGTCGTCATTGCTGCCATTGTCATTCGCGATGACCAGCTCGCCATAGGTATTCGCAGAATCTGCGGTGAAGGTCATGCTTTCGTTGCCGGCAATGGTCAGCGTCTTCCCTTCGCCGGAGATGACGCCGCGTATCGTGCCGCCCAGGTGGTTCTTCACCCCGTAGTGCCCATCCATATCAGTATCAGAATCCTCGATTGTACTGCGATAGTAACCGTAGAAACCGGGAGACACACCGTTGTGTCGAGTTGCTGAGGGCGATACCGAATGCGATGCGATAGTGGCATCATCTGCAAGATGTACATTGCCAGTAATTGTAGAATCGCAGTCAATGGATAAAGCTCCGAGAGTCAAGGCTTCATGAACCAGATCGGTACCGGCCTTACCTGCCATGCCTGTTCCCGATATGATATAATCTGCCCGGGAGGTAATGGCAACATCTGAAACGTGAACGAGGTTATTGGTGATGCGTACCTGACTGCCGGAATCGACCTGGATGGTTGCGTAGTCGAAAGCTTCTGCCGTATTGAATGCTGCATTGGATTTTGTGTTGTAGGTTAAATCCTTACCGACATACAGTCGCGTATTTCCGGTGACGTGAACCGTGCCCTCAAATCCGGCGGCCTGCTGGGTGAGCAGCATATTGCCCCCGCTGGCGATTTCAATGGTGCCGGTGCCGCTCAGTTTCTGGTTCAGGAGGGTCTGGCCCAGGTTGCCGTATGTGACCTGGTTGGCCGTGACTTGCAGCGTGCCGGAGGGGTTGATGAGGATGGTGTTTTCCCGGGAGCCGATGCCACCGCTGGCGGCAGAAACAGCCACGCGTCCCTCCTCGATGATGAGTCCGCCGGACCAGCCGGAGTTGCCCCCCATTTCCAGGGTGCCGGTGCCGGTTTTCACCAGGCTGAGGTTGGCGCCATTGGCGGAGTCGGAAAGCACGCCATTGGCCAGGCTGGTGGTGGTGCCCTGGGTCACGTTCAGTCTGAGCTGCGATGCGGAGTCGCCATTGTTCTGCAGGGAAGCTCCTTCGCCGGCGCTCAGGTTATTAACGGTGAGGTTGTTCCCATCCGTATACAGCACAGCGCCCTTTCTGAGCTGCAGGGAGTTCACCTGCGCCAGGCTGTTTTCATGCCCGGCATGGATACCGATGCTGCCGGTGTTGGCCGCATCAGCCAGTTGCAGGCCGCCGCCGGCGGTGATATCGCCGGTGTAGGCATTCTCCCGCGCCAGGGTGACGCTGCTGCCGGTGGTACCCTGGCCGTCTATTTCCATGGCCTTGGTGCTGTCCAGTTCTGTATCCAGGGTCAGGTTGCCGCTGCCGCCCAGTCGGTATTTATCCCCCACAGTGAGGATGCCGGTGAAGGTCAGGTCACCAGCGGCACCCAGGGCTACACCGTATCCGGTCAAATCCAGATCCATGGAGGAAGTGGCGGCGATGGAGCCGACGGAATCCGCCCGGGAAAGGATGCCGAGTTCACCACTGTTGTGCAGCGCGAGCGAGTTGCTATACGAAAGCGTGACGCGGGCATTGCCCAGGGCGCTCGCTCCCGTGGCTTCATCCTTTGCATAGGTGAGCATATTGCCCGTACCCAGAATGAAGATGTTGCCGCTGAAATTGTTTTGCAGGTTGGTCAGGTGTACCGTGCCGGAGGACCACTCATTGCCGATGATGAGGTCATTTTCACCGGTGAGCAGGAATTGCACATTCAGGGTGCCGCCACCACCGCCCAGTTTCCATGCTCCGTTGACGGCATTGAGCGCCACATCCGCGTTGCCGTAATTCACGGTCTTGCCTTGCTGCGCGCCGATGTAGAGCCCCTTGTAATTGCTCAGATTCAGCTGGGATGCCGTATCGGCAGAGAGCGCCAGCACGCCGGTGGAGGAGGAATCCACCCTGGAGAGCAGGGTAGCGCCGGTTTCGGCGGTTGAAGCAATCCAGCCCTTTTCCTGCACCACCCATTTGTTGTTAGTCGTGTTGCCCAGAGCGGTGGCGGTGGTGGCAATCAGACCGCCGGAAATGAGGGTTTTGGTGCCTGACATGCTGCCGTTGCTGCCGCTCAGGGTGAGGGTGCCGCCCGTGGTGCCGGCATCCACAGAAACGGAACCTTTGCCGTAGATGGTGGCACCCAGGGTGGTGTTGGCGGTGGTGCCGGCGCTGTACTGGATTTTCAGAGAGGAGTCGGAGCCAGCCAGGTATATGTCATTGCCTGAATTTGCACCCTTGTAGCCGTAGTACTCTGCGTATTGGTAGGTATCCTCAGGGGCCGCACCGCCTTCCACATACTCATATTGGTGCTTTACGCCCTCCCGAATGACAAACGTGCCGCCATTGTACAGGTAGACAGAGCCTTGCAGCCTCGCATGGCTTCCCAGTTCAAAGGTAGCCCCATTGGCCACTTCGATATTCATCTTGGCATCGGCATAGTGCCAGTCATCGGCATTGGTGTAGCGGGCGGCATTTTTGCCGTTGACGGAGCCCATGCCGTGGATGGTGTTGGTGCCGCTCAGGATGACCTTGCCGCTGTTCACAACAAGACCACTGTTGCCCCAGTTTGACAGGTCTGTATGGATGCTGTTGAGAGTCCAGGTGCTGCTTTCTCCGGCATCATAGACAATTTGGAGCGTGCCGGTTGCAGAATCCCGGAACGAACCGGCATAGGTTGTGTTGCCGCTTTGCTTGTAAGTGAGAATGGATTGTACGAGGGAACCCGTACGCGATGAGTTGGTAATGATGGCTTCCTCTGTCAGGGCGTTGATGGTAAAGCGACCATCCGCATCGGTGCTGGTGTACCAGTCCATGCTGTTGCCACTCAGATCCAGCGTGCCGCCGCCGGCGCCGAAGGTGAAGTCGCGCTCAATCTGGTCGACACTGCCGATGACTACCTTGGCGCCACTGCTGGCCAGCACATTGTAGGCGGCGTGGCCTCCGGTCTGCTGCAGGTAGGTGGTGCCGCTGCCGCCGAGGTTGAGCAGGGCATTGGTATCGCCCGTGCCGTCGATGTACAAATCACCTGCGCCCACCTTGCGCCACTCGGTCATGTATGTGGTGCTGTTGTTGAGCTTCAGGTGTACCTCGGCGCCTTCGTTGATGACATAGCCTGCGTGGTTGAACATGGCGCCGGTGCCCTCAGCAGCGGAGATGTTGAACATCGCTTTATCCATGTCTTCGCCCTTGTTGAACTCGGCATAGCCGATACCGAGGTCCACCGTGGCATTCAGGATGATATTGTTCTCTGCCTGTGTGGGGGTGAACACGAGGTTCTGGGTGTAGAAAAGGTCGGCATCCCCCACTTTCAAATCCGATATGCTTTGCCCGTAAGTCGGGCTGCCGAATGTGTAGTCCACATTCTCGTAGGCATACCAGTTTGATTTATCTTTGCGGTAGGAGAGGTCACCCCAGGTGTTGGTCTGCACCCCGTTGTAGCGGCCCAGCTCATTGCCTGCTGCATCCTTGGCCAGGCCGTAGTGGAGCGTGGTGCTGTAGGCGCCGTCGGTGATGGTTTCCCCGGTTTCGGAGACGGCACCCAGATAGACTGTGGAGGTGCTGCTCATATCCACCGCAGCATCGAATGATTTGAGGGTATCAGCGGTCCATTCGATGTTGCCGCGGGCCTGGCCGTAGGAGTTGCCGCCGCCGGACTGCTGGGCTGCGATGTATTCGTACTGCCCGGTAGCGCTGTTGTAGATGAAGGTGGGGCTGCCGGAATCGCCAGCGCGTATGCCGTTGGGCAGCGGGTAGGCCAGGTTTGCGCCGGAGTTGCCTTCTTCGCCATAGCCCGGCTGCTGGTGCAGGCTGAGGTTATCCGAACCGGCGTGAATCTGGCCGTCGGTGATGGTGTTGATGGCGCCGATGATGTAGACATAGGGGCCGGTCAGGCTTTCCATGCGCTCCTGTTCTTCATTCCAGACGTACTGAGTGCCGGAGCCTGAGTGGTACAGGTAGCTGCCGTCCAGGGCCTCCACCTGGTCATTGCTCAGGGTGGTGAGCGGGTTCCAGGTGACATCCGTCACCACCTTGCTCTGGCGCTGCAGCATGTAGTCATACTTCGCGTTGCCCCAGTCCGGCGCGAGTCGGAAGGCGGATGAATTGCGGATATCAACCGCTTCATAATTGAGGGCGTGGGCGCTTCCCACCGTGCGTTCGGAGAAGGTGCCGTCAATCGAGCCGTTGTGCTCGACTGTGGCGATGAAATTGGGGCCGATGACCACGGAATGCCCGCCATCATGCGTGCCGTTGAAGCTGATCATCCCCTGCTCATTGGAAATCGTGTAGGTCGGGCTGCCATCGGTGTAGTGGATGGTGATACCCTTATCCACCTCGGTGCGGATGTGGGAGAGCAGGGCATTGACCTTGCTGCCCACCACGTAGCGCCCGCGGTTCTGACCGAAATCGGTGTAGGTCTGGAACGTGGCGTCATCGTGCATCACGCCTGCCCGGGCAGTGGGCAGTGCGGCGGCTGCAACCATGGCAGCCAGGAGCGCGCGGCGGAGGGAGAGATTCAGGTGGAGTTTCATGATTGTAGGAAAGGGGAAGGTAAAACTGCTTTTTGCAACCTTCCTATTATAGCGAATACAGCCCGTGAGTCAAGGAAGGAATTCGGATTTCGCTTTATCGTTCACATGTGCACACGTGTCCCAAAGTTTGAGTACTAATCTCGATAAATGGGAATTTGGCGAAGC
>CALFTQ010000176.1 GCA_937916135.1 uncultured Verrucomicrobiales bacterium
CACCGCCTCGCTATGGGTATGTCGCCCGTTTCACGGGCTTTGAATGCCGCTCGCTGGCGCTCGCAAACTAATCGCCAAATTCCCATTTGTCGAGCAAGGGGGGCTACTTCCAAAAGGTTGCTGATATTTCTATTCTCTACAAAATCTTTGGGACACGTGTGAGAAAAATCACTTTTTTTCAAAAAAGTCTTGACGTGGCGGCCGATTGGTGGTATACTCTGGCCGCACCCACCGGGGTGGCTTAAATAAAATCGCGGGATGGAGCAGCCAGGTAGCTCGTCAGGCTCATAACCTGAAGGCCGCAGGTTCAAATCCTGCTCCCGCAATCGAGAAAAAGCTCAATTCTTCGGAATTGAGCTTTTTTATGCTTGCATTGCAGGCATAACATGTTAATTTGTCGGGAATATGCGTTCTCTTGTAAAATCAATAGCTCTGGCGGCGGTGGCGTGGGTGCTCAGCTCCTGCGCGACGCAGGTGTATCTGAGCAAGTGGGAGCCCTCGCAGGTGGATTTGCCACGCGGGACGGTGCTGCATGTGGATGTGGAGGCCCGCGGGCCGCTGCGCCATGAGCTGCAGCGCGCCTTTGCGCAGCAGATTGCGGCGGATGGATACTACAGCCTGCATGGCAACGGGCCGTGTACGCATCTGCGCCTGCACCATGTGCATGTGAACATGGTGGAACCCGCCCGGGATGATAAGCACCGCAGGCGCGCCTACCCGAATCGCGTGGAGCTCAGGGCCGATGTCATCAGCAATTACCAGCGCATCTACCGCCGCGAAGTTTCGGAGTATGTGAGCTGCGATTATGAGTATCGCCCGGATTGGGAGGAGGTGGCAGAGGATATTGCCGCTGAGGTGATGAGCGAGCTCACGCCGCACCTGCGCCGTTACAGCATGGGGGTGGATGCCGTGGAGGGCAACCCGGCTGTGGAGCAGGCGGCACTGGCCTGCGCCGCCGGCAACTGGGAGCAGGGGCGCGCCCTGGCCCAGGCCGCGCTGCAGCAGAACCCGGCTGAGGCCGAGGCCTGCTATGTGCTCGGCATCATTGAGCGCAATGCGCGCCATTATTCCGCCTCCGATTCCTGGTTCCGGAAGGCGCACAGCCTGAAGCCGGAGAGCAAGTACGCCTCTGCCCTGCGCGGTAATGCTCAGCTGCAGCAGGATGAAAGGCGGGCCCACGCCCAGTTGAATGGCAATGCGGGGTAAGAATGTAGTGCTGGAGCTGCGCGGGGTGCGCGACGGGATGGTGCATTTCCGCCTGCACCTGGGGCACCGCCGCGGCCTGCCTGCGGGGTTTTTGCGTACGTACTGTGCGGAATCGTGGGGCGAGCGGCTGCTGAGGTATATGGCCCGGTGCCTGTGCGGACAGTCGCGCCACCATTTTCGCATGAAGGTGCCGCCCTATGATGCCTCCCTGTACGGCGTTTTCGCCTGGCGGCTGGAGGAGGCCTTCAGTGTGCTCAGGAAGGCCGGTTTCCTGCTGTATGATGATAGACGCGGGGAATGGGCTCCGAAGGAGATTTACGGGCATCTGAGGCAGCAGGGGAGGGCATCTGCGCCCATGCCGGTGCTGCGGGAGGCCCCCGGTGGCTATGAGGAAGTCTCCGGGGGCTGATGGGGGAGGGGCTGTTCAGCGGGTGAACTGAATGCCGGCGGCAGCCTGGCGGATGTCATCCACCGAGATATCGGCTTCCTGGAGCGAGGGGAAACCGGGGGCGGGGTTTTCCCACCAGCCGGCCAGGCCGCCCAGGGCGAGCAGCTCCGCGAAGCAGGTGCAGCTTTTGAGCAGGCGCAGCAGGTCTTTTGCCTCGTGGAACTGGGTCCACACATCGTCATCCTGCCGCACGAGGCGGGCCATCAGCCTGATAAGCTTTTCGGGTTTGCAGGGGCGGGCGGTGGTGTATTCCACCTCTGCCGCCCAGAAGTCCGCATCATGCCGGTGCCGCAGGCGGTTCCAGAAGGTAGGCTTGTGCTGCGTGTGCACGCGCACCATCCGCTGGCAGAGCCCCTCGCTGTACAGGGTGCTGCCGGGGGCCTCCTGCAGAAAATCGGCATCCATCCGGGGAAGTCCGGCGGGGGAGCAGATGAGCTGGGGGATTTCATCCTCTCCCACCAGAATCAGGGGGAAGGGAAGCTGAATCTCACGGCAGTAGGGCCCGCGGGGAGTGGCGCTTCCGGGGGCTTGCTTCAGCCTGAAAAGAAAGCCCAGCAGCGGGGTGATGATGAGGTTGGGAATAGAGCCGTAATCAATCAGGAAACCTGCGAGCGGCACCACTAAGGGAGCGCCTTTCACGCCGAGCACTGCGTCCAGGTCCTTGAGAAGAGGCGTGGAGTATTCGGGCAGCCCCAGAACAAGAATGGAGAAGGCGGCGGTGAGAAACATGCCACCCAGAAAAGGAACGATGCATGTTTCAACATACTTGCGCGGCTTACGCCATTTCTCCCACACCCAGAAGCCGATGTTGCACCAGTTGAGCAGGGCGATCAGCAGTCCCGGAATCAGGGGGAGACAGGCGATGCAGATGATGAAGATGGTTTTCATGGGCGATGGCAGGGGGTGAGGGTGTCGGGGTAGGCGTGCTCCTCCATATTGAGCTTATCTTCCTCTGCCCTGGGTGCGGGGGGATTGGGATTGAAAATGCCCAGGTCCTGGGTGATGAGCATGTAATCATGCGGTAACTCCGGATGCCGGAAATCCTCAATGGAGAGGTGCTCTTTTCCATCCCCATCGACAATCGGTACTTCCAGCCATATGGAATGAGGCTCGGAGATGTAGACATCGCCCGGCAGAAGGCAGACCCGCAGAAGCTTGTCGTCGTCCCATGTTGAGCCGAAGACGCCAACTCGGCGGCAGTGCGGCCCAACTTTCCGGCACAGGATGGCTACGGGCCTGCTGCCATACCTGGTGCAGAGGAAGTATGCTGCGGTCGCCCCCACGCATTCGTGCCGAAGCCGGTAGGTCCCTTCTTCTTGATTTGCCGGGAGAAGTGAGGTCCTTAAGTCATGATAATAGGCGGGAGGGAAGCTGATGGGATTCCGGTGGGGAATGGGGACCTCGAAATCTTTTTCCTGGAGATAGTGGTACTTATCGGTTGCGGATTGGCGATAAAGGGTGCCGGTGATTTTCTGCGGATGGGCATCCGTGCCGAAGGTGTCGCACTTGGCAAAAAAGCAGAGCGATGCTCCCGGGGGCAGGCTGATATCGGCCCAGAGCGACAAGCAGTTTACCCGGGCAGGGCGGGGAATTTTCGGAACAAAGTTCAAATCATCGCTGCGCACGGTTATGGTTACATCACTGCTGGTATTCCGGATCCTGAGGCAGGCATAGTGGCAGTTGCTCACAATTCCCTCGTGTGCGAAGTGGCGGATGGTGTAGTAATCTTCTGGTATATCGCTGCCGCGGCAGAAGCCCAGAAAGGTGTATTCTGCTTCGCCAAATGCCGCGCCGACCACCCAGAAAAGGCAGGCAAGGCAGGTCAGGAATCGATAAAGAGGAGACATCAGTGGCATTCTGGCACAATGGCACCGAATTGCAAGAATAAATTGATGTTTGTTGTTATCGGAGCACGGGACTTCCGTCTTCGCCCTATGGGCTACGCCGAGACAGGAAAGTTCCGTGCTCCCAAAAAAACACCCGGTCCCATGCGGGGCCGGGTGGGGAAAGTCCGGATGCCGGGGCTCTTTACCTGGTGCGGAGGCGGCCGACGAGGCGCACTACCTCCCCGATGATGAGGACGGGGCAGGTGACGGCGGCGATGGTGAGCCATTCGCAGAGGGTGAGGGGCACCGTGCGGAAGATGTCACCACCGAACTGGGTGGCCAGCACCTGGCCGAAGAGGATGATGGCCAGGATGAAGAGGAAGCTGCGGTTGGCAAAGATGCCGTTCACGAAGCTGTTGTTGGTGCCGTAGACACGGGCGTTGAACAGGTTCCAGAACTGCAGCATCACGAAGCCGGTGAAGAGCATGGTGACGGAGTGGCGGAAGGCCTCCGGCTCCGCGTCCTGAGAGGGCATGCCCTTCACATAGCTCACCAGGGCGATGATGAAGCCGATGCCGAGGCAGAGAATCCAGCGCCACATGGTGGGGGTGATGATGAAGGCGAACTTGTTGCGCGGCTTCTGCTCCATCACGTCATCGCTGGGCGGCTCAGAGGCCAGGGCCAGGGCGGCGAAGGTGTCCATGATGAGGTTCACCCAGAGCATCTGCGTGACGGTGAGCGGCAGCTCGCAGCCGATGAAGGGCCCGAGCGCGGCGATACCGCAGGCCGCCACATTCACCGTGAGCTGGAAGACAATGAACTTCTGGATGTTGCGGTAGAGCGAGCGGCCCCACTTGATGGCGCGGATGATGGAGGCGAAGGAGTCATCCAGCAGGATGATATCCGAGGCTTCTTTGGCCACGGAGGTGCCGGTGATGCCCATGGAGAGGCCCACATCGGCGTGGTTGAGGGCGGGGGCATCATTGGTGCCATCGCCGGTCACGGCGACGACGTGGCCCTTTTCCTGCAGGGCGTTGACCAGGCGGAGCTTATCCATGGGCTTGGCGCGGGAAAGCACGCGGAGGTCATTGACGCCATCCAGCAGCTGCTGGTCGGTGAGCTGTCCGAACTGGTCGCCGGTGAGCACGGCGCCCTGGGGCAGCTCACCCTCCGGCAGCAGGCCGATTTCGCGGCCGATCTGACAGGCGGTTTCGAAGTTATCGCCGGTCACAATCTTGATACCTACGCCGGCCTTGTGGCAGGAGGCCACGGCGGCGGGCACATCCGGGCGCACCGGGTCCTGGATGACGAAGCAGCCGAGCCAGGTGAGGCCGGTGCAGGCATCCTTCACGGCCTCGGGGGTATCGGCACGGCCTTCCTTATAGGCGAGGCCGAGCACTCGCATGGCCTTGCGCTGGGCGGTGCGGATGATGGTGAGCACCTCCTCGCGGGCGGCCTCGGTGAGCTCGCCTGCATAGGCGGCGGAGCACCGGGAGAGCACCACCTCGGGCGCACCTTTCAGGAAGATGACATCCTTGCCCAGCACGGCAGAGTGGCCGCAGGTGGCCATGAACTTGTTCTGCGTGTGGAAGGGCAGCTGCGCGATGACGCTGAACTTGCTGCGGGCCTCGGCATAGGACACGCCCTTGTCGTTCAGGAACATGAGCATGGCGCCCTCGGTCACGTTGCCGAGCACCTTGCCGGCTTCGTCCAGGTCGGCGGTGGAGTTGGCCGCCACGGCCTCGGTGAGCAGCGGGAAGATGGGGGCGGCGGTGCCTTGCTCATTCACGCCGGGGAAATTGGCCTCGCGCACGCTCATGAGGTTCATGGTGAGGGTGCCGGTCTTATCGGAGCAGACAACGGTGGCGGCGCCGATGGTTTCGCAGGCGTCCATCTCGCGCACCAGGTTGTTCTGTTTGGCCATCTTGCGCATGCTGTAGGCCAGGCTCAGGGTCACGCTCATGGGCAGACCCTCCGGCACGGACACCACGATGAGCGTGATGGCAATCATGAAGTAGGTGAGAATCTTATCCGCAGCGGCCTGGGGCATCCAGGTGGCGGGCTCGGCGGGCAGGATGCCGCTGCCGATGAGTGCGCCCACGGCCACGCCGAAGATGAGCGCGCCGGTGATGAGGCACTTGATCCACACGCCGAAGCCGCTCTGCTTCACCCAGGCGGGGGAGGGGATGCGCACCCTGGCATAGCCCAGCAGGTCGCGGATGACCGGGTACCAGATTTTCAGCGTGGCGGCGGCAATGCCGGCGATGAGGGCGGCAAAGAAGTACCACTGGCTGGTGGAGAGCACGAACTTGCCCAGCAGCGCATCATGCGCCACCAGGGAGATGAAGAGGATGAGGGCAATGGAGGTGCCCACCACGTTGATGGCCTGGGAGAGGCTCTCCAGCTGCAGGTTCAGCGGGGATTTGGCGCCGGTCTCCTTGGTGGCGGCTTCGGCCACCTTGCCGATTTCGGTGGAATCGCCCACTTTGGTCACGCAGATGATGCCGTGGCCATCGGTCACGAGGGTGCTGCGCAGCACCACGTTGCGCGGGTAGGCGCCGGGCAGGGTTTCCTCTTCCTCGGTGGGGACTTTGAGCACGGGCTCGGATTCACCGGTGAGGGAGGACTGGTTCACGCGCAGGGAGGAGGACTCCAGCACCACGCCGTCTGCCGGTACTTCCACGCCGGTTTCGAGGGTCACGATATCGCCCACCACCAGCTCATTCTTGGGTACCATGGTGTGCTTGCCGTCGCGCAGCACGCGCACGGGGGTCACATCGTTCACCTTGTTGAGGATATCGAACTCCTTGTTGGCGCGGTACTCGTTCACAAAGCCCACCGTGGTGGCCAGAAGCACGGCGCACATGATGCCGATGCTCTCAATCGGGCTGTGCTCACCGGGGGAGAGCAGCACGGGAATGAAGGAAATGATGGCGGCGGCAATGAGGATGACGATGAGCGGGTCGGCAAACTTGCGGGCCAGTTCCACCCACCACGGGTCGCGGCTGGGCGGGGTCATTTCATTGCTTCCGTATTTCTTGCGGCTTTCCTCTACCTGGGCAGTGGTCAGGCCGGTGTGGATGTCGGTGGTCGTTTTCATAAGATTGGGGTGGTGCATTATAATGCCAGGCAAGCCCGAATGCAAGACTTAAGAAACACGGGGAGAGGCTGAGGGGCAAGAAACGGCCACCGCAGGGGAATCTGCGGTGGCCCGAAATGATATGTGCGGGTAATGCGGAAATCAGAAGTTGCCCAGGTCGCTGGAATCGCCGAAGGAGATGCCGATTTCGCGGGCAGCGTCGATGAGCTGGCTCTTGCTATCCACCAGGTGGAGGGTGCGCACTGCCTCTTCGATGGGCATGGAGACCATGTCCGTGCGGTGCAGGGCCACGGTCTCGCCGAACTTGCCTTCCTCGATGAGGTCGATAGCCTTGGTGCCGCAGCGCACGCCGAGCACTCGGTCGAAGGGGATGGGGGAGCCGCCGCGCTGGGTGTGGCCCAGCACGCAGTAGCGGGTTTCGATGCCGGTGATGGTCTCCAGCTTGGTGGAGAGGAAGGCCGCGATACCGCCGAGGCGCACTTCGCCCTTGGTTTCTTCATCCAGCGTGAGGAGCTTGCCGCCGATGGTGGCGCCCTCGCTCACCACGATGATGATTTCGCGCTGCCCCAGTGCCTTGGTGAGCTCTACCTTGCGCACGACGTCCTCCAGGGTGAAGGGAATCTCGGGGATGAGAATCACATCTGCACCGCCGGAGATACCGCCGTACAGGGCAATCCAGCCGGCGTGGCGGCCCATCACCTCCACCACCATCATGCGCTGGTGGGAGAAAGCGGTGGTGCGCAGGCGGTCCAGCTGCTTGCTGACCACGGAAACGGCGGTCCAGAAGCCGAAGGTGTAGTCCGTGGCGCCCAGGTCGTTATCGATGGTCTTGGGCACGCCCACGATGGGCAGGCCGATCTGGCGGAGCTCCTGACCGATGGTCTGGGAGCCATCGCCACCCACCACGATGAGGGCGGAGAGACCGAGACGCTCCACAGTAGCCTTACTGCGGGCCAGAACGTCCTCTGCAATCTGCATACGGCCACCCACACCGCTCTTCACGGTGAAGTTGCCTTTGTTCACCGTGCCGAGGATGGTGCCGCCGGTGGAGCGGATGTTGAGGCAGTTTTCCGGCGTAAGGATGCGCCAGCGCTCGTTTTCGGGCGTGGAGAGCAGTCCTTCGAAACCGTCGTAGAAACCGTAAACTGTCCAGCCGCGGGCGGAGGCAGCCGCCACGGCGCCTTCAATCACGGCGTTGAGACCGGGGCAGTCGCCACCGGCGTTGAGAATACCTATGTTCATGAGATGTTAATTGGGGAGTAAAATGAATTTTGTTCTATCCTGGTAATCGTTAGTGGGGAGCCAGGCATCCCAGGCGTTCCAGCCATCGCGCAGGAAACGGGCGGTTTCCTGGTAGCGGGAGGAGGAGGAAGGCATGCCGAGCATGACCACCAGCAGGCGCTGGGCGAACGTGGCTTCCTTGCCGGTGGCCGGGTTCACCCGCTTGACCGAGGCGCGGCGGGCGGTCACCATGAGGCAGCTGCCCGCGCTGCGGGATTGCCCCACCTTCAGGCCGTCCACATGGCCGGAGCCGCTCAGCAACTTGTTGTTGTTGCGGATGGTCTGGCTGCGCTTGCCGGCAGGGGTGTGAATGGTGACGATGCAACCGGTCTGGGCGGTGATGGCCAGCAGGTCCGTGTCGTTGATGGCATACATACCCAGCAGAGCCATATCGCGGGCGGAGGACTGGGTGATGACGGCTCCATTCGTGCCTTTGAACACGGTGGAGGTCATGCCCAGGCGGCGGGCGAGGTTGTTCATCTGGGCAAGGAAGGCACCTTCCGGATTCCTGCTGCTCAGGCTGCCGCCGCAGGCATAAGCCAGGGTGGTGGCGCAGGCGCTGTCGTCCCACATGAGGGCGGAGTAGAGCGCATCACGCACGGAGATATAGTCCCCCGGGCGCAGGCGGAGCAGGTTGGTGCGCTGCCATGCTACGGCTTCTGCCGGCACTGTAATCAGGCGGTTCATATCCACCTTGTACGCCTTCACCCAGTCCATAATGACCACGGCCGTGGCCAGATTGGTCAGCATGCCGATGGGGCGTTTGAGATTGGAGTTGGAGGAGTACAGCACGCGGCCGGAGTTGACCTCCAGCGCAACATAGCTGGGGGTGGTTTTCTCCGGGGTCACGATGCTCTGGTACGAGCAGGAGGTGAACAGCCCGCTGACAGCGGCCCCTAACGCACAAAGATATGTGAGAGCTTTATTCATTTAGAAGCTGCCGACTTGGATTTGCAGCACTTGCGGGCGGGCTTGCTTCCCTTGGTGCCGGTTTGAACGCGGTCGCTGTGCATCTCCTCGGGGCTGCGGTCGCCGAAGATGATGCCGAGGTCGCGGGCCGTGCTGACTACCTGACTGTCTGTGCTGACGAAACGGTGGTGGGCCACGGCTTCCTCAATCGGCACGTTGTCGATGTTGAGGCCGTTGAGCACCACAGTCTTGCCGAAGTCCTTCTTTTCGATAAGCTTCACGGCTTCCACGCCGAAGCGGACACCGAGGATGCGGTCGAAGGCGCAGGGGGTGCCGCCGCGCTGGGTGTGGCCCAGCACGCAGTAGCGGGTTTCGATACCGGTGCGTTCCTGCAGAATCTGGGTGAGCTTGTTGCCGATGCCGCCGAGGCGTTCATCTCCGTTTTCCTTGTTGTGCACGGTGACGAGCTGGCCGTTGAGGCGGGACCCCTCGGCCACCACCACGATGATTTCGCGCTGGCCGGTGGCTTTGCGGGCCTTGACGCATTCGATGACCTTGTCCAGGTCGTACTCGATTTCGGGGATGAGCACCACGTCTGCCGCAGCAGCGATGCCGCCGTACAGCGCAATCCAGCCGGACATATCGCCCATCACCTCAATCACCATCATGCGCTGGTGGGCATTGGCGGTGGTGCGGATGCGGTCGATGGATTCCGTCACCACGGTCACGGCGCTGTGGAAACCGAAGGTGTAGTCGGAGTCGCTGCAGAGGTCGTTGTTGATGGTCTTGGGGATGGAAATCACGGGCAGGCCTTCCTCGGAGAGGAGGCTGGCGGTGCGGGCGGAGCCGCTGCCGCCGATAACGGCCAGGGCCTGAAGACCGAGGGCGTTGATGGTTTTCTTGGCCTTGGCCATGACCTCGCGGTCCACCTGGCGGCGGCCCACCTTGTTGGTGACAACCTTGAAGTTGCCGGTGCTGGTGGTGCCGAGGATGGTGCCGCCGTAGGCGCGGATTTTGTGTGTCTTATTGGGCGTGAGGGTTTCATAACGGCGGCCCCCTGCCACGGGCAGGAGGCCTTCAAAACCGTCATGGAAACCGATAACTCGCCAACCACGGCGATAGGCTGCGGAAACGTAGCCTTCAATCACCGCATTGATGCCGGGGCAGTCGCCGCCGGAGTTGAGAATACCGATAATCATGTTTTAGTATTGTTACGTTAAGCTTGTGTGGAGGGGGCGGGGATGGCGCCGAAATAGTGAGCGCAGCACCACAGGGCGCGGGGGTGGTGGAAGAAGGATTTCCACATGGAGCCCTTCAGTCCGTTGGTGGTGGAGCCGTCCTGGTTGCAGTAGCCGAACCACTCGCCGTGTTCCTTGTCCTGCAGGTGCTCGAATGCCCAGTCGTGGATGCGCTGGTGCCACTCGGCGTATTTTTCATCGCCGGTCATGGTATAGGCCAGACAGGTGCCGATGAGGGCTTCATCGTGCGGCCACCAGAACTTCATGTTGTGCCAGTACTCCTGCACCGGTTTGTTGTACACGTCGGTGTAGTAGAGCAGGCCGCCGTACTTCTTGTCCCAGCCGCGGGCCAGGGCCCAGTCAATCATCTTGCAGCCGATTTCGATGAGCTTCTTATCGCCGCCGCGGTAGCGGGCTTCCTCCAGCACGAACCAGCCGCCTTCGATATCGTGGCCGGGGTTGAGCACGCGCTCATCGAAGTGGTCGATGACGGAGCCGTCCGGCGCCACATTTTCGAGCACGGCCTGAATATCCTCGTGCAGGAAGAGGCGCTGCAGGTCATCGATGCAGCGGTCAATCCAGGCGGTGTACACACCGCCCTCATCGCCAAGGTAGCGGCGCATTTCCTGGGCGGTCACGAGCATAATCATGCGGCAGCCCAGGTTTTCGCCGGGGCGGTTGCCGGTGCTCTTGGGGGCCATCTTGCCGGGGGTGAAGAAGATATCGGCAAAGACGCCGAACCAGTTGCGGGCGCGCTCGGCGCTCTTCGGGTCGCCGGTGGCGCCGTAGTGGGCCGCCCAGGCAATGGCCGCGAAGCATTCGCTGTAGGCATAGCGGCGCATGCGGATGGGCATGCCATCTGCCGCCACGTGGAAGTACATGCGGTTGGCCTCGTGGTCAGCGCAGTGCTCTTCGAGGAATTTGAGGGCGCTTTCGGCGCATTCCATCCAGAGCGGATTCTTTTCGATGCTGTTGTAGCAGGTAAGGAGCATCCAGGCCATGCGGCCCTGTGCCCACACGTTCTTGTCGGTATCTACCAGGGTGCCATCGGCGGCATAGCAATGGTAGAGACCCCCGTTCACTGTGTCCAGTGAACGGGGAAACCAGAACGGCACTACCTCATTGAGCAGCTTGTCTTTGTAGAATTCGCCAAGTGCTTTGGTATCCATGAGGAAATGCGGGTTGGAGCTTTACTTGTAGATGGCCCAGTCGTAGAAGCCGATGGCCTTGAGCTCGCTCTTGAGGGCCTCGAGGGTGGCTTTGTCCTGCTTGCCCATGGGGAGGCGGGCCGGGCCGAAGTCTACGCCGGTCCATTCGCTCATGAGGTACTTGCAGCAGCCCATGTAGCCCTTGCCGGCGATGATGTTGATCATGGTGACGGAGAGCTGCTGCAGGCGGCGGGCCTCAGCGAGGTCGCCGGCGTCCACAGCCTTCATGATGTCATCATACAGCTTGGGAGCATAGTTGAAGGAGGAACCCACGCCGCCCTTGGCACCGGTGGCATAGGCGCCGAGGAACCATTCGTCCACACCCCAGGGAATGTCGTACTTGCCGCCATCGTAGTTCAAGGCGTCCATGTACAGGGCCAGGTCGGGGTTGGTGAACTTCACACCCACAAAGTTCGGAATCTTCTTGGCGCAGGCCTCAATCATCTTGCAGGGGTTGAAGCCCACATGGGTGAGCACGGGGATATCGTAGAAGTAGAAGGGCAGCTCAGGGGCGCCGGAGGCGGCCACGGCCAGGCTGTCTACCAGCAGGTCGATGCTGCCGGGCTTGAAGTAGCAGGGGGAGTTGCTGGCGGTGCCGGTGGCGCCGCACTCAGCAGCGTAGGCGGCCAGTTCGCGGCCGTCGTACACGCAGTTGCCACCGGTGTGTACGATGACATCGATGCCGTACTTCTTGCCGGCCTCGCCCCAGGCGGCCATGTTTTCCTTGCGCTCGGTGAGCTGCATGTGGGCGGATTCACCGGTGGAGCCGGTGATGAAAACGGACTTGATGCCCTGGCTGGCCAGGAACTTGGCCTGCGCGTCCACTGCATTCGGATTGCAGGAGCCATCGGCATTCATCGGGGTGTGCGTAGCAGCGCAGAGACCGTGAATTTTGAATGAGGTTTCCATATCTGTAGTATGTGTTTTGTATGCGAGAAATAAGGAGAAGGGAAATCAAAAATTGCCCAGTGCTACTTTTAGCGCAAAGGGCATGATTTTTCAAGAATAATCTGCTGATTGGGTGGAAATAGGCTTATTTTTCCGATTTTACCCGCTTGAAACGCATTTTCAGCTCGTCTTCCGGGCGGTTGCGCGCCTTGTTTTTCTGGCGGATGAATTCGCGTGCTTCCGGTGGCAGTTTTTCTATGATGTGGAAGTCGACCACGGCCAGGTCATCAGACTCGAAGGAGAGGCTGACGAGGTATTTTTCCTGATTGCGGGAGATTTCGATGGAGTAGGGTTCGCATTCATCCTGCAGCCAGGAGTATTGGAAGGTGGCGCGGTAATTACCTCCCCGCCAGCGGGCGGTACAGTCAGTGACTTCCACATAGCCCAGTTTGTTGTATTCCTGCCATTCGCCCTGCACGAGCTCGCGTGGGTTTTTGAACCAGCCCGGCAGCAGCAGGGCAGCGCAGGAAAGGAGAGAAATCAGAAACAGCAGGAGGATGAGGCGTATGCGGGTCATAACTGCTCCCAGTCTAGCATATTCTGTTTGTTTTGCAATCATTCTGTGCGTGAAATCATCATTTCAGGCATGAAGGAACTTATCTTACTGCGGCACGGGGAATCTGAGTGGAACGCAGAAAACCGATTCACCGGCTGGGCAGATGTGCCACTCTCTGCGGCGGGGCGGCAGGAGGCTGCACTGGCCGGGAGGCGCTTGAAGGAGAGCGGCTTCACCTGCCGTGGGGCCTGTTGTTCCGTGCTGGTTCGGGCAGTGCATACGCTCAATATCGTGCTGGATGAGATGGACTGCGCCTGGGTTCCGGTTCATAAGGACTGGCGGCTCAATGAGAAACACTATGGCGCGCTGCAGGGACGCCACAAGGCGGAGGTGGAAAACGAAGCCGGGGCAGAACAGGTGAGACGCTGGCGGCGGGCATATGATTGCCCACCCCCGGCCCTGCAACCCGGGGATGAGAGGCTGCCGAAACTGGATGCCCGCTACGATGCCATACCCCGGCATCTGCTACCGCTTACCGAATCGCTGCTGGATACCCGCCTGCGGGTGAGGGCCTGCTGGGAGGAGCTTGTGCGTCCCCGGCTGTATGCAGCCGGCACTTTGCTGGTGGTGGCGCATGGCAACAGCCTGCGCGCACTGGTCATGCACCTGCGTGGTCTCACGCCCACCGGGGTGGAGCAGTTGGAGATTCCGACAGCGCACCCCTTGCGCTTTGTGTTCGATGACGATATGAAACTGCTTTCATAACGGAACGCAGAGCCGACTGAGCATAGCATATTGACGCACCGGGGGAGAAGTGCCATGCTGTGCAGTATGGCGATACGAATGAAAGAATGGGGCATGCAGGCCTATCCCCGGCAAGGGGTGCACCTGCCGCTCAATGCGTTGAATGATTGGGGGCGCACCGGCCGGGCTCTGGGGCAGGGTGTGGTAGAGGTCGGGCAGGGGCTGGCGGCACTGGCACCGGCCATTGAGCAAGTGGCACGCACCGGCCGCAGTGCAGGTGCCGCTGCCATGCTGGATGAAATAGGCCGGGAGACGGTGGAGGAGTTGCTGGAGCTGCCCGTCCGGGATTGGGACTACAGCTGGCAGCAGGCCTATGCACCGCGAGTGCATGAGATGCTGAATGAATTTTCGGGTGCGGAGCGCGAAGAAGCCTTGCGCCTGAGCGAATTGTATGGGGAGAAATATTCGCTGGAAGGTCGCCGCAGCATGGAACTGGAGCGGCTGCGCCAGGCAAAGTCCCACTGGCGCAGACAAGTGGATACCGCAGTGCAGAGCGGTGATGCTGATTCCGCCCGCCAGTGGGTGGAGCAGGGGCGCGGGGTTTTCGTGCCGGAGTCGGAAATGCCGCAGGAATTGGAGTCTGTTCAGAGCCGCAGTCTGCAAAGCCGGTGGCAGCAGCACCTGCTGCAGGATCCGCACACTGCCCTGGCAGAATGGCAGTCGCCCACTGCCTTGAAACCTGCCGGGCAGGCGGAGCTCAGTGCTCTGGAAAAGGAGATGCAGAAGACCCGTGCTGTATTGTTTGACCAGCTTGCTGCCCAGTTGGGCGCATCCTTGGAACAGGGGGATGAACCGGATGCCCGGCAGCTGGAACGCGCCGTGGCAGCCGGGGTGCTGGCGCCTGAGCAGCTGGCTCTGCTGCAGCATCCCCGTGCCGAATTGAGCGTGGCAGAGTCCTGCAACTGGTTGCGCCGCATCGATGAACGCACGGAGGCAGATGATGCTCGCCTGGTGGTGGATATTGCACTTGCTCCGCTGCCTGTGGAGCAGAAACAGGTGCTCCTCCGCCGCTTGCAGGATACGGCCGCCGTGCCTCAGCAGCGCCGGAGCCGCATGAGTCGCGCGCTCTGGAATCTGTACCGCGCCGGGCGCTTCGGTTGCCCGGGTGATGAGGAGGCCATGCGGTGCCTGGGGCGTTTGCAGGAAGAAGCTTTGCGAGGCATGAACTCCTGGTCGGAGAAGGATTGTGAGCGCTGGCTGGAGACTTTCAGCCGGGCAGGGGAAGATAACTGGGTATGCTTTGAATAGAAATGATTTGATTTATGAATACTGAAACTACCATGATTGAACAGAAGGCGCCAATCCCGCTGGAATCGCTTTCTCCGCTGCCGGAGAGGAATGTGGGGCGTGAGCTGGAAAAGGGGCAGTACTGGACCCACCTGCTGACCGGAGACCTTTCCACGGTGCCGGAGGCAGTGCGGCGCAAGGCTGGTGCTGCGGATGATGCATTGCCGGCAGAAGAACGGGATTATCGCCTGGCTGCCAGTATCAACCGCTCCTGGGTGGTGGACCACCGGAACATGAGCCGGGAGGAAGTGAGCGCTGCCTGGCCGGAGCTGCGGCGCGAAATGGCAGAGGAACTGGGCGTGGCTGATAATGAGAACGAGGTGTATGCCGGCTTATCCCTGCGGCACAGTGAGGAGCCCCTGCGTGAACAGGTGCGCCGCTTGTTCCGGAGTAATTATGAGGCTGCGCTGAAGGGCGAGTCACCTGCGCTGCCGGAGCCTGCCGATGAGCGCCGCATTTGTGAAACCGCCCAGGCGCACGCGCAGCGAACCCGTGAGGAGTATCTGCCGCTTGCAGAGTCTGTTTCCGAGGGCTGGTCGGCGCTCAAGGCGCTGGAGTCAGAGATGGTTTCTTTCCCGGAATTGATTTCGGGTACTCCGGGTCTGCTCCGGGCGGTGGATACGCTGGCGGATATGGAACCGGATGAACGCCACAAGGTGTACGCCATCGCCCGCTCGTTGCCCTCGGCAGAAAAATTACAGCCTGAGCCGGAGGAGCTGGGGCACGCCTTGCTGCATGGCGTGCGCCGCGGTGCGGATGACCTGCGGCATTCGATGCTGCAGGGGGCGGGGCATATAGCTGCTGCGGGCGCGCACCAGCTGGCAGATGCGTTTGACCTGCCGGGGTTGCACCGCGCGGCTGAATTCACAGACAAGCGCTTGCAGGTGCTGCATGAGCTGCGCAGACTGGCTCATCATGAGGTGTTTCCCATTAAATTGGAGGATGAGAGCAGTTCCCTGGAGAGATTGGCGGTTGATGCGGCAGAGGCTGTTCCCGGAGCCGTCCTCTCCTTTGCCGGGGGAGCCGGTTTCGGCTGCCTGGCACTGAGCGCTACCGGCGCGGCCGTGGCTGAGGCGCGCAAGCGCAGCCCGGAAACCAGCCAGAATCTGCAGACGCTGGCCGGGCTTACGGCGGCTGCGTTGCAGGCCGGAATCAGTATGGGGTTGAGCCGCATCGGTGGCGATGCGCTTAACCGCACCATCAATCATTTTGCCAAGGCGCGCCATGCCGGTTTCAAGGGCTACTCGCTGGCTGCGCTCAAATCCCTGGGTTCCTTATCAAGGGAGGCGGTGGTGGATTTGCTGAGCGGGAAGATTTCAAGCTATGCAGAGCAGGGCCTGCAGGAGCTGGCCTCCCGGGTGGATGGGGTCGCTTCCAATATCAATTGGAAGGAACTGGGCAACTCGGAGTGGGAGGTCGATACTCACCTGCGGGAGGCTGCTATGAACCTGCCATATTATCTGATCGGGGCGGGGCGCGCGGCGCTGCATCATTTCCGCGCTCCTCAGGCTCTGTTGGAAAATACGGCAGTGCTGGAAAAATGGGGGATTGATGAAGCTGCCCGCCGCCATATTCAGGAGCAGCCGGATATTCACGCGCGTTCGCAGGCGCTCACACAGGCGCTGTGCACAAGCCGCCGCTGGGGTGGTGCCGGCATGCTGGTGGAGGCCTTGCGGGCGCTTCGCCTGTTGAATACGGAAACGCACCGCGTGTTCAACGATGAACAGGACGTCCGCAGCTTCCTGAACCTGCCGGCAGATAGTGCCTCCCGGAAAATACCTGACCCCCCGGAACGCGATTTGAGCACGCCGGAGGCACTTAAAGAGGTGAACCTGCTTATGAATGGCCGCAAGACTGAGCTGCCGAATGCGCAGCAGCTTGTTCCGCTCATCCGACTCTGGGATGAATGGAATATCAGGGCTATGGGGGCGTGGATCCGCCAGCCGGAGAACTTCCGGGAGCGTGCAAAACATTATCTGGAGCTCAGCAAGGATAAGGCACAGGCCTTGCCGCGCGAGTATCGGCTGGATGGCTATTATACCCCCTATCGTGCAGAGTTGGTGCGCCATGTGGTGAATGACCACATGCAGGAGATCATCAATCTTTCGTACCAGTATCTGATGAATACGGAGTCGTTGGATAGCCTGCACCGCTCTTACAAAACAGATAAAATTGCACGAGCCCGCACGGAATCCAAGCGGCAGGAGCTGCTGGGGCACTTCTGCGCGGCTCTGGAATCAGCGGTGCGCACCGGTGATGCAGAAACGGCACTGAAATCTTTCAGCTCCTTCCTGGAAAAGAAGTATACCGAGCGGCGCCGATTGTCTGCCCATGCTCCTACCTGGATGCGAAAGGCTCAGATCCGGGATTTTGAGAATGGCTATGAAACGGCACGGCTTAAGATATTGAAATATGATAAGAAGAAACCGCAAGAGCTGTGGGAGGCTTATCGAATCATGCTTGGTTTCCGGACTTGCGCAGAGGTGTTGCTGGATATTATTCCTCATTCAGCCGATTTCCAGGAATTGCTCCATCTCGGGTACAGCCCGGAAGATTCATTTACCCACCTGTTGCAGCGTGAAATGCAGGGAAATTACGGAACGGAGGTGTGGAACCCGCAGAAACTGGGTGCAGCCCAGCGGAATGATACTGATAATATGCAGCGCCTGGCCGGCAATAAAAATACGGTGGGCCGCTACATGCTGCTCAGTGGCCGCCAGCTGGAGAGCAGCCCGGATGGCACCGGAAAGACCTTGTGGCGCATGACCCGCCCGGATGGAACTAAAACCCCGTGGTTCCCATCGCAGGCTATGGTGGTGAACTCCATGGCCGGCAATGCCCGCACCTTGTTCCTGCCTACCGGCAAGGGGCTTCTGCTGGATAATATCCGGAATTCCTACCGCTATACTCCCCAGGGAAAGGGCTTCTTTCATGCAGCTTTCATGTATCCGCCCCAGCCGCGCAAGTTTACGGGCTTTGACCACCTGGCCAGCACTGCATCCCGTGATTTGTGCTCCCTGTGGCTGGGGGATTCCACACTGTATCCCATAGGTCTGGAATTTGCTGCCAATATGAAGAAGTGGAATAAATTCCGCGGCGCAGCGCTGCAGTATTCGATGAAGCCGATTCCGGACGGGAACGATGGTTATCTGGTGAAGACCCGCAGGACGGAAACCCCGCTCAGTCTGGCGCGGACCCGGTTCAGGATATACTGGCTCCGCCAGTTATCTTCCGGTTGGGTAGAGCCGGAGCAGGTGGCCAAAGTGCTGGTGGAGTCCGGAACCATGAGCCCGGATACACTGGAGGAAGTAATGTCTGCGGGGAGAGATAAAAAGATGTCGCTCAACAAGATGAAACTGGAACGCCGCCGTAAGATGCTGCGTAAGTATCCGGATGGAATCATACCGGGAGATAAGGACAAAGTCTGCTCTGAACTTGCAGAACGCATGGCGGATCTGAATGTGCTGCACATGCTCGCCAATCTGCCTTCAGCAAAGCTGCCGGATTCGGTGCGCGAGTGGTTTTATAACTGCGCGTTCAGTGGTAAGGCCCCGGAGAGTCAGTCATTTGAGAAAGGGCATGTCCGCCGCATCAACCGTGCCAGCGCTGATGAGGTGAAACGCCTGATCCCGCAGGTCGTGCATTTCCGGAAAGAGGGACATAAACTGGCCCTGGATGCCATGATGCGCGATGCTTATGAACCGAATGAAGCACGGCGCTATGAGCAGGGGTGGTGCTTTTCTGTGGGGGGTGAAAGCGCATTCCGTTCTGCGGGGCAGAGCCACTGGAACCTGCTGGATGACCCGGCTCGTGGGTGGAAGCTGCTGACCCCGGAGGACCGCGACTCCTTGCACGGGCAAATCCGGGAGTTTTGCCGGAACCGGACTCCGGAACAAGCACTGCAGGAACTCAGTGAGGTGCTGAGGGAGTATCCGGGGCTGCGCGCCTATTCATCGGATGCCCGGCAGGGCGGGCAGGTAAAGCGCCTGAACCTCTCCCCCATACCTTCTTCAAATATAGCCGAACCGGTTTATACGCTCACGGAAAGTGCGGAAATCTTCAGGCCGATAGTGGTGAAAAAGGGATTTACTGTGGAAGACCAGGCAAGTTTACCGGCAGAGTGGCAGTCGGATGCCCGCGTGTTGCCGGCGCTTCAGCTGCTGACGGAACTGCGGCGCAGTATCACCCAATCACCCTATGCGGATGAACAGGGAATCTGGTGGAAGCAGGAGCGCTATGGCGGGCTGGACGGCAAGCGGCCCGATGGAGTAGACTCCCGCTGGAATGCGGAGGCTGGTTTGGCTGCATTCATGGAGTTTTACAAGAGGACCGCCGCTATGGAGGATGCCGGCCCCCTGAAGGTATGCGGCGTATCCCTGGGGGGCATTCGCCCGGGGGATATTGACCTCTCCACGCTGAACAATGTGACTGTATACCACAGCACCCGCATGCCGGAGCATCAGGTGCGCCTGATGCCTGGGGAACCGAATGCATCCAACCCCTACCAGCGCAAGCCATACGTGGTGCACACCGCAGATGGCATACCCCTGTTTGCCAACAAGATGGCCAGGTATGAATCGAAAATCATGCAGACGTTCAAGCCGCTGAACTCATTCAAGAGCGATTTGGAACGGGCATATGATTTCACTTCGAACCACCGCTGGCGCAGAAGGCATATGGAGCATTTCCTGAGCGACCTGCTTGAACATCGCACCCGGACAGGGGAAGACTGGATCCAGGCAGACGAGGGCAAGGTCAATAACCTGGAGCTGTTCATGCAGATGTTTCAGGACAGTCGCTTGTCATATTATCTGGTGAAGCAGAATCCTGCCACTCTGACGCGCGGCGAGGCATTGGCGGCGGAGCTGGGGCGCCTTATGCTGCTGGCGGAGTTCGGCACGAATCGCGAGCAGAACGTGCAGGAACTGGTGAATTTCTGCAGCAAGCTTCGCACCAGTCAACAGGATAAGGAGTTGCTACAGGCTGTTTTGCACCGTGTTGTTTCGCCGGAGCCGAACCGCTTGCGGGATATTGAGCTGTCAATCCCGGAGGATGATGGAGAAAACGAACCGTCTGACGATGATGCTGAACAAGATTGACCCACCTTACCGCGAGCGCCTGGCCGACCCGCTCTGGAGACTCAATAATTTGTATTGGATCGAAAATAAACGGGGAAGCATGCAGCGCTTTGCGCCGAATGCGGCTCAGCTGCGCCTGCATCGCAACCTGTGGCATCGCAATGTGGTGCTCAAGGCCCGCCAGCTGGGCATTTCCACCTATGTGGCCATGCTCATGCTGGACCGCTGCCTGTTCACACCGAATTTTCATGCGGGTATCATTGATAAGACCCTGCCGGATGCGGAGCAGAAACTGGAGAAAATCCGCTTTGCCTGGGAGCATCTGGATTATCTTCCGGCACATGCGGGGGAGGCTGACCAGGCATTGGCCTGCCTGGGGTACCTCATCAAGCAGCAGACCGGTTGCGTGAAAAAAGGGGAACTGCATCCCTCTGCGGATGCCCGCGGTCGTCTCGCCTTCTCCAATGGCAGTGATGTGCGCCTGGGCACCACGCTGCGCGGTGGCACCTTGCAGCTGCTGCACGTGAGCGAGCTGGCGCATGTCTCGGTTCATGCTCCCTGGCGGGCCCGCGAAATCCGCTCCGGCGCCATCAATACCGTGCCGGCAGAGGGTACCATCATCCTGGAGAGTACCCACGAGGGTGGTCGCTATGGTGTGAATTATGAGCTCACCTCGCAGGCCATGGAAAACACGGCCAAGGAGGAACTCTCCCCGCTGGATTTCCGCTTCTTCTTCATGAGCTGGTTCGATAACCCGGATTATGCCTTGCCCGGCCGCGCCGGCTGGTCTGATGCGCAGGCCGCTTATTTCGAGAAGCTGGAGAGCGAATGCGGGGTGCAGCTCAGCCATGCACAGAAACTCTGGTATACCCGCATGGAACGCACCATGGGCGCGGCCATGCGGCAGGAGTACCCCTCTACCCCGGATGAGGCTTTTGCCACCGGTAATGATGGTGCCATTTACGGCGCGCAGATTGCCCGCCTGCGTGAGCAGGGCCGCATCGGCGCGGCTTTTGAATACAATCCGCAGGAACCGCTTTACACTGCGTGGGATCTTGGCCTGAGCGATCACACCGCCATCTGGCTGGTGCAGAATTACGGGGGGCATGTCTACTGGTTGAATCATTATGCGGCCAACCAGCTGCCGCTGGAGCACTTTGCCGGTAAGATGCGTGAGTGGGAAATGAGCTATGGCCCCATAGCCGCCCATTTCCTGCCGCACGATGCCGCCCATCGCGACCCGCACGGCCATTCATACGTGGAAAGCCTGGCGGCTGCGGGAATCAGCGCGGTGCGCGTGGTGCCCCGCACGCCGGATATATGGCGCGGTATCAACTCTCTGCGCGGTATTCTGGCGCACAGCTGGTTCCATCGCGATACCTTGCAGCAGCGCGTGAATCCCCGCGGAGAGAAAGAACCCTCCGGCCTGCGTTGCCTGGAAATGTACCGCACGGCACCTGCCGGGGCAGGGGGTACCTACCGCGAAACCCCGGTGCACGATGCGAGCTCCCACTCGGCAGATGCCGCCCGCATGTTTGCCGAGGCGCTCTCGCATGGCATGGTTTACCCGGTGCAGCTGCGTCTCACTCCCCGCCGTGCGCGTATGTAAAATTCCCCTATGAACACACCAACTGATCAACACAAATGGCTGGCCGGTCTGCTGACCGGCTGGGGTATCAAGGAATCCTGGGCCAAGCTCATCGCCGGTGCCATCATCGGCGCCTGCGCTGCTGCCGGGCTCCTCTGAATATTCAAAGCACCTGGGGTAGATATCCCAGGTGCTTTTCTTTACTCTTGCAATTCTTCCACCTTGCCTTTAATGAGGGGACGCATCCACCCGATGGATACGATGGCAGTAATTACCCCTGCGATTACGCCGAACAGGCTGCCATATAAGAGGGAGTTGTCGTCCAGATGCACCGTGGACGGGTCTTCCGGCAGGTAGGCAATGGTGAATGTTTCACCGGGTTTTACCGTGTCGTATTGCCTCCACGGGATAGAACAGTTTGCCTGTTGCTGGTTACCTTTCGTGTCCGTGAATTGTACTACCGGGTAGGCCGAGGTCCTCTTATGAATCACTTTGTAGGACCGAGTCTGGTATTGGGATTCGATAACTGTTGCAACGGTGGTGACGGCTCGTTTATTGAAATCCAGAGCATCTAGAAAGACGGGGATTGCCAAAATGGTGACAGCCACCCCTATGATGAGGCTGAAGATGGAAGAGAACCAATATCTGACGATGAGCGGAAATTTTGACGTCAGGGAAGACATGGTGTTGGTGCTGGTTAGTGGAGGGAGAAATGGGCTGGCTCAGGAGGCGGCGCCGGCAATGAGCTGGAGGGCCTTGGCGGTGACGCGCTGGCGGAGCTGCCGGCGGCTTATGCCGGGGAGGAAGAGTGTTTCGGTATGCACCGGGCGGGCGGCGCCGCGGCGGGCAATGGCCAGGCACACGGTGCCCACGGGGGGCTCTCCCTCGGCAGCGGTGGGGCCGGCATTGCCGGAGACCGCCACCGCGATATCTGCGCCGCTCTGGCGCATGGCGGCGGTGGCCATGGCGGCCACCACGGGCTCGCTCACCACCGAGTGCTCTTCGATGAGGGCGGCGGGCACGCCGAGGAGCCGTTCCTTGGCTTCGTTGCAGTAGGTCACCCAGCCGTAGCGGAAAGCGGCGGAGGCGCCCGGCACCTCGGTGAGGGCGGCTGCAATCATGCCGCCTGTGCAGCTTTCGGCCGTGGTCACGGTGAGCCCGGCGGCTTTCAGGTTCTCTACGGCGGCAAAGGCCAGCAGGTCAATTTCAGGATTCATGGCGGTATCATGCTTCGTCGGGGACTTGCACAGCTACGGTAGCAAAGGCGGCCATGCCTTCGCGCCGACCGAGGGCGCCCAGCTTTTCATTCGTGGTGGCTTTCACCCCCACGCGGCGGGGGGCTACGCCCAGAATCGGGGCCAGCGTCTCTTTCATCTGCTGCACGTAGGGCATAATCTTGGGCGCTTCGGCAATGAGGGCGCAGTCCACATTCACCACTCGTCCGCCCTGGGCCTGCAGCAGCTCGACGGCTTTTTCCACGATGCGCAGCGAGCAGATATTCTTGCAGCCCTCATCGCCCGGGGGGAACCAGTAGCCGATGTCCGGCTCACCGATGGCGCCGAGAATCGCATCTGCCAGCGCGTGGCAGAGCACATCGGCATCGCTGTGGCCTGCAAGCCCCTTGGTGGGGTGCACCTGCACACCGCCCAGCCAGAGCGGACGCTCTGTCTCGGAAAAACGGTGAATATCGTAACCTAAACCTACGAGAGTTATCATGAATGATTAATGATTAGTGATTAATTTGATTGGAGGATTTCAACGAGGTCGGGGGAGTTCTGCCAGCGGGCTTCGGTTTCGGGGATGCCGTCGTTGTTAATGCCTCGGGCGGGCAGGCCGCAATCCAGCACGGCGTGGAGGAAAGCGGCATCGCGGGTATAGACGGCGCTCAGAACCGGGTCGGTATAGGTTTCCGGGGCATCCATCCACGTGGTGCGGACACCCTGCTGCAGCAGGAAGAGGACGAGGGGCTTCATTGCGTCCACTGTTTCGCCGTGGCGTTTCGCATTGATATCCTCGAGCAGATTGTTGAGAAGGTACGAGGCGTATTCTCCGGACCACTGCGACTTGTCAGAGAAATCGTATAAGCCGCTTCTGATAAATGTGCCGAGTAGCTCCACTTCCTCCCTGGAGTCAGTGCTCAGGGTGTGCAGATAATGAGCTTCGCACTGCGGCGGCAGCTGGTGTTTCTGCTGGAGTTCCTGCATGCGGGGCAGCAGCTTCAGGGCTTCCTGCGTGGCCGTCGTCTTATCCATATCAGTGCAATGCAGGTAGGTTTCTACTGCACAGTGCAGCAGCTGCAGCTGCTTGACCGGGTCTGCTGCGGCATCTGCCTCTTGAATAGCGAAAATGGCATCCTCCTGCCAGACATCGTATTCCTGCCGACCGAAGAAGAACTTGCTGAAGAACCAGAGAATGAGGATGGCGGCTATTACCAGCAGCACGCTTATTATTTTCGCCAGCAGGCGCAGGGCTTTCCAGAGCTTATTCATTTTTGATATCAATCCTCTGAGGATTCAAGCAGCTTTCGCATTTCCTCCATATCGGGAAGTGAGTTGCGGAGTCTGGAGTCCATATCGGCCGCGGTCTTGTAAGTCGCTACGCCCATGGGGCTGTTATAGTCTCGTATCACATATTCTACAAATGCCTTGTTGGCACTCTTGCAGAGCAGTATGCCGACTGTGGCGTTTTCATGGGGTTTGCGCACCTTATCATCCAGCACGCGCATATAGGTTTGCAGCTGGCTGATGTATCCCGGCTTGAAGGCTCCTTTTTTCAGTTCGACCACGACCATGCAATTCAATTCGCGGTTGAAGAAAAGCAAATCCGGGAAAAGTTCTTCCCCGTATACCTCCAGATGGTATTGGTTGCCAATGAAGGCAAAATCCCGCCCGAAGGTCATGATGAACTTCTTGATATTGCGCACGATGGCTTGTTCCACCACACGTTCATCCACATCATCTGCCTTATCCACCTCGATTTCCTCCACGTTGATGAAGTCGAGCAGATATTCATCCTTGAACATGCCCACAGCCTTTCTCGCCTGGTTCGTGGAAAGTGTCTGCAGAAAATTATTGGCTGCGGCTCCCTGGGTCTGATACAGATTGGCTTTTAATCTGTCTCTCAGCTCATATTTATCCCATTTGTGCCGGAATGTCTCCCGGATGTAGAAGCGCGCTTCCTGCAGTGTGCTGGTTTTGCGGAGAATTTCGATGTGATGCGAGAAACTGAGACTGAGAAACGCGTCTAAGTGTATTAGTTCAGATGCCGGAGTCAGACGTTGAAGTGACAGCCCGTTGATATCGATTGTTCCGGGGTCGGTCAAATCGTCAGCCGTGGGCTGACGATTTATGAAGGGGGCCCAGAATTCGAAAAAGGTGCGCATGTTTTTGAGGCTTGTGGTAGAGAAGCCACGCAGCCCTGGTAATTCTTTGCTAAGCTGGGTGCTGATGCGTTCGAGCGCACCTGTTCCCCAGAAGTCTTTACGGGAATGGTGCGAAATATAGCCGCCAATCCCGAAGTAGAGCGAAAGCAGCTCACCGGTTATCAGTTTGGCTGCGCGGTACTGGCTGTGCAGAATCGCTTGTTTGATAGAGCTGACCGCTTCGCGGTATGGTTGTATGTTGCTCATGCGTTGAGTTCTGGGTTAATGGGCTTCCAACCAGTTGGGGGCGGTGTTGGCCTCCACCTCCAGCGGCACGCCGTTGGGGAGAGGCAGGGCGGAGCGCATGGCCTCTGTAATCTGCGGGATGAGGTCGTGCTCGTCCTGGTGCAGGTCGATGAGGAGTTCGTCGTGAATCTGCATGATGAGGCGGCTGCGACGGCCTTGCAGCAGCCCGGCCACGCGCACCATGGCGATTTTAATCATATCGGCCGCGCTGCCCTGGATGGGGGTGTTGATGGCGGTGCGCTCGGCGGCGGCGCGCAGGTTGAAGTTGGCGCTGTTCAGGTCGGGCAGCTTGCGGCGGCGTCCGCAGAGGGTTTCGGCATAGCCGCGCTCGCGGGCTTCGGTCACCAGTCTATCCATGCATTCCTTTACGCCGGGGAACTGGGCAAAGTAGCTTTCGATGAGTCCTGCCGCCTCGCCGCGCGGGCAGTCGAGCCGCTGGGAGAGGCCGAAGGCGGAGATACCGTAGATGATGCCGAAGTTCACGGTCTTGGCCTTGCGGCGCATATCGGCGGTCACTTCCTCGTGCGGCACGCCGTAGATGCGGGCGGCGGTTTCGGCGTGGATATCACGGCCGGAGGTAAAGGCGGCAATCATGCCAGGGTCGCCGGAGAGGGCGGCCATGAGGCGCAGCTCCACCTGCGAATAGTCGGCAGAGAGGATGCTGTGCTGCGCATCGCGTGCCACGAAGGCGCGGCGGATGAGCTTGCCAGCCTCGGAGCGCACGGGGATGTTCTGCAGGTTCGGGTTCTGGGAGGCCAGACGACCGGTGGCGGTGACCATCTGCAGCAGGGTGGAGTGGATGCGGCCATCGCGCGGCGAGATGAAGCGGGGTAGGGCGTCCAGATAGGTGCCTTTCAGCTTGCTCATTTCGCGGTATTCCAGGATATCCGCCACCAGCGGGGAAAGGGGAACCAGCTTGCGCAGGGTTTCTTCATCGGTCACATACTGGCCGGTGCGGGTCTTCTTGGGCTTGGCCAGCAGCTTCATTTCATCGAAGAGGAGCTCGCCCAGCTGCCTGGGGGAGTTCAGGTTGATGGGGCGGCCCACCTGCGCATCAATGCGGGCGCGGATTGCTTCGATCTGCGCGCCGAGTTCATCGGAGCTCTTCTGCAGCAGATCCGGCTCCACGCGCATGCCTTCTTCCTCGATGCCGGCAAGCACCGGTACCAGGGGGAACTCGATGCGGCGCATCAGCTCCTCCTGCCCGGCTTCCACGAGCTGCGGCTGCAGCACTTGGTACAGGCGCAGGGTCACATCGGCATCCTCGGCGGCGTATTCGGCCATGGTTTCCACGGGCACGGCGGCGGTGTCCATGTCCTTTCCCTTGCCAGCAATGTCTTCCAGATGAATGGTCTTGTATTGCAACAGGGCTTCGGCCATTTCATCCATGCCGTGGCGCAGCTCCGGGTAGAGTGCGCTGTGCGCCAGCATGCAGTCAAAGAAGGGGCCGTTCACCACCAGACCTGCCTGGTGCAGTACCTGGATATCAAATTTGGCATTCAGCCCGATTTTCTCGGCGCTGCCGGCAAAGGCGGGGGCGAAGCAATCCAGCCAGCCCGCTTCCGCAGCGGGGATGTAGTAGGCCTCGTGCGCATCGATGGCCACGGAGAAGCCCAGCATCTTATCCATGAGCGGGTCAAGCCCGGTGGTTTCGGTATCGAAGGCCCAGCGGGGGGCCTGCTCCATGCGGGCAGCCAGGGCGGCGCGTGCTTCCGGGGTATTGACCAGGTGGTACTGGTGCGGGGTGGAGTTGATATCTGTAAGCTGGGGCAGGGTGAAGAGATCCATCTGCTCCTCGCCACCGGCGCTTTCCGCTGCGGCGGGGGCTGCAGCGGCGGCGAAGAGCTCGCCCATATCCGCATCGCTGGGCTGGGTGCCGCAGAGTTTGCGCGCCAGTTCTTTGAATTCTAGCTTCTTGAGAATATCGGCCAGTGCCTTAGTGTCGAAATCCTTGATTTTGCAGTCCTCCAGCTTCAGCTCCACCGGCACATCGCGGCGGATGGTGACCAGCTCGTAGGAAAGGCGGGCGGCCTCGGCATTCTGCTCAATCTTCTCGCGCATCTTGCCCTTGATTTCGGCACTGCGGGCCAGCATTTCCTCAATGCTGCCGAACTGGGTGATGAGCTTTCTGGCCGAAACGGCGCCCACGCCGGGCACGCCGGGGATGTTGTCCGATGCATCACCCATGAGGGCCAGGATATCGATAATCTGGCGCGGGTCGGCAATGCCCCATTCCTCCAGGAACTCCGCCACGCCCACGGTCTCGAAATCGCTGCCCTTCTTGCCCGGGCGCCAGAAGGAACAGGTGGGCGAGAGCAGCTGCCCCAGGTCCTTATCCTTCGAGACCATGTAGGCGTGCATGTCGCCCGCTTCATCGCTCATGCGGGTGATGGTGCCGATGAGGTCATCGGCCTCGTAACCGGGCATGCGCAGGGTCTTGATACGCATGGCGGCCAGAATATCCACAATCCAGGGGATGGAATCGCGAAGCTCCTGCGGCATGGCCTGGCGGTTTGCCTTGTATTCCGGGAATCGCTCGTGGCGGAAGGTGGGGCCGCTGGGGTCCAGACAGGCTACAATGTGCGTGGGCTTTTCCTTCTCAATAAGGTGCACTACGGTGTTGATGAAGCCGAACATGGCCGAGGTGTTCAGCCCCGTGGAATTGCGCATGGGGTTGTTGATAAAGGCGTAGAAGGCGCGGTAGATGAGCGCCATGCCATCCAGAATGCAGAGTGTAGCCATCAGGCGGCTAATGTAGCATATTCTGCCCTGTTCCCGCAAGTGAAATGAAGGACAGCGTGCTAAATTGGAATTTGTGAACAAAAATCCCCTGCGCCGATAATGCGGGCAGGGGATTTTCGGGAATAGTGGGGAATGAAGAAGCTTATCAGTATGCCTGGCTGTTCTTCTCTTCGTATTCCTCATCAATTTCAGAGATGGCCTCTTCCTGATTTACGCGCAGGATTTCCCTCACCTTGTCCAGGGTGCCCATGTTGATGCTGACCTCAGGCTTTTTCTCTTTCTTCTTTTTCTTAGAGGAGCTTTCCTGAGGAGAATCCCAGTTGCTTTGCTGCTGCTTGTTGCGCTGTTTCTCGCTGAACTCCATAAAATCCTTGTACAGTTTCTTGCGCTTGGAGCCCAGTTTGATGTGCGAGGGTTTCAGGTCCTCAACGGTGATTTCCATGCCGTTGACGGTGGCGGGAGTATTTTCGATATAGAGGGCCGAGTATTTTTTGAGGATGTCATCGGCCATTTTATTGATTTTATTGTAATCTCGCTCGTTCTTGGCCTTCTTGAGGAGATTGGTCAGCTGGCGGATATCCTTGTACTCGGCGGCAGTCTGCTGCTGGGTGGCAATCAGCATGGCCCGCTTCCATTCCTTGCTGTCTTTTTCAGGGGCTGCGCTTTCTGCAGCATCTTCTCCTTCTGTTGCTTCTGCATTATTTTCGGTCTCGGCACAGACGGGGTGCATGTACAGGCTCGCCCCAATCAGCATGCTCAGTGTGTAGGTGAAAATATGTTTCATGTGCAAGATAAGTTGATTGTGCCCTGTATGGTAGACTGTAATGCACCTGCGGTCAAGAGAAATAATAGGACAGGGAGTATATTTTCACTGTGCATGCTTTCCGGATGGAACGCAGTATCCCCTGGCGTTCTTTTGCTGACAAGGGACCAGCCCAGTGCTTTAATGGGCACCGGCAAGAGCCCGGGGCTGCCTCAATTCGCAAGAACGGTGAGCCTGCTGGCCGAGCGGCCCCCGACCCCGCACGGGTAATCGCACTGCAGCCGATTTGCCGCTGAACAAAACAACCTACAATTACCACTATGGCTGATATCGAAAGCAACTACCAGATTAAGTATTCCGAGAAGTGGGGCAGCTACCTGCAGCAGGAGGTTTCGCGTCTCGATAAGTATGTGACCGTGGAAACCGGGCTCACGGGTAAGATGGCCGCCTTTGACCAGTATGGCCTGCTCTCCTTCACTGAGAAAACCACCCGCATGCAGGCGACTCAGGTGGATGAGGCACCCACGAAGCGCCGCGTGATTCACCCCAAGATTTTCACCAAGGCTGTGGGCTTTGATGAGTTCGATGCCAAGAAACTGGCCAATATCGATGTGCCGGTGAGCAAGACGATTGAGAGCCTGCGCGCCGCCGCCGGCCGCTGCATGGATAAGGTGATGATAGAGGCATTCCTGGGGGCGAACTACACGGGAGAGAATGGCACCACATCCGTTTCGCTGCCGAGCACGCAGACGGTGGCCAAGGACTTTGTGGAGAGCGGTTCTGCCGTCGCCAGCAACCTGACGGTGGGCAAGCTGCGCCGTGCGCTTACCATCCTGCAGCAGAATGAGGCCTGGAGTGATGAACGCCGCGCCTATGGTGATGAACTGGTGCTGGCCTGCTCCAGCAGCCAGATTAACGCTCTGCTGCAGCAGCAGGAAGTCTCCAGCTTCGACTACAACGCCGTGCGCGCCCTGGCCGAAGGCAGACTGGATACCTTCCTCGGCTTCCGCATCATCCGCACGGAGCAGCTCCCCATCGATTCGAGCAAGGTGCGTTCCTGTATCGCCTGGGTGAAGAGCCGCGCCCAGTTCGGTATCTGGGATGATTTCAAGGTGAAGCTGTCCGTGCGCGATGACCTGGACGAAACGCTCCAGATTCGTGCCAAGTTTGCCTGCGGTGCCACTCGCCTGCAGGAGGAAGGCTTCGTGAAGATTCTTTGCGCTGAGTAAGCGAGAGAAACAGGAGAAAGGGAGAAAGACAGCCCCCGGTGGAGAAATCCACCGGGGGAAAATCTGTTGAACACAAGCCCTGGGGCGCGGGGAAGCACCCGGCCGGGTGAGTTCCGCCTGCGCAGTATTACCCGGCGGGAGATGCTCAGGACTGCGCAATACGCTTGCCGAGGGGGAGGAGAAGCCTGGCGCCTAGCAGCATGAAAAGCGTGCCCGGGAAGAGTAAAATAAAGCTGCCGATGATGGCCGGATCGTGGATAACGAAGTGGGCGGCGATGAGCTGCAGAAGAATCGGGACAACTACCGCGGCATACCAGAGGCGCACATGCAAGGGGCGGCGCAGGGTGAAACCGGGGAAGAACAGCAGGAAGCCCAGCGGCAGCAGCAGGAAAAAGCTCAGTAAATAGAACAGGAGAACAATGGCAATCAGCGCCTGGCTATCGCGCTGAACCTCAAAGGCCGGGTCGTAAGCCGCGTCAATGCAGAGGCCATCGGCGTCTGCCGGACGGCTGAAAACAAGTGAGGTGCAGCCCTTGTCCCCTCGGGTAAGCGTCAGCCCCCTGGTCGGATACCCCCAATCAATGTGGTCTGCCCTCAGGAGGATGAGCTCTTCCTGCGTGTGGTATGTGGTGGTGGGGGCACCATGAGAACTCGCTCCGGGGATGAGTCGGAAGTGATTGATAAGGTGCGTTTCTGTCTCCGGGGCAGAGGGAAAGGTGAAGGTGTAGCAGACGTCGCCGTTTCCCGCATCTCTGGTCTTGAGCATATTCAGTCCTGCCGGGGCGGGGCCGAACCAGGCGTGGTATTCTTCCCAGTTTTCTTCCGGGCTGGTGAAAAGGTGCCAGGGGAAGAAAACCGCCACGAGTAGCAGCAGGACAAAGAGCAGGTAGCCGAAAACGAATCTGATGCGCTTTTTACTCATGAGGGAATGGATGTTTCAAGTTCGTGCCCGCAGCAGGTTACGCGCTATGAGGTAGAGCACCAGCGCACCGATGAGCTGCAGGGGCTCCACAATAATGAGAAGCGCGATGAAGGCAACTAGTGCTTCGCTGCCGGAGTATATGAAAGGGAGGGTGAGGAACCCCACCCCGATGGGGTAGAGCAGAGCCGTGGCAAACCAGAGGGCAGTGTGCCCCTTTTTTCTCAGATCAAAGCGGGGGAAGAGCAGCAGGAAGCCCAGCGGCGCCAGCAGGAAGAAGGCCACTACGGCGCCGCCGTACAGCACCACATACCAGGCCGGAAAATCGCGCCCCTGTCCTGGTTCGTAAGCGGAGAATACGTAGGAATGGTTACCAAAGGTATTGTCCCAGCGGTAGCGGAAGACCAGCATCGTGCGGCCATCCCGCAGACGGGCCAGTGCCATATCCTTCACATCGTAGACCGGCTCGCCGGTGCGGATTTCCGCCAGACGTTTCCGCCAGGCGGTGAGCAAGGGCGATTCCGGGTCGACGGCCTCCCGCCAGTGCGGTTGCAGTCGGCTGGTTCCGTGCCTGCCAGCTGCCAGGCTGAAACGCTCCGCGATTTCCGCGCGCCAATCTTCCGGGGCGTGGAAGAGAAAGGTAATGCCCTTGTAGTCATCTTGGCCGGTCACCCAATCCTCCGTATGCAATTCCTGCGGGGGCGGGCCGAGCCAGGCCTGGAAACAGCTCCATTTCTCCCGTGGTGTCAGCTCCGGCAGCGGGCTGGGCAGGCAGATCAGCGCAGCTAGCCCCAGAATCATCAGGGAGTAGCAGATGCAGTAGATGCGGCGAGCCCGGCTCATGGCGGGATGTTAGCAGATTCCCCAGGGGTGTTCAAGTTTTATTCCGGCTCTGTTTCCCCTTTTGCGAGAGGAGGATGAGGCAGTTTAAAAGAAGTATCCGGATTCCTGGCTCCAGGCAGAGATGGCGGCCTCCGCTGCAGGGGAAAGCCGGGGCTCCTCACCGGGGGCAGGGGGACATATCAGGGCCCGGTAGGTGTTGGTGTCGGTTTTGTAGGGGGTAGAAGAATTGAGTGCCGGGCTGTGCGGCTTTCCTTTTAATGATGAGGCAATTAAAGATTGATGTGTTATCCGCATTGGTGGTGACGGATAAATTGGAATTGGGCGAGCCGCAGGCGAGCGGAAAATCAGCCTCGGCAGGGGTGACAGAAAGCACAGCATCAGTGTATTGCATCGCCTTCTGTCACCCCTCCGGGGCTCCATTTTATTTTATCGCATTCCGGGGGCTGCGCCCGCTTTGCGGGCTTACCCCCGGCTAGTGTTCTTTCACCCACTTCGTGGGCTCAAATTTCCTCGGGCTTTCAGCCCGAAAAATTCCAATTTGTCGTTGAGTCCAAGCAATATTCTTTAATTGCCGGAGCAATAATGTTGCAGATATTTCTATTGACTTACAAATCTTTGGGATACGTGCGTGGGTTTTGTCCTGGCGTCTGTTTATTTCCTGCTTGCTATCGGCGTGGAAATGCGTTAGAATGTGGCAGCGTAGAGGGTTACGCCTAATCAGTATCATGGCTCACGAAACAGCATTCCTGGGGGCAAGCACGGTGTTCGGCAAGTATTGGACCAAACGCCGCTACTTTGATTATCTCATTGATAAGGAAAATTTTAAGCTCACTTTCGGTCGTTCGTTCCGCATGATGGTGTATCTGGATAATGCCGTGGCAAACGGCCCTGCCAAGGTGCGTTCGGATGTGGAGGCTGATACCCGCGCTACGAATTACCTTATTAACCACCTGGCTGATATCAAGCCGGAGTTCACGGTGTTTGTGACCACCTGCGACATGCTGCCGGAGACGGCGGATGAAAATACTCCGGCTCTGGAGAGCAGTGATGACCCCTACGTGCAGAACCGCATCAATCTGTACCGTGAGCTCAATCGCCAGTATGGCCGGGTGCTGAACGTGCATCTGACAGAGATTGCCAATCCTAACCCGGATTTCAATCCTTTGCTGGCCACTATTCTGAACCCGGATAGTTCCCCCAAACCGCTTCCTTTCGCCCCGCTGGAATACCACCAGCTCTACCTGCCTCAGCGTATCATGGGTGATGTAGACCGCTGCATTCCGCTGGGTATTCCTGCTATCATTCCCGCTATGCCGCAGTTGACCACAACCGAGCTGGTGAATTTGCTGAATCCCGGTCTGGCTAAGCGGCTGCGAGACCCGGAAACGACCGACCCGCGTGGTTCTGACCGCAAGTCCGTTCATTCTTTCCAGTGGCTTGACCCGAAGGATGGATACCTGCTGACCAAGGAAGACCAGATGGAACTGCTGAAGTTCTATTTTGCTCCCGAAATGCTCTGATGTCCCGGGCGCTGAAACAGGCCGGTGGGGAATTTGCCCGCTTTTTTGTGGTGGGTGTGGGGGCCACGCTGCTGCACTTGGTGGTGTATCTGCTGCTGAACTGGTTGTTTGACCTGTCGGAGAAGGATGCGCTGGGTATCACCCTGACTTATGCCGTGGGCTATGCGGTGAGCTTTGTGGCGAATTATATTGTTTCTCTGCGCTGGACTTTCAAGACTCAGGGTAGTGTGAGCAAAGGTCTGGGCTTCGCGTTTTCTCACCTGGTGAATGCAGGCATGCATCTGGGGTTACTTAATTTGTTCCGCGCTGTGGGGGCAGGGGATGCGCTGAGCATGCTGCTCATCTGGCTTACCCCCTGGTTGGTGGAGTGGCTGCCGGTACTCGGGCGCCCGGAATCCCTCCTCCCCCTGCCGGTGTATGTGATTGTGGTACCGGTGAATTTCCTCATGGTACGCTTCTTCCTGAAACGCTGAATTTTCTTGCTTTCTAATAGATATTCTAACTCCTTGAGCTGCGCAATCTAACTGCGGTATGCTCGCGCACAGCGGCTGAGGTGAACCAAACAGCCCTGTGTGATTATGAAGAATACAAATACACGAACTCTGGGTCAGCTGGGTGCTGCTGCGTTGGTAGTAGGTGCCGGCCTGATGAATGTTTATGCCGTAGATGCCCCGGTGGGCGGGCGCAACTATGCCACCGCCATGAGCAGCCAGCTGGATGGCAATATCGGCCACCTGCGCCGCCTGCGTGCCAGCATGGGGAAGGGTACCCCGCTGCAGGCCAAGCCGGTCTACACTGTGAATACGGTTGATTCCAAGGCCGGCAGCCTCACGGAGACGGTGCTCACCAGCCCGGCGAAGCGCTGGCGTGTGGGGGTGCAGGGCTTTTATGAGCAGACCAGCGTAGATAGTCACTCCGGCAGCCCGGGGCACGACCGCGATGAGGCCGGTGCCCAGCTGGTGGCGGAATACCTGGTGCGCGACAACTTCCTGGTGGGTGGGGCGGTATCCTATGGCCGAGCCCACGCGGAAACGGATAACGCCCGCACCAGCAACGAGGATAACACGCGCTTCGATATCTATTCCATCGGCAAGGATGGCCGCTGGACCTGCATGAACTCCCTCGGCATGGGCCTGAACTACCACAATATGCACGGTGCCGACCGCGATGGCTATGCCATCAACTTCATGCACGAGACCGCCTATGACCTGATGCGCATGGAATCTGCCACCTTGCAGGTTTATGCCGGGGTGCAGACTTCCTGGAACAAGTTGGACGGCGTCCGCAAATCCCGCGATGGATACACGCTCCGCGTCCGCAGCCAGAAAGACTGGGCCACGGATGTGAACATGGGCTTCCGTTATAACATTGTCCTGCCTTCCTTCGGTTCTGCGCCGGAGGGTATGCTCTCCCTCCAGACCGGTGCGGTCGGCTCCGTGGGCAATGTGAACCCCTCTGCCAAGTTCACGGTGGATGGTGAGTCCTTCCGCCAGAACTGCGCCTCCCGCGACCGCTGGGGCTGGGAAATCGGCGCGGGGCTGGATATGCCCATCACTGAGAATCTGGCGCTTTTCGGCACGGCGGAGGGTATCATCCGCAGCGATTCCTACGCGTTTGATGCCCAGCTGGGCATGAAAATGGCGTTCTGATGCCTCTTGAAATGCTTGAAACAGGGTGCCCGCCGATACCGGGCACCCTTTTTTAGCTCCCGTGTCCCAAAGATTTTGAGTGAAGAACTCGACAAATTGATGTTTGTAGCCATCGGGGCACGGGACTTCAGTCCCGAAATCACGGTGCTTCCAATCGGGACTGAAGTCCCGTGCTCCGACAATGGTCCCCCACAAATTCCAATTTATCGAGCAGAGGGGGCCTCTTCCAAAATGTTGCTGATATTTCTATTGCTTACAAAATCTTTGGGACACGTGTGCTTTTTTTAGCAGCATGGCGGGGGGTAAAAAGAGAAAAAGCTTGACTATAAGGGGGCTCTCTGATAATCTCCGCGCGTTATGGCAAAAGTTCCCGTTATTCAGCTCCGCAAAGGTCACGCCGTGAACTACAACGGCGATATCTGCGTTGTGCGTGAGAGCCAGCTCAAGACTCCCCCCCGCATGGCCTCCTATGTGCAGATGACCATCCGCAGCATCGCAACCGGCAAGGATTACAACCTGCGCCTCACCTCCAACGACTTCCTTGAGGGCGTGATGCTCAGCCGCGAGGAGATGGAATTCTCCTACGTGGACGGCATGGGCTACCACTTCCTGAACACCGAGACCTACGAAGATGTGTGCGTGGGCGAGGATATCGTGGAACCCGTGAAGGATTACCTCATCGAGGGTAATGTGTATGTGCTGCTCTTCACCGATGAAATCGTGTGCTCTATCGAGCTTCCCGCCGCCATCACCATGGAGGTGGCCGAGGCTCCCGAGGGCGTGAAGGGCAACTCCGCCAACAACGTGTACAAGAGCGCCACCATGACCACGGGCCTTGTGGTGCAGGTGCCTCTGTTCATCACTGCCGGTCAGCGCATCTCCGTGAAGACGGAAGATGGCACCTACCTCGGCCGTGTGAACAACTGATAACACGCTTATTTCCGCTTTTCTGCCGCCGTGGAGTTGCTCCACGGCGGTTTTTTATTGCAGTCTGCTGTGGCGTGTGGTAGTATCAAAGCACTAAAACAGTTTCTAATAACTATGATCAGCCATATCATTCGCGGTAAAAAGGTCTTTGAGGACGAAATTGATGCACTCAAGGTCATTGGTGATTCTCTGGATAATTCTTTCGATGAGGCCGTGGAGGCCATGCGCAAGGCCATCAACACCGGGCACAAGATCATCATCGTGGGCGTGGGTAAGAGCGGCCTCATCGGTGATAAGATTGCTGCCACCCTCACCTCCACCGGTGCGCCTTCTGTGGTGCTGGATACGATGAACGCCCTGCATGGCGACCTCGGTATCGTGCAGGACGGCGATGCCTGCATCGCCATGTCCTACTCCGGCGAGACTGCGGAGCTGCTCACCCTCATGCCTTTCCTGAAGCGCTTCGATATCGACATCATCGGCATGACCGGCAAGCCGAACTCCACCCTGGCCCAGCTTTCTGATGTGGTGCTCAACACCTTTGTGGAGCGCGAGGCCGACCCGCTGAACCTGGCCCCCACCTCTTCTTCCACCGCCATGCTGGTCATGGGCGATGCCCTGGCCATGGCCCTGCTGGAGGCCCAGAACTTCACCAAGGAAGACTTTGCCCGCAGCCACCCCGGTGGCTCCCTGGGCCGCGCCCTGCTCACCCGCATCGGCGATATCATGCGCACGGAGTTTGCCAAGCTGCCGGAGTCTTCCACCATCATGGACTGCATCATCGCCATGTCCACCGCCCGCGTGGGTGCATGCATCCTGGTGCATGAGGATGGCTCCCTGGCCGGCGTGTTCACGCATGGTGACTTTGCCCGCGCCTACCAGAAGGACCCCTCCTGCGGTGTGCAGCCGGTGCGCAGCATCATGACGAAGAACCCCGTCTATGTGGAGGCTGATAAGCTCGCCATCGTGGCGGTGAAGACCCTCCGCGACCGCCGGATCGACGACCTCGTGGTGCTCGATGCCGATAACAAACCCGTGGGGCTTATCGATACTCAGGACCTTGTTCGTCTTAAACTCATCTGATTTAACGGCCTGAAAGCAGAAATTTTAGCCTAAATTACACTTTAGGCTTGATTTCTTCGTGAAAAAGGTGCATCATCTGCCACCGCATTTGCGAAAGCAAGAGATCTTACATTAAAAATAGCTATGAGAAAGTACGAAGCACTGATCGTTCTGAACATGAAGGGTTCTGCCACCCTCGATGAGCTGACCGCCGCCATGACGGAGAAGCTTGAGGCCGCAGGCGCCAAGGTGACCGGCACCACGAATGTGGGTCGTCGTGAATTCGCTTATGAGTCTAACCACCTGACGCACGGTCAGTACATGCTGTTCCAGTTCGATGCTGAGCCCAGCGTGATTCGCACTGCCCGCGAGGCCCTTGCTATCGACGAGCGCGTGCACTACCAGTACTACCGCGCCAAGTAAGGCAAGTATTTCATACGCGATACACCCTTTTCAAAAAACCTGCTGCATTTTGCAGCAGGTTTTTTTTGGATGCGACCGCCGCGATATGCGCACTGGGGTGAAAGTCCGCGCGGAACCGCATCCCAGACATGAAGAACAAAGCAGCCGTGATTAACCAAACTCGGTAGTGTTTGCCCTGCAAGGGTGAGTGCCCATGGGGCGGGCAGGAAGCATCTCAGAGTCGTTCCGTTGAGGTGATCTGAATATCGTGCGCAAACGAATTGGGTTAATCCACAATATGCGTTTCGCGGATGGTGCCCATGGGGAGGCGGGTGCAGAGCAGGAGCAACAGGGCGTGGCTGGTTGCCGGTGTTGCGGCAAGGGCCAGGGAGAGGGCTCGGAAGGGCGCCGGGCAATAATCCGGGTGGTTCCGGCGCATGGTGTCGAGTAGTGCTGCGGCCTGTTGCCGTTCATTCCGGTACACGTGGCTGATGATCTGCTCAATATCGGCGGCGTTGGGAGACTGGTCGATATAGGTATAAATCCGGTTGTGCAGGTATGCCAGCCGTTGTGCCTGTTCAGGGGCGAGCTGGTCATACTGTGCCCGGAGGCGCATGTATTCCTCTACCCATTGCCGGGGCAAATCCTGCGTTCGGTAGCTGATGTGGCCATAGGCGCCTTCCCCATGCCAGTGGAGACAGGGAGCGCACAGGCGGCGAGCCTGCATGAGGGCATCCCAGTGCGTGAGAATCAGACCGATGAGTTTCTGTTCCTGTGCCACTTTTTCAGGGGGTGGAAGAGATTCCCATTTCTGTTGCTCCACTTCCAGCAACTCCAGACATTTTGTCGTCATTCCCAGTTCCATGTAGGCCTGGCACATCTCTGCCGGCAGGAGAGGGGCTGCCCACAGTGAGGTGCTGCAAAGGATGGGGATGACGAGATGTTTCAAGGTTGCAATAAAAGTTAAAACGCCCCGCAGATGAGACTGCGGGGCGTGAATGGAAAGGTGGTGTTACTTGCCTTGCTGGGCCTGGCGCTGGCGCTCCAGGGCTGCCTGCTGTTCCATCATGCGCTCCATGAAGGACTTTTTGGCACCCTTCTTCTTCTGCACCTTCACCAGTTCCGGCGCGGGCATGCGGCGGATGATGATGGTCTGCAGGATGGAGATGAGGTTGCTGGTGGTCCAGTAGAGACCGAGGGCGCTCGGGTAGGTATAGCAGAACAGGAAGAACATGAGCGGCATCCAGCGCATGATCTTCACCTGCGTGGCATCGCCGGTGGCGGGGGTCATGTGCATCTGGATGATGGTGGACACGGCCATGAGGATGGGCAGGATGTTGACCGGCACTTCATAGCCCATGAAGGGGAAGGAGAACACGGTATCCATCTGCGAGAGGTCGGTCACCCAGCCGATGAAGCCCTCGCCGCGGAACTCTGCAGCCGTCTGCAGCACATAGAAGAAGGAGAAGAAGATGGGCATCTGCAGCAGCATGGGCAGGCAGCCGCCCATGGGGGAAATGCCGTACTGCTGGTAGAGCTTCATCATCTCCATCTGCACCTTCTGCTGGTCGTTCGGGTACTTTTCCTTCAGGGCCTGCATCTGCGGCTGCAGCAGGCTCATGCGCTTCATGCTGGTGTAGCTCTTGCGGTAGAGCGGCCAGATGAGCAGACGGATGGTGATGGTCATGGCGATGATGGCCCAGCCCCAGTTGCCCAGCCAGCCGTGGTAGAGGTTCACGAGCCAGTTCATGGGGTAGGCGATGATGGTGAAGACACCGTAGTCCATCACGCGGTCAATCATACGGAAGTCATCCGTCATGTCGTTGAGCATGAGGTTGAGCTTCGGGCCGGTGAAAATATCGAAGGAGAAACTCTTCTGGCCGCCCATCATGGCGTCCGTCTTGCCAGCGAGGGAGAACCCGGGCATGCCGAGGGCAACTTCCACGCACTCGGTCTTATCGCCGCTGACCTGCAGGGGGAACTGGGCGGGCGCGGCATACATGGCGTTGTTGCCGCTGCTCTTGTCCGGCTTCACGATGGAGGCATAGTACTGGTTCATGACGCCGACCCACTCCAGGGAGTCGAGACCCTTATCGTAGCGGCGTTCCTTGGGCTTGCCGAGCCAGGGGCGGAAATCGCTGGCGCTGTTTTTCTCGAAACTGCCGTCCTCCAGGTGCACGTAGTAGGTGTAGTAGGAGGATTCATCCTTGGAAATCTGGCCCATGCCGCCGGCGTAGAGCCCCCAGTCCTGGGCGTTGAGTGTCTGGCCGGAGGTGTTCTGCACGTCTACCTTCAGGTTCAGCACGTAGGCGTTGCCATCGATGGTCTTTTCGCCTTGCTTCAGGGGTTTCAGGGTATATACCTTGCGCACGATGAGGTCGCCTACGCGGCCCAGCAGGGTCACCTGGTTTTCGTTGCTCAGGTCGGCGCGGTATTCATACACGGCCTGGTCAAACTGCGGGGCGCGGTCGTTGGAAAGACCGAACACCAGGGCGCCGATGCCGGCATCCGGGTTGGAGTTGATGCTCACATCGGTGCCTTTCAGCTCCTCGCGGGTGCTGTTGATGACCTGGCCGAGCATCTCCACGCCGCCGATGGCGCCGCCGATGTTGCAGAAGTTGTACTTAGCCACGGGCTTGCCCTCGGCATCCTTGCTGGTGAGGGTGGCAATCACCTTCTTCTCCACGGCGGGCAGCGCGGGAGCCGGGGTGGTGGCTACGCTGGCCGGCGTGGCGGCGGCGGGGGTGGTGGCTGCTGCTGCGGGCTCCACCGGGGCGGTGGCGGCAGCAGGGGCGGCGGGAGCCTGCGGGGCGGGCTCCTGGGTGCTGTTGTAGTACCACTGCAGACCCAGCAGGGCTGCGCAGAGCGATACAACAATCCATCCTGTCTTATCCATAATTATTATTGTGGGTGAGTTAGTTGTTAAGTGCTTTTATATTTTTTGGGGGGAAAACTTTACTTCTGGCGGCGGGGTGGCACGGGGTCGTGGCCGCACCCGCCCCAAGGGTTGCAGCGCAGGATGCGCCACACCCCCAGCCCCACGCCCTTTATCACACCGTGGGTTTCCACGGCCTGGATGAAGTAGGTGGAGCAGCTGGGCTGAAACCGGCATCCGCTGTCCGGCCCGCAAAGCACATGCAGCGGCTTGCTGATGAAACGTTTGTAGAACAGAACCGGGAGGATGACCAGGCGCTTCAGCATCCGGAGATGAGGTGCTTAGTTTGTAAAATGTTTACGCTTGAGGAGGCGTTGGAAGTCCTTCTCAAGCTCGGTGTAGGCGGCTGTGGCTGCGGTGTGGCGCGGGATGAGCACCACATAGTGCCCATGCTGCAGCGGCTCCCCGTGCGCGCGCACTATCTCGCGGATGCGGCGGCGCAGCAGGTTGCGCACCACGGCGTGGCCCAGTCGCTTCGTTGTGATAATCCCGAAGCGGGATTCCTTTGCACCCGCACCCTCGCCGGTGTAGGCCAGGGTGCTGAGCACAAGAAAACGCCCTGCTGCGGATGAGCCTTGCGCACGCACCATGGCGAACTCACTGGCTCGCTTCATGGTTTGGTGCCTCTTCAGCTGCATCGTGAACAGGGCGTTGGTTTCTCCTGCAGGGCAGGGAGCACCCGGGGTACTCTCTTACAGAAACCCTGCCGGGGCTTTAGCCGTGCTGGATGATGTGGCGCTTGTAGTGCACCTCTGCACCCTTGGGCAGAAGACGCTTGCGACCCTTGGCGCGACGGCGGGCGAGGATGGCGCGGCCGTTCTTGGTAGCCATGCGGGCGCGGAAACCGAACTGGCGCTTGCGGCAGCGCTTGGAAGGCTGGTATGTTCTCTTGCTCATAATTTCTTATCTGGTTTTGAAGTGGTTTCTGTGAGGCCGCATGAAACGGCCGGGTGCGATATGATACCCGAAAATCGGCGTATGTCAAGCACCGTTCTTCATTTTTTTCGCTTTCGCAGCGAAAATCACGCGTCGGAGAGCATGAATTTCAGCTCAGCTTCGCATGTAATCTCTCCATTTACCAGACAGCGGCCCGTGGCCATACCGATGGCCCCGCGCATCTTGGTGAGCTCTGTTTCGATGATGAGCACATCCCCCGGAACCACGGGGCGGCGCCACTTCACCTTGTCGCAGCTCATGAAGTAGCCGATCTTGCCCATGTTTTCCGGCATGCGGAGCATGAGGATGGAGGCTACCTGGGCCATGGCTTCCACCTGCAGCACGCCGGGCATGACCGGGTGGCCGGGGAAGTGGCCCTGGAAGAACTGCTCGTTCATGGTCACGTTCTTCTGGCCGATGCACTTGCGGTCGCCCTCGAAATCGATGATGCGGTCCACCATGAGGAAGGGGTAGCGGTGCGGCAGGAGCTTCATGACCTCCAGCGTGTCGAGCACGGCTTCGCCACTGGGCAGGGTGATGGGCTTCGGACGCTTGGCTTCCATGCTCTCGTACTTCTGCTGCAGCTTGGCGGCCATCTGGGTGTTGATGCCGTGGCCGGGCATGATGGCAATCACATGGCCCATGATGCGGTGGCCGCAGAGGATGAAGTCGCCGATGAGGTCCATGGCCTTGTGGCGGGCGCATTCGTTGTGGAAGCGCAGGCCGCCGGCGCAGAGGTATTCCTCGCCCTTGATGACGATGGCATTATCCAGCGTGCCACCCTGGATGAGGCCTTTCTCCAGCAGCGGCTGGATATCCTCGTAGAAGCAGAACGTGCGGGAATTGGAAAGCTCCTTCTCGTAGGTCTCCGGGGTGATGACGCTGTCGAAGTACTGCGTCACGCGGCCGTTCGGCCCCACGGCGGTGAGGGAGATGCGGAAATCGCGGGAGGGCATGATGACGATGGTGGAGCCGTTCTTGTTTTCCACCATGATGGGTTCGCGGATTTCCCAGACCTTCAGCGGGGCGTTCTGCTCCACGATGCCGGCCTTCTTGATCATCTCCACATAGGGCAGGGCAGAACCATCGCCGATGGGCGGTTCGTTCGCATCCATCTCAATGATGGCGTTGTCCACCCCCATGCCGGTGAGGGCTGAGAGGATGTGCTCCACGGTGTGCACCTTCACTGCACCATCTGCAATGGTGGTGGCGCGCTCCACTGCCTGCACTTTGGAGGCCGAGGCATCCAGGAAAGGCTTGTCCGGCAGGTCGATGCGGCGGAACTTGAAGCCCGTGTTCGGCTCAGCGGGTTTGATAATGAGCTTCACCGTCTGACCGGTGTGCAGCGATGTGCCCTCCAGGGTGGAGGTGCACTTGGCGAGGGTCTTTTGCATGCGTGTAGCCATAACTCGTACATGCATAATACACACTTTCCCTGCCTTTGTGAAGTAAAATCTAGCTTTTTCGCCAAGTTAGTTTGTGGGGAATGCAGAATTCGCGCGCGCAAAGCAGAAAAAGCTTGCCAAAACCGCTCTGCGGGTGTACCTTTCCAGACCGCTTATTTTCTATGTCGTATCACGTCACAGCCGCACTTGTCATTTTCCTCATTACTTATGCGCTGATTGTCTCCGAGAAGGTGCAGCGCACGGTTATTGCTCTGTTCGGCGCCATGCTCATGGTGCTTGGCGGGGTTATCAGCCAGCAGCAGGCTATTGAGCACATCGATTTCAATACGCTGGCGCTGCTCATCGGCATGATGATTCAGGTGCTGGTGCTCAGCAAGACCGGCGTGTTCCGTTTCCTTTCCGTGTGGGCGGCTCAGAAGACGAATGGCAACCCGGTGGCGTTGCTTATTGCGCTATCGGTGATGGTGGCAGTCTGCTCCGCTTTTCTGGACAACGTGACCACGGTGCTGCTCACTGTGCCGATTACCTTCACTCTGACCAAGGATCTCAAAATTTCGCCGCTGCCTTTCGTTATAGCGCAGATTCTGGCATCCAACATAGGCGGCACCTGCACCATGATTGGCGACCCGCCCAACATCATGATTGCCAGCCAGGTGAAGGAACTGAGCTTTAATGATTTCATTATCAATCTTTTCATTCCCTGTCTGATTTCCTTCGTGCTGACGGTGGCGATTCTGATTTTCTTGTACCGCAAGGAATTTGCCAAGGTGAGCAAGAATCACAACCGCATCATGAACATCAAGCTCTCGGGGCTCATCCGCAGTCCGCGGCTGCTGTGGCGCTGCCTGTTTACGCTGGCCTTCACGATACTGCTGTTCTGCAGTCACGGACTCATTCCCCACTGGGGGCTTGAGAGTGGCACCATTGCGGTGACCGGTGCCTCCCTGCTGCTGCTGCTCACCATGCCCGACCGCGAGAAAGCGCTGGAGCTCATCCTGTCCAAGGTGGAGTGGACCACCATCTTCTTCTTCGTGGGCCTGTTTGTGCTGGTGGGTGGCCTGGAGGTGAACGGCATCATCAACTGGATGGCCGCGCAGACCATGCAGCTCACCGGTGGAGAGCCGGTAGCCACCACCATGAGCGTGCTCTGGCTCAGCGCCATCATGAGCGCCTTTGTGGATAACATCCCCTTTGTGGCCACCATGATTCCGCTGGTGCAGGATATGGGCGCCATGGGTTATGCCAATCTGGAGCCCCTCTGGTGGGCGCTCTCCCTGGGGGCCTGCCTTGGCGGCAATGGCACCGTCATCGGCGCCAGTGCGAATGTGGTGGCCCTGGGCCTGGCCCGCCAGCATAACCTGCGTGTGAGCTTCATGCAGTACTTCGTCATCGGTTTCCCGCTCATGCTCATGAGTGTCGGGATTTCCGCCATCTACCTCTGGCTGCGGTATTTGTAAAGCATTTCATTGCGCACATTGCAGGAAAAAGGGGCTCGTGCACCAGGCACCGGCCCCTTTTCTGTCTCTATCCTGCCAACAGACCTGCGAATCCCGGACGCGCACAGAGTAGAAAAAACAAAAAATGAGAATTCCTGCAAAAACAACGCCCGACTGGTACTATATATAAGTGAAAGGCAAGCATGAGAAACCATTAGCCTAAAGGCTAGTATAGCGTTCATCATGTATCTGGTCTCTCAGCAGAGGTTGGAGGTTTTTATATGTCCATCAAAATATGGCTGTCTCTTTGTTTATTTCATCATAGTTTTTCCGCTCATGCAGATGCCCATTGGCATTTCTTCGGCCTGCAACAGACATTTTCCGGTATCTCCGCTCCAGGATTCACCAGGCTCCCATTTCTGTCCCAAATAGGTGAACATCGAAATAGTTTGCAGAGAAAATGATTCTTTCTTGAATTTTTGTGGAGGACCTTGCCCAATTGGAAAAAAATCAAAATTGATGTAATATTTGCATGGAAAGGAGGCTATATATAGATGAACCCTTTTGTAGTGCTATGTGTAGTAAGGAAGATATGTACATGGAGGCTGAGCCTGAGGCGGCTTTCCCGGTAAACCATTTTTGTGCTTTTGGTTCTGAGCGTTGTTTCGTTTTCCCCCGCGAGGTGCTGGAGCGTCTGCGTGCGCGTGTTGTGCCGGCAGATGTAACCGACCTGTGCGCCGCTGCGGCTGGGGGAGATGCTGAGAAGGTGCGTGAGTTGCTTGAGGCGGGGGGAGAGGTGAATGCCCCGGATGAATTCGGCTCCGCGGCTTTGCACCGGGCGATTGTGCAGAACCGGACGGAGGTGGTGGAGCTGTTGTTGAATCACCCGCAGATTGATGCCCGGCGGGTGGATGACGATGGCTTTGCCCCGATTCACCTGGCTGCTATGCACGGGCATGTGGAGTGCATGCGGTTGCTGCTGGCAGATGCCGCTCTGGGGGTATCTGTGAATGATGTGGATGACAATGGCCGCAGCCCGCTCTATTATGCCGTCATGGAGGAGCAGTTCGCGTGTGCGGAGTGGATTGCGTCCATCGGTGGTAAGGGCTGACAATGCTGCATATGCGGTGCCGGCTAGGGGCACCGCCCTGGTCGGGCATGAAAAAAACGGGTGGCGAATCAGGAACCCCGGTGAAGCCATTCCAAGGCGCGGGGGCAGGGGGCACCGGCGTAGAAGCTGCGCAGCACTTCGGCCGTAAACTCGGGGCTGGGGGCTACGGCCTGGTACACGGTCATGCAGGTGCGGAGCTTGGCGGCATCTGTGGCCCCCATTATATGCCTTATGTCTGCTCCCGTGTGCCGGAGCAGGGTGCGCGATGCTTCCTGAAGTCGGGGACCCAGTTGCGGGTGTTTCATATAGTGGTGGGCTTCCGCCGGGGTGCTCAGGCCGTAGGTAAAGGCTTGTTCGCTGCGGGCGAATTCGCGTGGTGTGGGGAAGATATACCACATCCAGTGGGTGAGCTTGCGGCCGGCGGCCAGTTCACGCAGGGCCCGGGTGTAGGCTCCGCCTGCATCCTGGGCGTTGATGAAGCGCTGCAGGTCGGTTTCTGCCATGTAGTCCTGTGTGTCAGGGCAGGGGGCTGCCGGGAACAGGCGCTCCAGAGCCGTGTTGAAGATTGAGCCTGGCGCCAAAGCACTGAACAGGGTGAGGCTGCTGCGTATCTGCTCAGTTGCGGGGCTTTCGGGCACCAGTGCCTTGCGGGCATGCTGCAGCAGGGCGTGCGTGGCTTGGCGCAGGTGCTGGCCCAGTACTGGGTGGTTCAGAACCTCCTCTGCTTCATAGCGGTTGCTCAGTGCCGGGGTGTTGCTCAGTTCTGCGGCACCTGTTCCCCCCAGCCGGGGGAAGGTGTACCACAGCCAGGAGTGGCAGATCTTTCCGGTGTTCAGGTCGTGTATCGCGGTGTTGGGGCTGCTGCCGGTGGCGTTCAGTGCCTGCAGCATGAGGGAAGTGGAGTCGGGCATGGCAGGGTGTATAACACGTAATGGGGCCGATGGTCAAGAATTTTTAAAGAAATGCATTTTTCTGAAAAAAAAGGCCACTCTGCGCTGTTATATATATATATGTTGGAGAGGTCGCAATGTATGCAGACCTCGTGAACCCCTTACTACTCGAAGAAACGTGACTCTGGTAATACATCCCAAGGATAATACGACCCTGATGCTGCAAATGTTGTATGAAGGGTCGGAGCTGCAGTTGATTACTGCGCCGCTTTCTCGCCGGCAGATGCGCCGCTGCATCCGGAATACCGGTGCGCAGGAGCGCATCTTCCTGCTGGGCCATGGCTCTGCTGCCGGTTTGCTTTATCGGTCGGCTGAGGAGGAGGCTGCTTTCTCGGGGCTCATCATCTCCCATGCGCATGCTTTCCCTTTGCGCCGGCATGGGGCGAATCTGGTGGGAATCTGGTGCAATGCTGTGGATTTTGCGCGAAAGGAGAGTCTGCATGGCTTGTTCAGCGGCATGATTATTTCCGAGTTGGAGGAGGCCCGCGAGTATGGCGTTTACACTACGCAGGAAGAACTGAACTGTGAAAATGTGAACCTGGCGAAAAATCTGCGTTTCCTGTTGGATGCGCAGGTGCCTCTGTGCGATATCCCTGCCCGCTTGCAGGAGCTGGATGAGTCGGATTCGGAGCTGACCCGGTTTAATTACAAGAATTTCTTTTATTTGTGAGCTCCCGGTGGGGGAATGCAGTATTGCGAATGAATTGATAATAATTAGTACAACTACACTTATGAAAAAACTATGTAAGCAGAAGAAACGTGGCTTCATCTGGGGCCTGGGGGTGGATGCGCTTTGTATCCCGTGCGGATGCTTTGCCAGTAGCTGAATCGACTCTCTGAAACAGCCTGTTGATGAAGGCGCTTGTTCGAAGTAATCTGCTGTGAGGCAAAGAGATGTGGGCCAGCGGTGGGTTTCCGGACTGTTGCGTGACTTCCGGGCCCGGGCCAGGATTGACGTCCCCCTCCCCTCAGAATGAAACGGAAATAGTCTGAATCATCTGCCGCTTTGCTTGTGACCTGCGCGTTTCCGTAGAATCTGCCGCGGGGCCCTGAGAAAAAATGATTTTTCCTGCAAAAAGTAAGCAGGAAATCTACTATATAGATCTGAGAAGAAACGGTGTGCCAGGAGCGGCACCTCACCATATCAACCTGAACCCCACATATAAAATGTTACCCGGAAACTGATCTCTTTGGTGCAGCCGTGCGTGTTTATGAGGCACGTGCTGCTGAGGAGCAGGGAATATTTCGCGCAGAACGGAGGAATGATTCAATGAAGACAGATGTGATAGCATGTGATGATAATATACATAATACCCCCCACGGTAGTGGTGGGGGCGCCATGGCCGGCTCCGGCGCAGTCCCGTTCACGCCGCGGCCGATTGTAAGCTGTACTCATGAAAAGGCTGTAGAAAAGAAGGTCGCACAACCGGACTTTGCCCGCGGAGATGAAATAGCCCGGCTGGTGGTGCTGGCGCGCAGGTGCTGGAGCGGTGATGATGGTGAGCAGGATTGGGAGAAAAGCGCTGCGTATTACCGCACGGCGGCACAGTTGGGTTCGGACTATGCTAAGTACATGTATGCTAAAATGTGCTATGAGGGTATCGGGGAGGCTGCCAATCCGGAGTTTGCGATAACTTTGTGCGCTTCGATTTCCTGGTGGCGTCATTCCATAGCTGCTCGTCTGATTCGTCTGGATGCAAAACGGAGGAGTAAATATGCAATGTGAATTCATGGACGGTGGATTGACCATAGCCTTGCCTCTGGTGCTCCAGGTGCTGCGCTTGCTGCTGGGCGGGTGGAAACGCCCCCAGGAATGGCACCGGGTTGCCGATGAAAATACGGATTTTGATGATGATATATACCAGACGGAATATGATGGCGAGCGGGTGTATGCCTGGGTATCTCTGGATGCCCAGGCGGGTGATTGGTGTATCATGGCCGGCAGCATTGTGGCCGGTATAACCGGGTCGTATGCGAGGGTGCTGGATGTTTTGAACTCGGAGAATGCAGTGCACCGGCGTGCTTCCTTTTTCCTGCAGCCTCAATCTGAATGGCTGTTGTGCAAGCTTTGCGTGCCTGTGAACGGCAGCGCGCCTGAGCCTGCCCTGAAGGAGGCGCTGATGACGGAGGCCGCCAGGCTGTATGTGCAGCTTCTACTGAAAATCAGGCCGCTGGTGGCGGCGCAAAATAATAGCAATTTCCAGAATGAAACAGATGCATGCTGATGAAGAACTGAAACCTGAAAATGGGTCCACTGGGGCTTTCCCGGATGAGACTCTTCTGATGAAGGCCGCGCGTCTGGGGCAGCTGGAGCTGCTGACCCAGGAGCTGGAGCAGATGAAAACACAGCACCTGGGTTCTTGCTTGGACTCATTGGGTGCGGGGATTGATGCGTTTGATTCCTGCTGCAAGACCGCGCTCATGAAAGCGGCCATGTTCGGGCATCGGCACTGCGCCGAGGCTCTCATCCTGGCGGGGGCAGATGTTGACTTCTGCGTCGCACACCATGGGAAAGATGGCAATGTCGATGAATGCTACTGGGATGCCGTTTTCCTGGCCTCCTGGTATGGCCGGTCCGAATGCCTGGAGGTCCTGATACGGCATGGCGCCAATACCGGGCGCCTGGACTCTGAGGAGCATTCTGCCATGTTTCTGGCGGCCATGCGCGGGCATACCAGGTGTGTGGAATTGCTGTATCCATTCTGGGAGGATGATGAGGTTGAACCCGGGCTGGCCTTGTTCGCCGCAGCCGAACGTGGGCATGTGGATTGTGTCAAGTTCCTGCTTGACCGCGGTGTATCTCCTGATTCCTGTGATTCCTACGGCACAGAAATGGCCTTGTATGCAGCCGCCCGCAACGGGCATGTGGAGTGCGTGGATCTCTTGCTGTCTGCTGGGGCAGAATGTGATGCCCCGTCAGCATGGGGCGGTGAAACTGCGTTGATTGCCGCTATCAAGGGGAATCATTTCTGGTGTGTCTGCATCATGCTGGGCATGGGGGCAGATGTAAGCCGGTGCGATGCGTTCGGGTGCTCTCCTTTGGCCTGGGCCCGGCATTTAAAGCGTGAGGATTGCGTGCGTGCGCTTGAAGCATACGGCGCAGGTGAAGCGGAGGAAAGGGCGATGATGGCTCCTTTGCGTATGGAGATGCCGCGCCCTGAATGCCCCGATGCTTCAGGAGCCCTTTTACTGCGTGCGGTGCAACTGGGGCGCCCGCGTGCTGTCCGTTTGCTGCTGGCGGCCGGCGTCTCCGCCGATTATGCCGGAGAAGATGGCCTCACTGCGATAATGCATGCTGCGGCTCTGGGGTATCTGGACTGTGTGAGCCTTCTGCTGAAGGCCGGCGCCTCTCCGCTGAATGTGGGTGCGGTGAAAAAGAGTGCGCTTCACGTGGCTGCAGCCAGGGGGCATGTGCAAGTGGTGCAGTGCCTTGCCCGTTGCAGCAATCTGGTGAACCTGGAGGATTCTATGGGTGATACCCCGCTGCACCTGGCTGCCAGGGCTGGTTTTCCGCAGTGCGTCAAGGTTTTGTTAGATGCGGGGGCTGCGGTGAATGCACTCAATTGCGGGCAGCGCACTCCACTTATGCTGGCTGCGGAGCAGGGGCATGAAGACTGCGTTATCCATCTGCTGAATGCCGGTGCCCGGGTGAATCTTTCGGATAATGTGAAAATGACTGCTTTGTACAGAGCCGTGAAGGCAGGGAAGACCGAATGTGTGCGTCTCCTTATAGATGCGGGTGCCTGGGTGAACTGTGTGGGGGTGGCGTATTCACCGTTGATGGAGGCCGCGAGCTGGGGGTATGCAGAGTGCGCCAGTCTTTTGTTAGCCGCGGGGGCAGAGCCGTTGAAAGAGTATGAACCAGGATTGAATGCGCTCACGCTGGCGGTAATTTGCCGCCATACAGAGTGTGCCCGCGTCATTGCGGACTTTGCTGCCTGGCTCAATTAAAGTAGCTGAATGCATAAGATGATGAAAAGAAAAACCAGAGAGCCGGACGCCACAGCCCCCGTATGTGAAAAGCGGGGGCAGCGGGGAATCCTGCCCCAGCGCAACTTCCGCAAACTTCAGATATGGTACAAAGGGTGTCATATAAAACTTTTCGCAAAAGAAATGAGAGCCCTGGCACCATAGTACAGATAAAAAAATAGAGCAGAACACTGATATGAAACACACCGTTACAAATGAATCGAATTATTCCGCCTGCATTGGCGCAGCCGCCGGCGCGGCAGAGCATGCCATTAGCCCTGAGTCAGAAGAATGGTTTGAAAAGGCCAGGGCGGCATACACTCAGGAGGATTGGGAACAAACCTTTGATTGTTGCTTCAAGGCGGCAGAGCTTGGGCACCCGCATGGTATGGAAGTCTTGGCCGGGCTTTATGCCAGGGGGCTGGGCGTAGAGAAGGATGCTGCTGCCGCTTTTCTGTGGTATACCCGGGCCGCCCTGAAGGGCGAACGTAATTCCCAGTATAATGTGGCCATATATTTTATGAGCAAGGTGGCGGAGAATCCGGAGAACTGGAAAAAATGCGCCCGCTGGGCATACCAGGCTGCGCGCCAGGAGCACCCGGAGGCTGAGTATTTGCTTGCACACTGTTATGGGAAGGGCCTGGGGGTAATCCAGAGTTATGGAGAGTGCCTTTACTGGCTGGAGAGGGCTGCCGAGCATGGGCATGAGGAAGCCGGAATGCAGATGAAAAAGTTCGGGCAGCCTTACCGCCGCAGCAATATACCCGGGGAGAAGAAAAAGCACTTTGTCTGCCAGAGCGTGGCTGAGGCAGAACTGGGGTGTGAACTGGAAAAACTGGCTGCGCTGACTCTGGCGCCGCAGGAAGCTGCACCACAGCGCAAACCTGCGGGAATCCTTTCATGGCTAAAAAAATTCTTTGCTGTAAAATAACGGATTTTCCAACAAAAATACATTGATAAGCCCCAGATGAATCATTCAGAAAATTACCAGGAGGTGCTCGAATCGGCTCCCGTAGAGGGAACGCTGGAAGAATTGCAGTCGTATATTGCCGGCCTTGACGGCGCAAAACGGGCAGATGTGGCTTCCGTATTGCTGTTGTCCTGTATTCATTCACCGGAAAAAGTGAAATTATTGCTGCAGAGCGGAGCCCGCCCTGATGATAAGGACAAGTATGGTTATACCCCGCTCTTGCTTGCGGTGGAGAGCGGTGAGCTGCAAGTGGTGCGCCTGCTGGCAGAAGCCGGGGCAAGCCTGAATGCAGAGGCCGACCTTCTCCCCATCCTCTCTCCCATGATTGATGGTTCCTGCGAGATGGTGCAACTGCTTCTGGAGCTCGGGACTGATGCAGATGCCAGGACTTTCGGGGGGTATCCGTTGCTTTTTCTTGCAGCTGAACGCGACTTGCCGGATATGGTCGGGCTCTTGCTGGCGCACGGTGCTTCCCCTCACGCCATGGAGCCGGATGGGGGCACCGCCCTGCATGCGGCTGCATACAATGGTTCATATGGGAGCCTGAAGCTGTTGCTGCGTGCCGGGGCAGATGCTTTTCTGCCGGATAAGCAGGGGATGATTCCTTTTCAGTATGCGGTGCAGCAAGGGCATGCGGACTGTGCTGAAGTGCTGGCTTCCTGTGTGCGGGAGCTCGCAGCGCGTCCGGATATGGCGGCGTGGGCCCTTGGAGGAGCGGTAACCCGCCAGGACGTGGAGCGTGTCCGCCTGTTGATTGCCGCCGGTGCTGGTGTGAATCACCCCGCCGGCCCGGGCGGTAAAACACCCCTTATGCTGGCGGCAGAGCTGGGGAGCCTGGAATTAGTCAGCCTGCTTACGCATGCAGGCGCGTGTGCCGAACTGGCCAATGAACACGGGCTGACTGCTCTGGCGTATGCCGCACGCAGTGGGCATAGAAAGTGTATGAAACTGCTTCTCTTATTGTTCCCCCGAGAGCCGGTGGGGGCCCGGAACAAAGCCGTAGAACAAGCCATCCGCTTTGCAACTCCCGCCTGTCGCCGCGTTTTATTGCGAATGTCTGCCCGCGAGCATCTGCCTTGCTGTTCTTGCCGGAACAAGGGGGGCAATGCCTGGTGCTCGATAAAACCGGGAAACTGGTATCAGCATAAAGTATGATACGCATAGTTCGATAGATTAGGTCTTATAACATGAAAGAAACTGGTATGAATACGTCAAGTCTCGCAGAATTGATACAGGTGAATGGAGCCGGATATCCAGAACCGGTCAGAAAGGCTGCTCTGGTTGAGCTGGCAAAGAGCGGGATCCACCCTCCTGCATATGAAAGCGCGGTGGATGATGCCATCCGCTGCAGAAATGACGCTTTGCTGGTATTGCTGATTCAGGCTGGAGCCAGTGTCCCCCCGGAGTCCCTGGGACGTGTGATTGCCGGTGGCCTGGCGAAGTCGGTACAGGCATTGATGGATTCTGCGCACCTGAGCGTGAACGCTTTCGATGCCGCCGGGTGCGCACCTCTGCACCTGGCTGTGGAGCATAATCAGGTGGAAATCGTACGTCTGCTGCTCAATAATGAAAAGATACAGGTGAATGTGCAAGATGCCGATGGCAGTACTCCCCTTTTACGCGCAGCGGCGAGAGGACACGCAGCGTGCATGCGGGAGTTGCTGAATTATGAGCCGGTCAACGGGCAGAAGCTGGACGTGAATCTGATGAATAAGCGGCACCGTACTCCTTTGATGGTGGCGGTTTTGAATAATCGGCTGCCCTGTGTCCACATGTTGCTTTCGGCTGAGGGGGTGGAGGTCAACTGTAAGTCAGTGAATCAACGCACGCCGTTGAGCGTGGCCGCAGGGCAAGGTCTGCTGCCGTGCATACATGCGTTGCTTTCTTCAGAGAAAGTAGATGTGAACACCAGGGATAGATACGGAATGACTCCACTGATGCACGCTCAGGAGAGAGAGCACTGGAAATGTGTGCGCCTCCTGCGTCTGTACACGCGGAATGCACCGTGCACCCCTGTAGAAAAAGACGGGGGCGTAAAGAAGAAAACCCTGTGTTGTGCTCTGGTGGCGGCACTGGCTTTAATCTGCGGAATGGTCGGTTATTTGGTAAAAGATTGTATGATGTGAGTGATTGTTGCCTGCCCGGTATTCGCAGGGGGGGATCTGTGGTTAAAAGACCGCCCTGGCTTAATCTGCGCTTGTGCATGGGGGAAGCATGGTATATACTCCCTTCCATGTCGATTTCCGAAGAGCTTTTTGAGCGGGCGTGCCGGGTGATTCCCGGTGGGGTCAATTCGCCGGTGCGTGCGTTCCGGCGCCTGGAGCGTGCTCCGTTTTTCGTGGCAAAGGCTGCGGGGGCTCACCTCACGGATGAGGACGGTCGGCAGTATATCGACTACGTGGGCACCTGGGGCCCGGCTATTCTGGGGCACGCGCCGGAGTGCGTGATTTCTGCCGTGCAGGCGGCGGTGCCGCAGGGCCTGGGCTATGGTATCCCCACCCGCATTGAGGTGGATATGGCCGAGACCGTGTGCCGTTGGATTCCGAGCATCGAGAAGGTGCGCATGACCAACAGTGGCACGGAGGCCACCATGAGCGCGGTGCGTCTCGCCCGTGGTTATACCGGGCGCAAATATATCATCAAGTTTGCCGGCTGCTACCACGGGCATGTGGATAGCCTGCTGGTGGCGGCGGGCAGCGGTGCGCTCACGCATGGCGAGCCGGACAGCGCCGGGGTGCCCGCCGAGTTTGCCAACCTCACCATCGTGCTGCCGTACAATGACCGGGCAGCGGTGGAGCGGGCTTTTGCGCAGCACCCGGGCGAGATTGCCGGCATCATCGTAGAGCCTTTCCCGGGGAATGCGGGGTTCTACCTGCCGCGCCCCGGGTATCTGGAGTTTCTGCGTGAGATTACGGAGAAGAATGGCGCCCTCCTTATCTTCGACGAGGTGATGACCGGTTTCCGCATTTCCGCAGCCGGTGTGCAGGGTAAGCTGGGCATTGAACCGGATATCACGACCCTGGGCAAGATTATCGGCGGTGGCTTGCCGGTGGGTGCCTTCGGCGGTCGCCGCGAGATTATGGACTGCGTGTCTCCGCTGGGCCCGGTTTACCAGGCCGGCACGCTGAGCGGCAACCCCGTGGCCATGGCTGCGGGGCTGGCCCAGCTGAATTACCTGGAGCAGCACGATTCCTACACCCGCCTGGAGCAACTCGGTGCCCGTCTGGAGGAAGGGGTGCGCCGCATCCTGCGCGACGAGCAGTTGCCCCTCACCTTCAAGCGGGACGGCTCCATGTTCTGCCTGCATTTCACGGAGCAGGATGTCTATGACCTGGACACCGCCATGAGCGGCAATTTCGATATGTTCCGCCGCTATTTCCACTCCATGCTGGAGCAGGGGGTGTACGTGGCGCCTTCGCCCTACGAGACCGGGTTCATCTCCACTGCACACACAGAGGCGGATATCGATGCCACGGTGGCGGCCATGCAGCGTGCGCTCCGCGCCGCGAAAGACTGACTTTCCGCTTGCCAAGGCCAGCGCGAACAGGTACAATGAACCACATGAGTAAGATGATTCGCCGATGGATGTTCCTTTTCGCTGTGGCTGTGGCGGCTGCGGTGCCTGCTGTGCAGGCTCAGAGCGCGGAGGTGATGAACGAAACCGGTGATATGGTGCGCGTGATGCGCCACCCGGATGGCACCCGCGCCATCTACCAGCGCCAGAAGGGCTGGCGCGGCATGCGCTGTTCTTCGTACACGGCCAGCGGTCGCCTGGCTGCGGTGAATGACTATACCGAAGGCAAGTATGGCCAGCTGGTGGGCTGCATCATCTACGACCACACCAAGAAGAACATCATCTACAAAGTGGCCTATGGCTACGACAGCCGCGCCCGCCTGGTGGAGGAACGCATGTACTCCCACCCGCAGGGCAAGCTGGTGCAGCGCGTGATTTACAAGTATGACAACCGGGGCAACCGCTCCAAGCCCCTTATCGTTTCGCTGAACACGGCCGGCCCGGTTACGGAGATTGCACCGACCATGCAGGACGATGTGAATGCCATCAATCGCCAGATGAAGCAGCAGAGCCGCGGCCGACGCTAAGTTTTAACCCCCGAATAGACCCCGAACAGATGGAAACGTTTTCCTGGCAGGACCGCGATGCCGATGGCAACAAGGTCGTATACGAGGCCCAGCACTTCGGTGGCTGGTGGCAGCTGATGGTGGCGCCCAAGCTGGGCCGCTCCCAGCGCGATGAAGTAGTGTTCACCCCGGCCGATTTTACGGAGGAGCACTGGCAGACCCTGCGTGATTTGCTCTGGCGCAAGTACCAGCGCCGCCGCGTGGCCTGGGATATGGTGCAGCACATTGATGATATTCTGGCGGGCAAGGCCACGAATGAGCGCCGCGACCGCCGCAACTGCAAGTCCAGATGACCGAGCAGGAGATGATTCACTGCCAGGACCCCGCCCGCCAGGTAGAGCGTGCGGTGGCCATCATGCACCGCCTGCGCCAGCCCGGCGGTTGCCCCTGGGACGCCGAGCAGACGCACGATTCCATCATCAGCAGCCTGATTGAGGAGTGCTACGAGTGCATCGATGCCATCCGCGAGCGCGACTGGGAGCACCTGCGCGAGGAACTGGGCGATGTGCTGCTGCAGGTTATCTTCCATGCAGAAATGGCACAGGAGAACCCGGAGGCCGGCTTCGGTATCAATGAAGTGGCCCGGGAGCTGGCGGATAAGCTGGTGCGTCGCCATCCGCATGTGTTCGGCACGGCAGCCGTAGAGGATGCTGAGGGGGTGGTCTCCCAGTGGGATGCCATCAAACGCAAGGAGCATTCCATCGAGGATAAACCCTACCTGCAGGACTGCGGCAAGGGCCTGCCCTCCCTCCTCCAGGCATATAAAATTACCAAAAAAGTGGCCAAAGTCGGTTTTGACTGGCCCGACCACGCCGGGGTGGTGGATAAAATCCGCGAGGAAACGGATGAGGTGGCCGAGACGCTCGATCTGCCGGATGCCGACCCGCATGTGGCCGAGGAGCTGGGCGACCTCCTTTTCGTGGTAGTGAATCTCTGCCGCCGCCGCAAGGTGGACCCGGAGCTCGCCCTGTTCAATGCCAACCGCAAGTTCGAGCGCCGCTTCAATGCCATCGAGACCGCATTGAAAGCGCAGGGTATCAGTCTGGCGGCCGCCACGGCGGATGAAATGGAAGCCGCCTGGCAGGCGGTCAAACGCTCTGAGGGATGATGCGCCGTTTCCGCACAGTTCTGCTCTGCCTGGGCGCGGGGATGCTGGCCTCGTGCAGTATATTGCAGCACCCGGAAAGAGTGGAGGAGCCCCCCATCCCCCGCCCGGAGGATATGAACAAGCCGAGTATGGGCTTTGAGGCTCCATCCATTCCGGGTATGAACCCGCTGCTTCCTGGCAGCGCCGTGGATCCGAATGCGCAGAGTTACAACGTTTCCACCTCTGAGGAACTGGAGCAGATTGATAACGGGGCCGAGGGTGAGGTTTACTTTACCGATCCGGACAACCCGGATGCGGAAATTGAGGGAATCACCGCCGCGTTCGAGGCCCGCCGGAATGGCAATGGCTGGCTGGATAATTACAAAACGGCCACCCGTTTCGCACACCGCGAGTGCCGGCCTCTCATCATCTGGTTTCATGATTCGGTCATTGCCCCTAAGAGTTCCTTGCTGGGTGAGGAACTGCTGGATACCCCTGCGTTCAATGAGTGGTGCCGCGACCGCGTGGTGCGTCTCAAACTTGACTCAGGCGCATCGATTGATGACCGGACCCGCAATTCAGCCAGATACAGCCGTGAGGCCATTGAACGCCTGGCCCGCCGATACGGGTTGAAGCGCAAGCCTGCGCTGGCGGTGGTTTCGCCCCGTGGCAAGTTTGTGGTGGGTATTGATGGGTACAATGAGTTTACCCAGCAGATTGAAGCTCTGCTGAAGGAAGGGGTCATCAATGCCGAAAAGGATATGGACGAGTATCGCGAGAAACTCGCCACCAAGGGTTACCGCACCTGGTCTGCCGTCACGGGCAATGTGACCACCTTTGCCCGTTTGCTGCGCTTTGACGAGGAACACCAGATGGTCTATCTCAAGGAGTATGGCGGCAAGATTACCCGTGTCAAGATCTTCCGTTTCTGCAAGGAAGACCGCGACTTCGTCTATAAAAAGCAGGAGGAGAAAGACGCGAAGAAGAAAAAACGCCGTAAATCCAGCCAGGTATGAGCAAGTCCGATGATACCAAGGCGCAGATTATGCGCGCTGCTGTGCAGCAGTTCACCCGCCTCGGGTATGAGGGGGCGGCTGTGCGCGATATCGCCAATGCTGCCGGGGTGAATATAGGCCTTATCCGCTACCATTTCGGCCACAAGGCTGACCTCTACCGCGATACGCTCGCCTACCTCTCCACCCAGTACAATGAGGTATGCCTTGCGGCGCTGGCAGAAGCCCGGCAGAGCAGCGACCCGGAGCTCATCATCGGCTCCTGGTTGCTCGCCCCCATTACCTCCTGGCAGGATGATACCGTGGCCAGCGGGGTGGAGGTGCTCTGCTTCCTCAACAAGATGGGCTATGAGGACCCTGAACTCACCCGCGATGTGTACGAATCGCACTATTCCTACGCCCTTCAGGAGTGGCAGGATGCCGTGCAGTCCCATTTCCCTGCCATGCAGCGTGGCGATTGGCTCTGGTTCCTCACCTCCCTTCGCGGTATGTATTTCAACATCGTGGCGCACAACGATTTCACCCTCTGGTCTCTCCCGGCTATTTCCAATCGAGAGGCCGCTATCCGGCGTCTCGCGGCCGATGCCGTGGCTCTGCTCCGCCTTTCTTCCCATAGCTGAATTCTTCTCTTCTGATGTGTTTTGCGCATGTTCGGAAGCCTGCCTGCGGCTGCGCCGCTCCCCTGCCGGAGCTGTTGTTTGTGTGTATTGTGCAGACTTGGTAATGCTTTGTATATCAGCTGTTTCTGTTAAGGTTTGCTGGGTGTAAATATATACCCGGCATTCAAACTCGGTTCTCTATATGTTTTTCTGCCGATTCTTCTAACGATTGGAATATATTAATTTATTTTGTTAGTTCAGATGCCTGCTTTGTTTAATGTTGCAATTTTTGTCAGCAAAATCGGTAGCTTGTATGTTATTTTAAGAATGTGGTCAAACGATTATACACTAAGTAGTTATATGATTTGGTGAGTGTGTAATAATACAAATGATACGAAGATAAAGAAAACAATAGGAGCTTCCTGGCGGGTGGCGCTGATTTTTTTTCACCTTTGCAAACGTCAGGTCGCGCAAAAATTAAACCATACCAAAACACTTGGAGATTAAATGTTTACTTGCTCGGTGGTGTGGGTGATATGATGCTTTTGAAATATTGAAACCTTCAAATATGTAAATCCTGCGAGAAAAATATGCTTTACATATCCTATTAAAACGGTAGAGTTACAAGCACGATATGGGTGCGACGCCCACTATTCGCTTACACGAACAAACACAGCACACACGAACCGATATGAAAACACACCTTCCTGTAGCACTTCGCAAAGCACTTCTTGCAGCACTCGTAGCAGTGTCATACGTGAACTACAGCCCGGCCTGTGCGGTAGAGTTGGCAACCGGCGATATAAACGTGGTTGTAATGAACAACAACACGTCGGATAAAACCCTGCGCACCGGGAATGGAGACGTAGCGATTGGACAATTTTCTAATGTAATGAGAGGATCGGTTGCCCAGGGAGTTGACGGCCTTGATATCAAAGCGGGAGCTGCGGGAGAAGAGGGGAAAGGCAACATTAACATAGGAACGAGCCAGGTTGCCATTACGAATGCAACAATGACTGCCGATGGCAATATCACTTTTGGTGAGACTGCGGGAGCCAGCGAGGTGCTCGAAGTTCGCGGTCTGGATAATGATATGCGTGATGTAAGCATCAAGGCTGAGGGCAACATTGTTTTCAATCAGACTGTAGAAATTCATCCTGGAGAGGGGGCTCATCTCAGCGGCAATGTAAAGATATCTGCCGGCGGCGAAATGCGCTTTCTCGGAGAAAAGACGACCATACAGAATGGTGGAACGGGCAACTCTGCTACCACAACCATACAGGCTGGGGGGCCTGTGGAGTTTGAAAACGTCAATGGCACGGAAATTGGAAGGGGTGTAATGTTCAGGACAACTGGAGACGAAAGTGATGTTGCCATCACAACGAACGGCGTCGCCCAGACCAATCTTATTGCCGGCACGGTCGACTCTGCCGGGGAGGTTTCCGTTTTCGGCAGCACAAATCGGATTCTGGAGCAGTCAGGCAAAGCCCGCATCCATGCGGCTGATGGTATCTTAGTAACGGCGACCAAAGAGAACTCAACCCAGAATGCCGAACTGAAATCACAGAATGGACCGCTTACTTTGAAAGTTCAGGTCAGTGAAGGAGATGAAGGTTACAATATAATTTATTCTTCCTCGCTTGAAGTGCAGGGGGAAGGTGAAGTGGTAATCAGTGGGGGAGATGCATATTTGCGGAGTGCTTCGGTGGCAGCCCGGCAGGATGATGTAAGCATCAGTGGTGGGCATGTGTTCGTAGGCCGGAACTTTTCGGATACCAGTGCCAGCACCCTGGATGCCGCCGGTAAGATAGACGTGGCCGGTGCCACCGTGAGCATCAAGGATAGCACCTCCATCGATTCTGTTGACGGGGCTGTAAGCATCACCGCCAGTGGAAGTGATACTGCAGCTTCAAGCAGCACCACACCGGCCTTGTCCGTCAAAGGTGGTAATGTCAGCAGCCGGAGTGGTGATGTAAAGATTGCCGCCGAGAATGGTACGGCAGCTCTTGCCGATGTGGTGGTGCACGGTGATAACGCCAGCATCATCGGTGATAATGTGGATGTTAGCGGCGAATCCGTGACCGGGGCTCAGTTTGTGGAAATCGCGGGTACGGAGAGTACGACCATCAGCAATGTGAATGTGAGAGGCACTGGTACTGCCAGCCTCGGCACGAGTACCGGAGCCACGGAAATTTCCGATTCCGGCGTTGCAGTGAACGGGCAGGTGGACATCAAGGGCTCTGGTGTGTCAATCATCGGCAACGAGGGAATTGATGCCGGCCAGGGCGGGGTGACTGTCGCCGCCGCTGCCGGCAATGCCTCCATTACTGGCGGCTCGGTGAAGGGGGACGGAAGCGTGGCTGTCTCAGCCGCGGGTGAAGCAAAGCTTACCGATGTTGAGGTGAGCGGCAATTCTGCCAGCGTCACCGGTGATAAGGTGGTGGTGAGCGGCAAATCGGTGACTGGGGCTCAATCCGTGGAAATCGCGGGTGCGGCGAGCACATCTGTGGATGGAGTGGATGTCGATGGTAAGACTATCGACGTCGGGGCAGGGGGATCCACCATCATCAAAAATAGCACCACTCTGGATGCGACAGAGAATATCGCTGTGAATGGTTCTTCTGTGGAGGTCAAAGAGAGCCATGTTGGAGCAACCACGGGTGATGTGACCATCACCGGCACAACGACCGCCCGGGTGATTAATTCAGAGCTTTCCGGTGATTCTGTGAATCTCAACGGCGGCACGACTGCGGCTAATACCATAGAAGGATCTGATACTCTGGTGGATGCCGCCACGAATGTGGATATTGATGGCTCCATGAACACCATTCAGGGTGGGGCTACGGTGACCGCGACCTCCGGCAATGTGACCATGACGGCTGCAACGCAGAATACTGTGGCCGACTCCACGGTGACGGCGGATAACGGCAGCATCGCTATGGGTGGTGCGGCCGGTAGCACAGAGACGGTGCAGAATGAGGTTACGGCAGCTGCCGGGAAGTCCACCACCCTGACCGCAGAGCAGGATGTGACTATCACCGGTAAGAATAGCATCACCGGCTCTGCATCCGGCGATGTCGACATACTGACCCGGGATGGTAATATTTCCATCCACGGGGATAATGAAATCCAGCGTGCCGGGATTACGGCAGCAGGTGGCGTGGCCATCTCTACCGGTACGGGAGATAAGGCCACTCGGGTTGAGGATGCTGACATCTCGGGCATGACGGCGACAATCGCCGGCGATACTGCCGATGACCGCAGCGAGGCCAACCTGGCGGTAGTGACGGGCGAGGAGACGTATATCGGCTCCCGGGGCGAGGATGCCGGCGTTGGTATCACGCTCAACAACGTGAGCATGATTGATACTGGGAAGGGTACCGATAACATCAAGGCTGCGAATGGAGGCCATATCGCCATCCTGAATCGCGTGGATGTTTTCAATGGCTCGCTGACCATTCAGAGCAGTGATTCCTATGATTCCGGAGCAGGCCGTATTGTTGTGGATGGCAGCAATGTGCTTAACATGAAGGCCGATTCCAGCCTGGAGGGTCGCCTGAGCGGTGCTGGCAGCATCAACAAGTCCGGCGGTGATGCGCTCTTGCTCGACCGCGACCACCGCGATTTCTCCGGCACCATCTATGCCAACGGCGCAGAAGGTGGCCCGGAGGGCAGCGTGGCAGATGCTGACAATGCAGGTTCCTGGATTCAGGTGACCGATGCCGGTGTGGGCGAAGACGCCAGAATGGTGCTGAAGAATACTGACCTGGTCATTGAGACAAGGGAGACGCAGATCGGCTCGCTGGACACTACGCAGGATGCCGGGGCCAACAAGGCCTCCACCGGCGGCACACTGGGGGCAGATGCTTCCTACACGGCCGATGAAAATACCCGTGCGGACTTCAAGACAATAGGCTCCGTAGTTGAGGTGAACAAGGGGGTGAGCGGTGATGTGGTGCACGCTGCCAATCTGGCTCTGAGCGATGCCACCCTGCTGAAGCTGGATGCCACGGTGGATGCCGGGGGTAATGCGACCTCCGACATCATTGCCGCGACCGGCTCTGTGGATGTGGCGGCACGGACCGGCTTGAACAGCACCAGTACTGCCGCAGCTCCCAGCACCGCCCGTGTGTATATCAATCACACGGATATGGCCGCTGCCTCCCAGGTTGCTGAGGGTACCCGCACCACCATCATGAGCGGAACCATGGCTGGTGATATCAACGCGGATGTGCTGTATGATGTGGAGAAATCTGCCAACGGTACCTACCAGCGCACCCTGCAGGACCGCAATGTGCACCTGGAGAACAAGGGCGACCGCGTGGACCTGGTGTTCAGCAAGAACTACCGCAGTGCTGCCAAGACTGCCCCCATGCAGAAAGTGGCAGAGGCTATCCGCCAGTATTCCGATGCCTTCCACCACAGCGAGGGCTGGCTGGCTGCCAGCGATGATCAGATGGCGAAGCTGGTGGATGCTTTCGACTACACCCGCAGTGAAGCAGCTGCGCAGCGCGGCCTGCAAAGCCTGGCCGGCATGGGGAATGCGCTGCCCCAGCTCATGCTGTTCGATGCGTCCCGCCACCACCTGAACCAGCTGCGCAAGCAGATGGAGATGCCGGTGTGCCCCCGCACCTGGAAGGGTGCCCCCACCCGCAAGAGCAATGCCTGGCTAGCCTATACCGGCGCTTACGACAGCCTGAACGGTGATGCCAATATGGGGGATTACACCCGCTCCGCCCACGGTGCCATGATGGGCGTGGATACCGCCCTGACCTGCAAGCTGCGCGCCGGTCTCAGCCTGGGCTATGAAACGGCCTCCGGTGAAGCCAACTCCGCCAAGGTGGATGCCGATAGCATTTTTGTGGATGCCTATGCCACGGCCTACACCGGGCACGTCAAGCACCGGGCCTCCATCGGTCTCGCCCTCACCAGCTTCGATTCCCGCCGCGGGGTGGAGGTGGAGGCCGGTTACCACAGTTTCCACGGCACCGCCCGCAGCGATACCGATGCCCTCACGCTGAACTTCGGCTACGAAATCAGCTCCGATTACAAACTCAGTGAGCGCAGCTGGCTGACCCGCTTTGCCTCGCTCAATCTGGCCTGGCATAATCTGGACGACATGAAGGAAAGCAGCCTTGGTGAAATTGGCCTGGTTTCTGAGTATGATTCGGAGTGGCAGGCGGGGGTAGCCGTGGGTGTGGCGTATAACCGTGAGTTTGCTGCGGTGAAGTACGAGGCTCCGGCGGTGTTCTCAGCCCATGCTGCCGCGCACTTCGAGCTGCTGGCAGATAAAGCCACGGCAACCAACCGATTCAGCGGCGCAGATGACGGCTGGGAGACCAACAGCATGGACCGCGAGCAGCTCTACTTCGAGCTCGGTGTCGGCGTCATGGTGCCGCTTTCACCCGCCTGGACCGCCTCGGCCGGTGCTGCGGTGGAGGTGGGAGCTGACCGCTCCGCATTCTCCGGAAATGTCGGTGTGCGCTACTTGTTCTGATGTAGAACGATAGCAAAACCCATAGCAGCCTGCCGGGGTGTAACGGCAGGCTGCTTTATTTGGGTGGTAAGTTGGAATTTGAATTACGAATTACGAGTTACGAATTACGAAGTAAAAAGTTTCGCGGGCATTC
>CALFTQ010000177.1 GCA_937916135.1 uncultured Verrucomicrobiales bacterium
ACATTCAGGGCTCGGTTGCTTCGTTGGGGGAGCATTGCAGACTCATTTCAGCATGAGCCCGAAGTGGGCGGCAGTGCAGCGGGAGGTGGGCAAGGGTAAATTATTTAACTTTTCCTGATAGTTGAATGATAATTCATGGGCCAAAAGTAGGGGCGGCGGGTAGTTTTAGCGGGGAGGGCGTTCTCGGCGCGCCACTCACATGGGTAACACTTTAGTTCAACTACATAGGTTACACTTTTGCGCGTGAGGTGCCCTCGCTGCGCTCTCTGACGGACGGTTGCCTGGCGGCTCGTCCGCTTGGGATGGACGGTCGACTTCGTCTCGTCCACACATTCAGGGCTCGGTTGCTTCGTTGGGGGAGCATTGCAGACTCATTTCAGCATGCGCCAGAAGCGCGCGGCAGCGCGGCGGGAGGTGGGCATCATGTAGCGGGTGCACAGGAGCTTCAGGTCGCGGTGGCCCATTTTCCAGATGCTGCTCAGGCATACCCCCGACATACGCGCATGCAATGCCGCCCGTAAGATGAACTACATATCTCCACCTTATCGAGTAAAAGAACAGTTGCAGCACGCGTTCCTAAATACGATAACCATTCAGCGTTATGCTAGCAGAGAACAAAAATGCTAGGTAAGTAGTTTGATGAGTCCGAGCTTCTGGCTCATGGGGACTATAATACAAACTCAGCCCACCTTCATTATATATTTCCAACTAAACCCTTTGAGGGTAACATTAGTAATTTTCTTTCATCCACACCACTATTTATCATAATAGTTTTCAATTCATCTTTCTCATATTCAAAGAAATAATAAACGAGCCATTCCTGAACACTCGTCCCCAGATAGTTATTCAAATACCGAATATAGTCATCATCACCATTTGTCAACGTGGCGCCTAAAATAACAATCCTTTCGATTCCTTCTAGTTTAGATAAAAAATCCAAACAGTTTTTGATATTTATATCAGGCTTTTTGCAAAGACTATTAAGCTTCCTTTCCAATGCGTCATACCCCTTCTCTATTGCGAAATCTCGCGCAATTTCAGGCCATTCCGAGGAATCAATATTTTCATAATCAGATCCATACATTCTAGTCATTTTCCATCTATATGCATCCACAGCATGTCCGAATATGATTTTCTGACCAACTTGACCATGAATATGAAGTATATTTTCTGGATTGATTCTATACAAAAGCTCCAGAGTATGAGTATAATTAAAGGTTATAAACTTTGCAGGCAACTCAAATTCGAATCTCTTATCTGACAATATTCCTGAACGAATAGATGCTATCCACTTGGCAAATGTATCTTTCAATTCATCTATAAAGTCGATTTCGTTATCGACTAAAATTGCATTATCCTCGTAATCACCATCTCGAAAGTCATCGGAAGCATAATTAGGCTCAGAAAATTGCTTCTCTATCATCTCAACATCCATCTGTCCTATGGTCGACTCAAATGTTTTCCATAGTTCAGCATCTTCATCAACATCATAAAACTCGCCTAACTTCAGTAATAAAGAAGGATGCAATTTCTGCAAATAACATCGAAAATTACGGTAACTCGTTTTTAAGCCATGAGCTACATCAAAGCCATTACCCAATATATACAACTTCATTCTCTATAGAGTAAATGTTATTTAACAACACTTTAGGCTTCTTCTTCGCAATCAAAACGAACTCATCGTTCATTGAAGAAACAGCTTTGCCATTTACGCAAGATGTTGACCTTGGAATTCGCTTATTGACTATTTCTCTTTCGTAAACAGCTTCAATTTGGAAACCACAGCGCTCCAACCATTTCCGAGATATGTCTGTCAAGCTAATATTAACACCATCCACCGTACGATTGCCCAATGTTAGGATGATGAACTTTTTGGTAATTCTCGCTAGTTGCGAAAGCACAATAAAATAGTCAGCAAAAAAACGCTCCACTTTTTTCTTTTTCTCTTTTGTTATGCCTTGTGTATACCCATCTAGAAGCGACAACTGATCTTGACTACAAACAATGTTTTTTTCTTTACGCGTTCCGCCCATGCTTCTTGAATCTATGATATGAGTATTGGTTATTTCCCATCCTTCCAATTCCAAATCACGCGCATCAATCCAATTTAAGGCTAGCCAAGAGAACTCACCATAAGTTACTGTCGTTGCATTGTCACCATACGGCGGAGAAGTCACTGTTACATCAATAGAATCCTCTTCCATTGACGGTAACAAATCTAAAATATCCCTTTTGTAGAGCAAAAAGTTAGCAGGCTTGCGAATAAAATATTCAGCATCTGATTGTATACGCTCGCAAAACTCCGCAACTACATCATTATTCATTAGCTGGATTTTTTCTGCTTGTTTTATGTGTAACTTAAATGTTGACGAGCGGGAGTTGCTATACTTGCGAACCAAATTAGAAAAGATATACCAAAAATAACGCCGATTGCGTTGATTTTTAACAGTAATGATAACCTGCCTAATTTTCGAAAGAGAAGCTATAATATCTGAACGGAACCACTTATCTATTCTTACAAAGCTATGCAAAGGCACATCCTCATGCAAATCATTCAATTCAAGAATTACTTTTTCTATATCCTTCTTTATCCGAGTGGAGACCCCCTCTAATTTGACTCTCGTAATAAGAAAAGCTAAGGGATTAATATCATTTCCAACAAGATGAATTTCTGGTATAATTTCCTGTGCAACATGAAGCGCCGTTCCCGATCCGCAAAAGGGGTCTAATACGGATACACAATCCGCAGTCAAATACTTCCGAAGCACGCAATGCTGCATAGGGGCAATCATCGTGGCCGGATACAAAATTGTCCCATGGATATCGTTCTTTCGATACTCTTTAAATGTTATATCCATTTAATGTCTTTCTCCTGAGCTATATAATCTATGTATAGCATTAACTATGTATGCAAACAATGAAGCCTGTTTGGCAATATCAACAACCTCGCCATGATTCAATAACCAGTCACCATTGTGCGCTCCAAGATGAGATTTTTCGTACTGTTTTCTAAACTCTGCAGCATCAATATTCTTTTGGCTGTTGAAATCTATTTGGTATACATTTCGCAAGTTTTCCCTAAGTTTTTTGTTATTCTTGATTTCACTAATTACCTTTTCGATCGAGTCCTCACAAGTTGCGCAAGCACCTAAAGCGCTCGGCAAATATTCACAGTTTCGCATAGACTTAACAGAAAGTTCAAAGATGGTTCGCAGTGCACATGCAATAACGAACCAGTACTTCCTTTCTCTTTTGTTCATCTTATGGTATAGCTCGTTTAAAATTCTGATTGCATGTGCAACACGACGCAAGAGCTCGTTATTAACGGGTCTAAACGAGTGAGGCATGAAATCATGTTGAGGCAATTTCGCATTATCCACGAAAGTATATTTGGCCGATGCCTCTATTAAGCCTGTTATGGGGCATGTATATCTATACAATAAGTCAAATGTGCAGGGAATATCTTGTGATGGAAGAATTCCTGTATCGCATATTTCCCCATTAACTAACACTTGAATTTCTTCAATGGGAATGGATTCTCCTTCACCATTGGTCGCTCTATATATCAATTTCCGCAAATCGATAGGGGCCTCGTGTATTTTACCTTTCTGCAGCTTGCTAACCAGGATTCTTCCAGCAACTGCCGTCTTTCCGCGGGGCGGTAGCGCATAACCCGTGTCTGGTTTTTCTCCTTTGGGCGGCTTATATGTTGATGTACGCAGCTGGATAGCTATATTCAAATTCGTTAAGACCTCCTCTAGTTTGTCAGAAAATTCATTTTGAACCAAACTCGTACGATCTGCGTTAAATTGCATTTCAGCATTATCACACAAAATATCGATATAGCCAATAATTTGCGGCATCGATGATTCCTGTCTGATTTTTCGTGTAATTTCCGGATCAAAAAGCTCCGTATTCTGAAAAAGATTGTGATTCACATATAACAGAGGACACAAAGTTTTACCATCCTTTACCTTTTTAAACAAATCAGGAACCCTTGCAGATGTTTGATTTTTGAAAAAGAAGATTATCAATTCTCCTGAAAGTTTGCAATCCATGGGCAATCCTTCAATAGGAATAGAATCAAATTCCTCGCCTTTATGGTACATAACGGCCATATTTTCGTCAGGCAATATCTTCACATATGCCATCTGAAAATCTGCACAACTATTATGAAAATCACTAACATTAGGTATCTTTAGAGCCTCATGGTCAACGATGATCTTAATATTTAAATTAGTTTCGCGAAAACAATTCACCAACTTGTGTAACCGAACCTCAGATTTCAATAATTTTTCCAACCTCTCTCTGCTGTAATCATCCAAGGTCATAATAATTTTCGTACCATGGATTAATCTTCTCAAATTTCTAACTGGTAAACTTGTTTCTGTAATGCTCTCTGATTTGAATAATTCTTCTTTGCTACACTTAACGGAAAAAGAATCTTCGCCATTTCCTGTAATCCATTCAATCTCCTTACCGAACCGAAGTGCGGCCAAAAAGCCGAGACCTTTAGAGCCTTGTGTATACCTAAATTCTTGCGCTTCTTCGGACCAAAACTTTCTTCCGTACTCTTTTTCGCTATAACCAATTTTAAACAACTTGCTTAACTTGCCACGGCTAATACCACTACCATTATCCTTAACTATCAGCACTCCTTCATCTAAATTAAATTCAAGCAAAATTTCTGTAGCATTAGCATCGTATGCATTTTTAATTAACTCATTCAGTGCAACTATATCGTTGGGCAGCTGGGCGGAAAGCTCATGTAATGTCTGTCCATGAAAAGTGAATGAAACCGCTTCTATCTGATTTTCGTTCTCCATAAATAAAATCTAAACACTTAGTTAATTTGTTCGGAGATATTCGTTCTACATCTCCTTAATTGTTGATTCAATATAAGCGACCTCTTCCGGAGTAAGCTCGTACTTTATGTACAGTTCCATGTCTGACCATGGTTTTGTAAAATCCAAGATAGGAACCCAAGCAAAACTTTGTTTGGATAAGTGCTGAGTCGTTGCCACCTGCCCTATCAGGAAACGCACAAATTTTGTCTTCAGATAGTTGTATATATTCGTTATTTCTTCCTCTGTTTCGGAGACAGCCACAACTAAATAAGTTTCTGTACAAATCTCTTTAGGACTTAATATTTCAGTAGTTGACAATATTCGTTTTTTACCCTCATTATTTGCTCTTCCCGCGTGGTCATATGTCAAATAAGAAGTTATCACTTTCCATTTATCAACCCACTCATGTGCCGCTGTAACCTTATCTCGCGTAAAAGGCCCCTTTCCCCCATTGTAACGCAAGGTCAAATCACCTGATTCTGTAGGTTTGACATAAGTTCGTAATCCAAATGGTTTCTGGGAGCTTACTATAGACGAGAAAAATCTCTTTTCCCTGGCAGCTATTCTGTCTATAATTGATACCGCAATTTCATTTCTCATGAATGTTTCATGAGCGGACAAATCTCTTCGAGACGCGGCCGCGCCTCCCTTGCTCATTCTCACAAATTCGCAATCTCCGTTGTAATCAGAGGCCCAGCGGAAATAACACAAACCTCCGGCAATATCGACACCATCAAAGCAATCGGTCGAGTCTTCAAAATCCACCAACTTACTAATCCTCTTATCGTTCAGCATTTCCGTTCTAAATTCATCCAGATTGCGACCTCCGGAATACCAACGTGCAGGCATAATAAGAGAAAGATATTGAGGTTGCATTTTCTTTCCTATACGCACAAACTCGTGATAAACAGGCACAGCACTAGACTTATTACCGCCATCCATGACTTGGTAAGGGGGATTGCCGACAATTGCATTAAATTTCATAAGTTGGTTGGGTTGGTTACTTCCGTACGTTGAGGGACGTGAGGCGCGTTTGATAAATTGGGGAACTTTTTCGGTAATTTGATTGATGAGATCATCGAAGCTGTGCGCATTGACATGAGCACCAGTAAAACCAGCCAAAGTGCGGCACGCAATGTGACGGCTCATCTTTGTCTTGCAGACGATATACACGTTTTCCCGCAGAACCTGCTGCCAGATTCGGCGCTCCAGATCGCGGTCTTTGTGACGATAGCGAGAGATGCGAGTTTTATAGATACTATAGGCAACGTAAAGAGAATACAAGCCCGTTTTGGCGTTCAGCTCCAGAATACGGGCTGAAGGATTGGCCATAGTGTCAGCAGTAACATCTCCCCTGTTGACGAAACGAGGGCTGTCCAGTACCTCTGTATGTGCATCGTCAAAGAAATCATAGCCGCCCAGGCAATCGCTCAGCTGCATGTTGACCACGCGCCATGGTGTCAGAACTGTTTCTTTATCAGGATTGCGGAAATGGCTGAAGATTTCCGCTATACGTTTGATTCTCGACTCCACAGGCAGCTGGTCGGCAGCTTTCGTAAGCTCCCGGATACGGACGCCCGCCGCCTCAAAAATGTCCGGATCATAATACTGGACAAATCTGCGGAACAAGACCTTATCAATCCCCAGGGGCATAAACTCTGCCCATGACACATCATCCACCTTGGAAGTCAGGTTGTAGAGAGTGATGTGCTCATCCTCCTTTAGTTCAGCACCATAGATAAGCAGAGGAATGCGAATGGAAATCCCCCGCAGAATAGAAATGGCTTTTTCCTTATTCTTGCGCATTTCCTTCAGCTTTTCCAACCGGGCCAGTTGTTCCGGGGTCAGCTCTTTCTTGGGTCTCTTCTCATCCTTCTTCGCCTTATCGTATTCTTCCTTAGTGAAGCCCTGCGTGTTGATGTCGATTTTCTCAATCTTCTGCGACTGTTTTGTAGAGCCGACAATCTTGCGTAATTTTTCAAAATCAGCCAATTGCAGGCCATTCAGCGTCATCAACTTGTCATTGTACAGGCGATTATCATCGAAGCCGGAACGAACAACACGCTCAACATAGGCCTTCTTCAGTTGTTTGAGCATGCTGCCCACATCATAGGGCACCATGTTGGAGCCGTCCAAGGAGATAACTGGGCAGAAATTCAAGAACTCCGCCATGATTTCACGGTCGTGCTCCGTGGTCTGCCCGGCACCGGACGATATGCGAGCCGCTTCTGCCACCATGGACAAAGTACGGTCGGGAGCAAAGTCGAACACATAGCAATCTGTTTTCTGACGAGCCCCGATACAGCCCGGAGTCTGCACACGGAAGATGGTCTGCAGGTAGTTACTGGCCGCCGTGGTCGCAGAACCGGAAAGCATAAAGACGGCAGTCCATTCCTTCACCGAAACGCCTGTTGTCAAACGACCGCAGGAAAGAGTGATGGAATACGTCTCATCAGGCTTCTTGCTGATAGCTTTGCGAACAGCAAGAAGTGCATCGTCATCAAACTTTTCTTCATCGCCATCACCGGCGACATTGACAATATTGAACGAGCCACATCCAAAAACTGGGTGCTCCCTGAGCAAATCACTTAAAGCCTTCGCTTCTTTCACCCCCGGCAACATCCACAAGGAATGGCGGAAGTTATCGCGGTATTCCTGGGTAGAATAGGGGTAATTCGTCGGTGCAGCAGAATCGCACATCATATCCAGAAAGCGACGAACAGCATGTTCGTGAACAAAACCGCCTACCTGCGCACCCGCAGGCATACTGCCACCATCCTTTTCCTCTTCTCCTTGCCATGTTCTGAAAAACTCACGGAAGTTAAAGGCTGAATCCTCTACGGCCTGAAATCCGGGGATGAGGCGGTCGAGGTCGTAGGTAAAAATGTTGAGCTTGGGCAGCACCGCATATGGATTATAGTCGCCGGGATGTTCTTTTTCCCAGTTGAGCTTGGCGCTCTGCTCCATCACATAGTCCCACGTAAAGATTTCATTCTCATGAAAATCATCGCGCAGATTGAAAGGAGTACCGGAAAGATGGAGCACTCTCGTATTTTCCTTTACGATACCAGAGATGACACTCTCGCCCAACTCAGTCTTGGTTCCTTCGTGCGCTTCATCAATAATCACACAATCCCAAGGAATGGAGAACACCTTATCGTTTTTATCAAAGCGCCCGCCTACGGCTGATGAACCTCGCAAATCTTGAATGGAAGCGAAATAAACATAATGCGTGGCGGACAACGAAAGACACTCCAGATTCAACCCAGCTGTCTTAGAGCCAAATCGATACAAGGGGCGATCGTAGAAAATTTTCTTGAAATCATCGTACCAGCCATCGAGCACCACCGGACGATGCGTAAAGATGATGGTGCGCTGGTACTCCATCTGCTTAACAACCTCCAAGGCGCAAAGTGTTTTACCGAAGCGCATCTTTGCATTCCAAAGCATTTTCTTATGCTTCTTGAATTGCTTGACGGTCTTCTCGATGGCCTCTTGCTGCTCCGGACGGAAGATAATAGGATCCAAATCCTTGGTAATCTCCTGAGGAGATAAGCATGGTCTCCCTTCCTTGACCGCCTGGATGGCTCGCCGCGCGGTTTCCAAATCAGTCACAAACCACTCATTCGCTTTTTTCGTGGAATCAAAGTAATGCTTATTGACGCCGGAAGCTATCAGCACCTTGTGAACATCGTAATCACGAAATGGATTTGCATAAGAATGAACCATGAACACGGCCAATTCCGTATGCAGAAGCTCATAGGGCACGCCAGCCGTGGCAGTGTATGAAGAAATGCGCTCCTTTGCCGCCTGATTCAAATCGTGGCAATTAGGCTCCAATTCGGCTATTGATTTAGTGGTGCGCAAGGTAGTCTCACCAATTTTGAGCATACCCTTGTGCAAGTCATCATTGATGCGGAAGATGTATATCAGCTTGTAGCAGCATGTTGGTCTGAATGTGCCCATCTCTTACCCTCCTATCGTTGAAATGAAAGTAACCGTTTTCTGCTTTACCCAATCGCGAATCAGACAATACTGCCCCGAATGCTGCATAATATCCCCATTAGTGCACCCCGGGCAAGGATGCTCTATACTCTCCACCCCCAGAAGTCCCAGAGTCGGGACCTCCATCACAGGCTTACATGAATCCGGCACCACTCCTTTGATTCCATCCATCTGCCACACATTCCATGAGATTGTTCGTGCAGCTCGTCGCAAATCCTCTTTGGTAGGCACGCGTCCGAATCGTGCCGTATAAAAATCGATAAACGTATACAGAAGGCTCTCGCGAGCAAGAAGCAGATTGTCCCCCTGCCACTCGTATCCATACACACTCTGCAATGCCTTATGCGCCCAGTTGAGCCAATGACTGCGAATCGAGCAGTTTTCCGAAACAACACGTAATTTCCTATCGAGCAGACCTATGCGTTCCTCAACAGGAATCACCTTACCGGTGGCTGCATCATAGCGACTGGCCATATAGGGGCCTTCGCCACATGCGATTTCGAGTCGGGTATCAAGCACATAATCATGCCACGCCTTGCCCGGCATTGACTCAAAAACAATCGGCTCAGGGTTGCTCATCCAGCCGTGGTGAGTTTCCTTGTTGAACACATCCTTTCGGCCAAACCACTGCTCGTCAATCAGATTATTCTGAGCGTTGCACAGCCAGGCTGGAGTAAACACTTCCGCTTTGGAACGCACACGGAATCGTTGTTCCTCGGCACTTTTGCTGACTCGAGGCTGAATGACAGAACCGTTTTCACCAGTGATACTTTCCACTGTTATTTCAGAAAAATACTGGTATGGCTCCCCCCGGGCCTCATAGCCATGCGTAGCCCAAAAGATGTTCTTCCGGGTCGTGCGATCACGCAGCAACTCCACGAGCAGCTGCGGGTCGCGCTGCCATATCTCATTCTCGTGGATGTCTACTGCGTTATTGTTCACGTTCTATCCCCACCAGTCTACCCCAAAAGCAGCCCCCGAGCAAGCAAGAACTCCCCCTAATCTGGCAAACTATGCAGAAAACAGCCTAACAAAGTCCATTATCGCCTGTTTTATCCTCATTCAGCCCCCTTTCCCTCACCAACTGTCATACTTAGCAGCACAATCCAACAATTTCTCTTGCAAAGCAGCCTCGTAAAGTAGTACTCTTTGGCCTAGGTTCCTCAATATGAGTCACAGAGAAGACTAATGTTCATTGCCGCTTCTATTTTCATATATCATGAATATGTTCATACACACACCTCACAGATTTTTAAGATGTGATGCAAACAATAAGAATTTTCCATACATGCTACCACGAAACGATGGAAACCCATTATCCGAAAAGTTGAGACTTTGCATGTATGTAGGAGAACAAGCCCTCATGAAGATTCTTGATAAGGAACGGCTGCGTTTGTCGTGCCCATGGAGAACAAATGATATCACAGAATGCGTTTCCCAGAATGAATCGTACCAGGACTTGGAAGTTAAACGATTTGGATATATATGTTTATCAGAAGTCTATGATTCTCCGAAAATGTGGGGATTGTATGCCGAACGCAGTCGTGGAGCTTGCCTCATTTTTGATTTTGAGGTTATAAAACTTGACGAAGAGACTTTCGAGATACTAGAAGATGGCATGTCGAAGATAAACAATCGATTGCTTATCAGAAAAATAAGATACGATGACAAAAGAGCTCAAAAAAGAGACATTGATATTCTTTTCAGGAAATCAAAAACGTGGGCAGATGAAAAGGAATACCGAATCATTTTTGATCTAGAAAACTTCAAAGGCGAAATCGAACACACAAATTCGGACGCCTACAGAATTGACTATTACCACAGCAATTTACTAAACTATCTGAGTCATATTGTATTAGGTCCAAAGTGTCAATACAACGAAATAGAAATCCAATCCATCATTAGAAACAAATACAAAAACCTACCTCGAGTAGAAGTTAAAACAGATTCATTATTAACGTTAACAACACAAATACCTCCTCACATACAATTTTCCACCTATATAAGCAGAGCACATTTTGACGCTGAGGATTTTAGCTACAACATCACGCTCTTGGAAAGCCTTGAACATCTAAATAATCGAAGTTCTTATTCCAACCAGAAGATAAAAATATCATCCAGCTGGAAATCAACTACATCTGTAGAATTACACGAACTTTGCCATCTGCTGGAATGTGATTTCGTCTCTTGCTACCAATCCTCATTTTTCATTCACTTCAAAGGAGTACGTGAATACTTTGTTCTAAAAGCTAAACAATTCAGCGGAACAGATATTGTCTTATTTGTCGAATATGATCAAGAATCTCATGAGTTCAAGATTGATTATAATGTAGAAAAAGAATATTTAAGCAATTTATTAACCGATGCGGAATCTGCTTTCAAATGCTTAAAAAAAATCACCCCCGAATAAACACCACCCATCCGCACATCATTATATGAGTTTCTCAACGAGCACCTTATGCTCCGCAGCTGCGGGGGAGTAGACGATACAATTGAGCATCCTGCGTTCCATAATTAGTGACTGAAATACTGCAAACGCCCCCCCCCCCCGCCAGCAGGCGAGAGGCTGGATCTTCTCTTGCATTGGGCCCAAGGCATGCGTCCAGTCTTTGACTTGGAAATAACGCCACTGACCTTCCTTTATGATCAAAAATTATCCCCTGCCCTGATTGTTGGGAGGGGGATGAGGAGGTCAGCTGTAATGTTTGCGCAGGGAGACGATGTAGAGGACGGAGGCTTGTTCGAGAATCTACTCGAAACGGCATCGTGAAACGGAAATAAGGATTTTGCTTATTTTCATTTCGGGGCTTAAATGAAATAAGGCATGCGAGCGGACTTGGGGCTTCCGTCTCCGGCAAGCCTTCCGTCTCCGGCAAGCCTACGCCGAGACAGGACGCCGAGACAGGACGCCGCGACAGGACGCCGCGACAGGATGCAGGGATTTGCCGGGCTGTTTGCCCGTAAACGGGCAAATCGAAATTCTGCTCGTGCGAGCAGATCGAAATTTTGCCTAGCAAATCGAAATTGGCTGCAAAGCTGCCATCGAAATTACCGCCGGAAGGGCGGTAAAGTTTTAAGGCCGGGGATTGCTCCCCGGCCTGGTGATTGTTCGGTTGGCTGAAGCTGAGGCTTTAGAGCTCGCACTGGGCGAGGGTGTCGCAGCAGCAGCAGAAGTTGCGGTCGCCGTAGGTGTTGTCCACGCGGGAGCAGCCGGGCCAGAACTTGTGCAGCTGCTGGCCGGGGGCCGGGTAGGCAGCCTGGCGGCGGGTGTAGGGGTGGGTCCATTCATCCGCAGTCACAGCCAGGGCGGTGTGCGGGGCGTTCACCATCACGTTGTCGTCGGCGGGCACGGTGCCTTCGGCCACGGCGGTCATTTCGCCGTGGATGCCAATCATGGCGTCCACGAAGCGGTCGAGCTCGTACTTGCTTTCGGATTCGGTGGGTTCGACCATGAGGGTATCATGCACCGGGAAGCTCATGGTGGGGGCGTGGAAGCCGTAGTCCATGAGTCGCTTGGCCATATCGTCCACGGAGAGGTGGCTCTTGGCGAGCATGATGGTGGTGTCCAGGATGCACTCGTGGGCCACCAGACCGCCCTCGCCCGAGTAGAGGGTCGGGAAGTAGTTCTCCAGGCGCTTGGCCACGTAGTTGGCGTTGAGGATGGCCATCTGGGCGGAGAGCTTGAGGCCCTCGTGGCCCATCATGGCGAGCCACATCCAGGTGATGGGGCAGAGAGCCGCGGAGCCGTACTCGGCGGAGGAAACAGCGGCGGTTTTCTGGGCATCGCCGGCGATGCAGTGGTCCGGCAGGTAGGGGGTGAGGTGCTCAGCGCAGCAGATGGGGCCCACGCCGGGGCCGCCGCCGCCGTGCGGCATGGCGAAGGACTTGTGCAGGTTCAGGTGGCACACGTCGGCGCCGATGGTGCCGGGGTTGGTGAGGCCGATCTGGGCGTTCATGTTGGCGCCGTCCATGTAGACCTGGCCGCCGTTTTCGTGGACGATGCGGCAGAGCTCGGCCACGCCGCTTTCGTACACGCCGTGGGTGGAGGGATAGGTGACCATGAGGGCGGCGAGGTTGTCGCGGTGCTTCTCGGCCTGGGCCTTGAGGTCGGCGGCATCGATGTTGCCCTTCTCATCGCACTTGACGGGTACCACGGTGAAGCCGGCCATGGCGGCGGAGGCGGGGTTGGTGCCGTGGGCGGAGTTGGGGATGAGGCAGACGTTGCGGTGCCCCTGCCCCTGGGCCACCTGGTAGCGGTGGATGGTGAGCAGGCCTGCATATTCGCCGGCAGCGCCGCTGTTGGGCTGCAGGGAGACGCCGTGGAAACCGGTGACGGTGGCGAGCCACTGCTTGAGCTGCTCGAGCATGGCGCGCATGCCCTGGCACTGGTCCACCGGGGCAAAGGGATGCAGGGTGGCGACCTCCGGCCAGGTGATGGGCATCATGATGGCGGCGCAGTTGGCCTTCATGGTGCAGGAGCCCAGCGGAATCATGGCTTCGTTCAGCGCCAGGTCCTTGGCCTCCAGGCGGTGGATGTAGCGCATCATCTCGGTTTCGGAGTGGAAGGCGTTGAAGCACTTCTCGGCGCAGAAGGCGCTGGTGCGGGTGAAGGCGGCATCCCACACGGGCTCGGCGGGCATGCTCTTGCAGCAGGGCTTCTCCAGGCCCAGAGCCTTGCAGAGGGCCTTCACATCGCAGCAGGTGGTGGTCTCGTCAAAGGAGACGGAGACGGTATCGGCATCCACCAGGCGGATGTTGTAGCCGGCCTCCAGGGCGGCGGCCACCATGTCGGCAGCCTTGCCGGGGGCCTTCACCTGCACGGTGTCGAAGAAGTTGGCAGCGCCCAGGGTGTAACCGGCCTTGGTGGCGGCGGCGGCGAAACCGGCGGCCAGCTTGTGGGCGGTGAGGGCCACGTTCTTCAGCCCCTCAGGGCCCTGGTACATGGCGTAGAAGGTGCTGAGCAGAGCGGTGAGCACCTGGGCGGTGCAGATGTTGGAGGTAGCCTTCTCGCGGCGGATGTGCTGCTCGCGGGTCTGCAGAGCCAGACGGTAGGCGGGCTTGCCGTCGCGGTCGATGGACTTGCCGATGTAACGGCCGGGCAGCTTGCGCTTAAGGGCATCGGTACAGGCCATGTAAGCGGCGGCGGGGCCACCGTAGCCCATGGGGATACCGAAGCGCTGGGTGGTGCCCACGCACACATCGGCGCCGAAGGCACCGGGTTCCTTGAGCACGGTGAGGGCCAGCAGGTCGGCCGCCACGCAGCAGAGCACCTTGGCGTCGTGGCACTTGGCGAAGAAGTCTGCATAATCCTCCACGGAGCCGGCGTTGTCCGGGTACTGCACGAGCACACCGGCGAGGGTCGGGATGGAGGCGGGGTCGAAGCTCTTCCAATCGCCCACGATGAGCTTCACGCCGGTGGTCTCGCAGCGGGTGCGGATGACATCGATGGTCTGCGGGAAGCAGGTATCGGCCACGAAGAAGGTATCGCTCTTGCGCTTGGAATCGATGCAGAGGTGGACGGCCTCAGCGGCGGCGGTGCCTTCATCGAGCATGGAGGCATTGGCCACGGGCAGCCCGGTGAGGCCGGCAATCATGGTCTGGAAGTTCATGAGCATCTCCAGGCGGCCCTGGGCGATTTCCGGCTGGTAGGGGGTGTAGGCGGTGTACCAGCCCGGGTTCTCATACACATTGCGCTGAATGACGGCGGGCATGTAGGTGCCGTAGTAGCCCTGGCCGATGAGGCTGTGCACGGGCTTGTTGGCAGAAAGCACCTCGCGCAGGGCCTCCAGGGCCTCCTGCTCGGCCATGGGGGCGGGCAAGTCCAGCGGGGCCTTCAGGCGGATATCGGCGGGTACGATGGCATCGGTCATTTCATCCAGGCTGGAGAAGCCGATGAGCTTGAGCATCTCCTGCACATCCGCACCGGTGGAGCCCATGTGGCGCGGGGCAAAGGGAGTCTGAGCAGTAATCATATCAATGAATTATACGTTTTTGAAGAAAAAAGAAAAGGCCGCATTCCCGGCTGGGGGAATGCGGCCCGAAGGGGCTTTACTTGCAGAACTCCTCGTAAGCGGCGGCATCCATCAGCTCGTCCAGCTCGGAGGGGTCATCCAGCTTAATCTTGCAGATCCAGCCGGCGCCGGTGGCGTCGGAGTTCACGGTGCCGGGCTCGGCGTCCAGGGCCTCGTTCACTTCCACCACCTCACCGGAAACGGGGGTGTACACATCGGAAGCGGCCTTCACGGACTCCACCACGGCGATGCTGTCCTCCTTGGAGAAGGTATCGCCCACGGCGGGGAGGTCGACGTACACCACGTCACCCAGTTCGGACTGGGCGTGGTCGGTGATGCCGAGGGTCACGATGCCATCGACGATGGGGCTGATCCACTCGTGCTCGGAGGAATACTTGTATTCAACGGGATTGCTCATGGTATTTGTATGATTAGGGGTGTGAGGTTTACTTTTTGAGGAAGGGTTTCTTGACGATGATGGCGGGAACGGCCTTGTTGCGCACCATCACGTTCACTTCAGTGCCGACCTTGCCGAGGGCGGCGGGCACATAGGCCATGCCGATGCCCTTGCCCAGGGAGGGGGAGAGGACACCGCTGCAGAGCTCGCCCAGCGGGGTGCCGTCCGGCAGCTGCACTTCGTAGCCGTGGCGGGGGGGAGCACCCTTGCCGGTGTATTCAATAGCCACCAGGGCGGTGGGGCGGCCCTCGGCCTTCTGGGCGCGGAGCACGTCAACACCGATGAATTCCTTGGTGAGGTCGCAGCACCAGGAGAGACCGGCCTCCAGCGGGGTCTTCTCCGGGGAAAGGTCGCTGCCGTTCAGGGAGTAGCACATCTCGAGGCGCAGGCTGTCGCGGGCACCCAGGCCGCAGGGCTTGGCGCCGCAGTCCATGACCTTCTCGAACCACTTCACGCCCTGAGCAGCGGGGCAGAAGAACTCGTAGCCGTTCTCGCCGGTGTAGCCGGTGCGGCAGACCACCACGGCATCGCCATCGCACTCGAACATGAGGATACCGTTGCGCACGGGCAGCTCCACGCCGGGGCAGAGCTTGGCGAACACCTCTTCGCAGGTGGGGCCCTGCACCGCCAGACCCACGTAGTCGGCGCTCTTGTTCACCAGGGAGATACCCTCCGGCTTGTGGGCGGTGAGCCAGGCGTAGTCCTCATCAATCATGGAGGCATTCACCACCACGAAGAAGTTATCCTTGCCGATCTGGTAGATGATGAGGTCATCAATCACGCCGCCCTTCTCGTTGAGCATGATGGAATACTGACCCATGCCATCCACCAGTTTATTCAGATTATTGGTGAACATGGTGTTGAGCCACTCCGTGGCACCCTCACCGCTGACCAGGAACTGGCCCATGTGAGAAATATCGAACACACCGCAGGCGCTGCGCACCGTGTTGTGCTCGTCGATAATGCCCGTGTACTGCACCGGCATATTCCACCCTGCAAAGGGTACCATCTTGGCTCCGAGGGCCACGTGCTTATCGCACAGGGGCGTGCTCTTGATTGATTCGGCGTTCATGCGGCGGCGATTGTACTCCCGTTCGGCATTTGCGTCAAGCATGTATAACGCATATAACGCAGAAAGTAATGCATGCGGGAAACCCGCAGGCTTTTCCCTTTTCACTGTCTTTGTGTGACAATTTAGCCAGATAAGCGAATTTACTTGTCAATATCAAGGGAACATGGTAGAAAGGTGTGACTCTTTATGGACACAACGTACTACGTGATATACGGAATGCTCCTGCTTCTGTCGGTCTTCGGGCTGGTGGTGGGCGTGAGCAATGACGCCTGTAACTTCCTGAACTCCTCGCTGGGGAGCCGCTCCGGCACCTATACCGGGGCAGTGGCCGTGGCCGCCGTGGGTGTGCTGCTGGGTGCATCCTTCTCCAGCGGCATGATGGAGATTGCCCGCAGCGGCGTTTTCATTCCGAGCATGTTCAGCTTCCACGAGGTGATGCTCCTGTTCCTGGCCGTGATGGTGGCCAACGTGATTCTGCTGGATATCTTCAACACGCTGGGGCTGCCCACCTCCACCACGGTATCGCTCATCTTTGCCTTGCTGGGTTCCGCCCTGGGCATGGCCTATTTCAACATTGGCGACGGCCCCGGCTCGCTGGCAGACTACATCAACACCGACAAGGTGTTCTTCATCGTCTCGGGTATTTTCTGCTCGGTGGCCATTGCCTTCACCGTGGGCACCGTGGTGATGTGGTTCTCCCGCCTGCTCTACTCCTTCCACTACCAGCGCATGTACCGCCTCATCGGCCCGCTGTGGTGCGGTTTCGCCTTCACGGCCATCACCTACTTTGCCGTGTTCAAGGGGCTGAAGACCAGCCCGGTGATGAAGGGCCCGTTCATGGATATGGTAGATGCCAACCTGGGCGTCTCCATCCTGATTGCCTTTGTGGCATGGACCATCATTGCCGCCATCCTGCAGTACGGATTCAAGATTAACACCCTGCGCATCACCGTGCTTACCGGCACGGGCGCCCTGGCCCTGGCCTTTGCGGGCAACGACCTGGTGAACTTCATCGGCGTGTTCATGGCCTCGCAGACCACCATGGAGATTGGTGAAGCCCACCTGGCCGCCGGTGGTGACCTGGCCACCCTGAAGATGGGCGGTCTGGCCGATGTGAAGCAGCAGGTGAACATGCTCTGGCTGGTAGCCGCCGGCCTGGTGATGGTAGGCACCCTGTTCTTCTCCAAGAAAGCCCGCAAGGTGACGGAGACCGAGCTGAAGCTCTCTGCCGCCAGCTCCGGCAAGGAGCGTTTCGGCTCCTGCAGCGCCGCCCGCACCATGGTGCGCTACACGCTCAACACCGTGCGCTTCTTCGAGAAGGTGACCCCCAAGCCCGTGCAGGACTTCATCGCGAAGCGCTTCACCCCGCTGGCTCCGGAGGAAGAAACCGGCGCCCTGTATGACCAGGTGCGCGGCTCCGTGAACCTGACCGTCTCTGCCCTGCTCATCTCCGTGGCCACGGGCCTGCAGCTGCCGCTTTCCACCACCTACGTGACCTTCATGGTGGCCATGGGTTCCTCGCTGGCAGACCGCGCCTGGGGCCGCGACAGCGCCGTGTACCGCATCACCGGCGTGCTCACCGTCATCGGCGGCTGGTTCCTCACCGCCCTGGCCGCCAGTCTGGCCGCCTTCATCGTGGCCCTCGTCATGGCCTACGGTGGTTTCTGGGGCATGATTACCATGCTCGTCATTGCCGGTGCGCTGCTCATCAAATCCACCTTCTTCACCAGCAGCTCCAAGGATGAGATCCGGCTTATCAACATGGCCAGCGATGCCGCCGTCAAGGACTTCGGCAAGGCCGCCAGCGGGCGTCTGGGCCGCATGGTGGGCATCTACAACGCCATGGTCAAAGCCCTGCTGAGCGAAGACCGCGATGCCCTGAAGCGCCTGCGCAAGAAGAGCCGCAACCTGAAGCGCGACCTGGAAGTGCTGCGCGAAAACGAAGTGCTGCCCACCCTGCGCACCCTGCCCAAGGAACTGGCAGACCGTGGCCAGCTTGTCTTCCGCATCACGGAGATTTCGCTCAACACCTGCGAGCGCCTGCTCACCCTGGTGAAGGCCAGTTACAACCACATCGACAACAACCACCAGGGACTCAACAAGGAACAGGGCGATGACCTGCTGGCGCTGACCAACAAGATTGGCCGCTTCTATCCGGACCTGACCGATATGCTCAAAGAAGGTAACTTCAAGGGCATTGAAGCCCTGCTGGAAGAGCGCGACCAGCTCAGCGAAGACTTTGCCGACTGCATCACCCGCCACCTGATGCACAGCACTGCCGATGAAAGCGGCATGCGCAACGGCATCCTCTACCTCACCCTGCTCAACGAGACGCGAGCCATGCTCAGCCATGCCTTCGCCCTCATCGAGCGCGTGAAGGAACTCTACGAGGACTAGCCCCGAATATTTCACCACAGCCCCGGTGCCAGACGGCTCCGGGGCTTTTTTATTCCCAAAGCGCCATTCACCCTCCAGAAATATCTTGACATCCGGCATCTATGCAGATAAGCTGGTAATACTATGAGCGAAGATGCAACCTGCAACGTCATCTGCCTGAAGTGGGGTACCCGTTATCCCGCAGCTTACACGAACACTCTCTACCGTTCCGTCAAGAAACACCTTCACCGTCCGTTCCGGTTCGTCTGTGTTACAGATGACCCGACGGGGCTCGATGAGGGCATAGATGCGCAACCCTTTCCTCCGAATCCCGGTTATAAGAATGAGAAAGCATGGCCCGGCATTTTCTCCAAGCTGGCCATAACCCAGGATGGCTTTGCGAACCTGAAAGGCCCCACCCTGTTTCTGGATGTGGATGTAGTCATCATGGATGATATCGACTGTTTCTTTGATTACAAGCCGGGAGAAAACTGCATCATCCACAACTGGATTGAGTGGCACAAGACCCTGTTCCGCAAGCGACCGGAGATTGGCAACTCATCCATCTACCGCTTTGAAGCCGGCAAATCCGGATATATCTACGACACCTTCATCCGCGAGTTTGACCGCGCCCACGACAAGACCCAATTCCCGACGGAGCAGGCATTCCTGACCTACGCCATGAAACAGAAAGGGGTGAACTGGTGGCCGTACGACTGGGCACAGAGCTACAAGCGCTGCTGCCGCCCCATCTTCCCGCTGAATCTGTTTGTGGTCCCCAAGCCGCCCAAGACACGCATTCTGGTATTCCACGGCAACCCTGATCCTGACCAGGCTATAGTGGGCTTTGATGATGGCAAGGCACACCACAAGACACTTCCAGCCCCGTGGATTGAAGATTACTGGAAACTTTCCTGAGTCATGCTGAAGCTCGACCGCATCATCAACAAAGGAGCCCGGCGGCTCTGCCTGGTGCACCCGGAAGACCCGGACAAATGCGTGAAAGTTGCCATGTGGTACCGCCACATTCCGCAGCTGAAGCGGGATCTGGACGCCTACAAGGCAGTCAAACCCATCCTGAAGGATTTTCTGCCGGTTTACGAAGAAGAGTTCGTGGAAACAAACCTGGGGCCGGGGCTGGTCTGCGAAATCATCAAGGATGATGACGGCACGCCCTCCCGCATGCTGACCGATTGTATCATGGACAAAATGGTCAACAAGCGGACACTGGCACAACTGGCAATCTTCGGCAAACTGGTAATCGAGCACGGGATTCCCTTCTACGATATGAACCCGAACAACTTCCTGGTACAGATCAAGAACGGGAAGCAGCGCTTGCTGTATGTAGACCTGAAGTATTACAATGACTACAAACCCTGGGTTTACCTCCATCTGGAAAAAGTGATTCCGCTGTTGTCGCGAATGATTGTCAAGCGCCGGCTGCAACGCTTATTCAAGTGGATTGAGGCCCACCCGCAGGATGCCTGAGACCTGACGCAAACGTAATGAAACGCCACTGCCCAGTAAGCAGTGGCGTTTCATTTGCAAAACAAAGCGGATAGCCGGCTCAGATAAACGTGCGGATCACGGCCTTATCGCGCAGGCGGTCAACCCACTGTCGATAGCGGCGCTCGCTCTTCTTGCGGCGCACGGCGTCGTCCACCTTCTGCTTAATCTCCAGGTTATCCAGGGAGGGAGCCGCAGCCAGGTTCTTGCTCTGCACCTTCACAATGGTGAAACCGGCGGGGTCCAGCAGCGGCCCGACCAGCTGCCCGGGTTCAGCGGCAAATACCACATTGGCAAACTCCACGGCCAGTTCATCGCGGCGCAGAGTCGGCCACTTACCACCGTTCTCCGCCTGAGCATCGCGGGAATACTGCTTAGCGGCATCGGCAAAGGAGATGTTCCCCTTCTCAATATCCTCGCGCAGGCGCATGGCGAACTTGTAACGTTCCTCCGGGGTAGTCATGGGGTCATCCGGGTCCATGGCAGGGATAAATATCTTGCTGTAAGTAATTTTATCCTTCATGATATCGCGGTATTCGGAGCTCGTTTCCCTGTATTCCTCCCTGATTTCATCCGGGGTGGGGGGGATACCGCGCTCATAACGCATGCCACGCATGGCAGAAACGGTGATTTCCTTGCGCACAGAATCGCGGTACTCGGTGTAGTTCATACCGCTCTTGCGCAGGTTATCGAGGAACTGGCTGCGGTCACCGTTGTACTGCATGAGGATACGGCGGTTGATTTCATCCTCCACCTGGTCTTCCTTGATGGAGAAGCCCTTGGTTTCAAAATCGCTCAGCACCAGCTCGCGTTCGATCAAATCATTGAGCACGGCCTTCTTGGCCGCCACCAGCTCAGAATTGAAGCGGGGGCCCTGGCGGGGGTAAAGCATCATGAGCTCGCGGAAGTAGGGAGCCAGGCGGGCACGCACCTCACTGGAGGTGATGGGGCGTCCATTCACAGTAGCGGCAATGCGGTTCACCACACCGGCCTTGGGCGCAGCCTCGGTCACACCGACGGACAGCACAGCCAGCATCAGAACAGCGAAACGGCTTAAAAGTTTCATATACTGGCAGTATAGACCAGGAAAGCCGGACATGCAACAATCTTCTTTGTCACGCACTCATTTTATGCTCGCCATTCTGATGGGGTGCATGGTAGAATGCAAGAGTTAATCAATCTCATACCCACCTGTTATGGCAATCAAACTGTTCATTCCCGGTCCCACCGTTGTTTCTGAGGAAATTCTCAAAGAGATGAGTCTGCCGATGATAGCGCACCGCTCCAAGAAGGCCTCCGAAATCCAGAAGCGTATCTCCGATAATATGCAGAAGGTGCTCTTCACCGAAAACCGCATCCTGCTTTCCACCTCCTCCGGCTCCGGCCTCATGGAAGGCGCCATCCGCTCCTGCACAGCCAAGCGCGCCGCCGTGTTCTCCATCGGTGCCTTCGGTGACAAGTGGTACAAGATGGCCAAGACCAACGGTATCCCGGCTGATAAGTTCGACAGCGTGATGGGCGAACCCACCACCGCCGAGATGGTGGATGCCGCCCTCTCCACCGGCAAATACGACCTGCTCACCGTCACCCACAACGAAACCTCCTCCGGTATCCAGAACCCGGTGGAAGAAATCGCCGAGGTCATGAAGAAGTACCCGGACGTGGTGTGGTGTGTGGATGCCGTTTCCTCCGCCGCCGGCTCCAAGATTGAGACCGACAAGCTGGGTATCGACGTGCTCATCACCTCCACCCAGAAGGCGCTGGCCCTGCCCCCCGGCCTGGCTATCTGCGCCATGAGCAAGAAGGCCTACGACCGCACCGCCGAGGTGGAAAACCGCGGCCTGTACTTCGACCTGCGCACCATCTGGGACTTCATCGACAAAAAGAACTACCAGTACACCTCCACCCCCTGCCTCTCCCTCATGTATGCCCTGGACAAGCAGCTCCAGCACATTGTGAACGAAGAAGGCATCGAGAACCGCTTTGCCCGCCACGAGGAACTCGCCGCCTACACCCGCGCCTGGGCCGATGAGCACTTCGCCGTGTACCCGAACCGCAAGTACCTCTCCAAGACCCTCACGGTCATCGACTCCCGCCCCAAGGGCAGCGACCAGATGATTTCCATCCCCGAGCTGAACGCCTTCCTGGCCCCCCGCAACCTGCAGCTGGGCAACGGCTACGGCGGCCTGAAGGACAAGACCTTCCGCATTGCCCACATGGGCGAGCTCCAGATGGACGACATGAAGGAGATCACCTCCGCTGTGGAGGATTTCCTCAAGTCCAAGTAAAGCACCTCAATCACCATTTGCCCCGGGCAGGAGGTGCGCTTGCACCCCCTGCCCTTTTTCTCAGAATGTTATTATGAAGAACCCTCAATTTATCCTGAACTACGATGTGATGTACTACGACACCGACTGCGGCGGCGTGGTGCACAACCTGGCCTACCTGCGCTGGGTGGAGGAATGCCGCACCAAGATGGCTCCCGAGCTGGGTATCGACTTCATCGGCCTCATCAAGGAGAACCGCCACCTGGTGCTGGTAAGCCACGAGGTGCACTACAAGCGCCCCGCCTTCATGGGCGATAAGATTCAGATTCATGCCTGGATTGAAAAGGTGGAGAAATCCCGCTTCTGGTGCGTGTTTGAAATCCGACGCGACGACGCGCAGCAGGTCTGCGTGAAGGTGCGCCAGTGCCTCGCCCTGGTGCAGATGCCGCAGGGCCGCCCCCAGCGCATCCCGGAGGCGTGGTACGCCAGTGCCGCCCCGGCCGAAGACCTGGTGGATTAATCCATCATGCAGGAGATTTTCACAGAAACACAATTCGGAGGCATCATCGCGGTTCTCATCTGCGTGACATTGCTTCTTGCTGCCCTGCTCTTCCTTTTCAATGACAGGGAAACGCGGTATACCGGAATTCTGACCACCGCGATATTCGGTGGTGGGCTCATCGCGTTGTGTGTGTTTCTCGAGCTATCCGGCCTTGAGCTGCCCGATTGGCTCATAGGAAGCGGCAGACGCAAGGTCCGCGGTACTCTTCTGCTTGCGCTATGGGCATGGTGCAGCCACAAGCTGGCAGACTGGCTCTACTACCGCTACCAGAACAAATAAAAAACAGGGACGCTTCACTCCAGAAGCGTCCCTGTCTGTTTCTGAAATAAATCACATCTTCTCTTCGCTCAACGCTTACGCCAATATTTCAACAAGCAAAATAGCCTGAATGGCAAGAGGCGTAGCAATGAAGTGCCTGACTGTCGAAATCTGCGCCAATTTCTCAAGACGCGACAAATCCGCTCGAAGTACGAAACGCTCCACCACATGCTCCTCAACTGGCAACCCGATAATTCCATCTCCAGTTTTATCTTGGCGTCTTCCAGCAAATCCGGTGGCCAATTGGTCAGATTCGAGTCACGGCGAGCACGTTCCAAATCTCGCAACATGCATACTACAGAAGCTGCATGAAATGACTGATATTTTTCCTGATGCCGTTCGAATTGCATAATTCCCGCCACACCAGGCATCAATCTGAAATTTGATAAATTGGAACTATGCATGCGATACGCCAAGCCAATATTACTCCACCCCAATACAGGTCCCATCAATGCAGCACGAAATGCCAAGGTCGGATCTTGTTCAAAGCGAAGATTTTCAGTCTCATCCTGACAAAGCGGTCCCCAAGCATCCTTCACTATACGGCTAAATGCTGCCCCCCACACACCGGATTCTGCCAGAATTACTCCCGAAAAGGTTTTCCTTATTTTCAGCTGGTGTTCCGATATACAACTCGTTCGGACTTCAATCGTAACGCATCACACCATACGAAAGCGTATTAAATTCATGACCCTGCTCGTCAATACACTTCATAGCGAATGAAACCTGAATAACATCCGGATGTTTGTGAACAGCCTCAGCTAACAGACGGCATCTTTCCGGCATCTGCACATCATCTCCATCCACCATCAAAATCCAATCGTGCTTTGCCTTAGCCCAACCTGCATCTGTAGCTCCCGCAACACCAGGATTCTGCTTCAGCCTCACAATTTCAACGTCCCAGCCAGCACCGTATTCCTGCACGGTTTCTTCAATAATACGGCCGCTATCATCCGTGGATGCATCATCTACGATAACCAGCTGCCTTGGGCCATCGTAATCCTGGGCAAATACAGACAGAATAGCCTCCTTGATGTATTCCGACCTGTTATAGCAGGTCAATACCATACTCATTCCCAATTTGTTCATCATACATATAACTTCGGGATCAGGTTATCGCATTGGTAATGCAGAAACATTATCTTTGCATCTAAACGCTGGCTGTTAGGCGTGAATAAGTATCTATCATCCTCCATGGTTGACATTTATGATAATTCCCTAACTTATAAATTTTAATCTTTTACGAATTATTTGCTTGCATCAGCATTGTGAATGCGATATACAAGTCCGGGTCAAATAAAGATAAAAGCAGCTTAAGTTTACCCCCCACTGGTACGCCATGAAAATCAAAGCAGCGGTAGTAGATTTCGGGACATCGAGAAAGCACAATTTCCTTATCAAAGGCATTGAAACGTTCTGCGATATCGAAGAAGACAACAGCAAGCCCGACTACATTCTCTACTCATGCTTTGGAGCAGCACATTTAAAATACAAAACCGCAGTAAAAATTTTTATCTGCGATGAAAATGTATTTCCTGATTTCAATCAATGTGATTATGCTGTCGGCTGTGTACGGATAGAATGTGGGAATAGATATTTATGGTTTCCACCATGCTACAGCACGTACATGAACAGGGAAATACCGGCTTTACCGGAGCTCGACAAGAGCCTCAGCCATCGCAAGTTCTGTTCCTTCATCTATTCACAGTGCGGCATTGGGGCCGGCTCCATTCTACGAAAAGATTTCTGCCAGGCCCTCATGAAATATAAACACGTCGACTGCCCTGGAAATGTTTTACATAACATGGATGCCCCTGAACTCGCAAAACGTGGAGATGCGGCAAATTGGAACTCCAGTAAACTGAAGTTTCTTTCTCAATACAAATTTAATATCGCGTTTGAAAACAGCTCCATTCCTGGCTATATCACGGAGAAATTAATGGATGCCTATCTTTCTAACACTGTTCCGATTTATTTTGGCAGTGAAGGTGACGTGGCACCTTTTCCAAAAGAATCAATGATTTGTGCTAATGATTATCCGGATTTCGAATCGTTGATTACCCGGATTAAGGAATTAGACGAAGATGATGATGCCTATATGGCAATGCTTGCGGCAAATCCTCTGCGTAATGGAATGGAGCTGAACCCGCTCCAGATGCTCAAGGAATTCTTGAAACCAGTAATGGAAAAGAACCCTACCACTTTTGAAAAAGACCCACTGAAGGTTTCTGACGCAACACGGTTGATACGCATAGGTGGGAAAAGCGCGCTGTCCATACGTTTCGAAATGTTCATGATTGCAATTAAAGCGCTATTTGCAAAATATGTACAAAAAGACGTAAGTAAAAGAAATAAACTAGGTATTGAGTATTGGCAAAAAAAATATGCTTTAGACGATGCCCGACACTTAGCGCAAAAAGAACACTAACGAATACAGCACACATAAGGGAACATTCCGACTCGACGAGAATCAACGCAGAATTCATGTCCTGCAATCCCGATATGGGATATTTAAATCATCAGTAAATCCAGGGCTGAAGGCGGACACAGGGAAACAGCAATTAACGCTTGCCCCACATAACAGAATCTGCTATAGTGCCGGCGTGATAAAAAAAATCCATTATTGCTGGCTTGGCTCAGAAATACCAGCACACGTTCAGGCACATGTGCAATCCTGGCAACTGACGTGTCCGGATTATGAGTTCTTCGAATGGAACGACAGCAACGCATCATATCCAGAACACCGATATTGGCAGCAAGCGGCCAGCAGTAAACGATGGGCATTTGCATCCGATGTGGTTCAACTGCTCAAATTATATGAACACGGCGGGTTTTACCTCGATTGCGATGTTGTAATTCAAAAGCCATTGGATAAAATACCGGCTCCATCAGATCACTTAATAATGGGCTACATGTACGATTGTGCTCTTTCTGGCGGCTTTATGTACTCACCACCAGGGCACCCGCTGGTAGCCAAAATGATTGAATATTACAACGATATCAATCCGGGATTTTTTGCGGTTAACAACACTATTCTGACGGATTGCATAAACAACAACGTAGCAGATTTTCTGCTAAATGGAAAATTCTTTCAATCAGAAAAGGATAAACTCACAATCTTTCCTAAAGAGTACTTCTGCCACCCTGCTCTCCTTCCAGGGAAATCTTTTATTGTAGATTTATTTTCTGGTTCCTGGAAAAGCACATCAGCATCCTATAAACTAGCAGATTACCGTTTTAATCTGTCAAGGGCACTCAGAAGAAAAATCTCATGTTACCGGGCTTTATGTCGCAGCGAGTATCTCGATATATACAAAAAAGCCAGGAAAGGCATCAAAGAACTTCGGATGGAGCACTGGCGGCAAAAATACGGCATAACAGGAGGAGCCATCAAACTGTGACCAGTTTCGCTTCCTTTGTCTCATGAAAAAAAACGCAACCATTTCTCATGGTTGCGATTTTTTCTTGTACAAATATTCTCAAATCAGCACCTCACCGCTCAGAGCCTCGCCGGGAGCGAAGGTGTGAAGCTTGGAGACCACCAGCTTGCTCGCATGCTTCAGGGAGGGCAAGCCGAGGGAGTCCAGCGATTCAACGAGCTTGTACAGCTTGCCATCCAGCAGCACCACAGGGGCCACGCCGTTGCACTCAGGGGCCAGTTTCATGGCACCGGCGGCGTCAATCTCCACGGCATCCGAGCGCAACAGGAGCAAATCTGAGCAGGTCTTGACCGGGAAGAAGCGGGAGCGAGGCACGCACACAGCGCGGGCGCCGGGGAAGCATTGCAGGGCCGCGCCCATAGCCGTTTCCAGCTGGTAGACGGGCTGGGTAGCAGCATCGCGCGGGTCCACGGTCTTCTTGTTGCAGATGACCGGCAGGGGCAGCACCCCGCCGTTAGCCTCCAGCACCTCCTTGAGCGCATCCAGACGAATCCAGAGGTTATTCGTGTTGAAATAGCGGTGTTTTTCAATATCCTGGAACTCCGGCACATCCGCATCCGGGCACTGAGCCACCTCTCGCAGGATGGGCTGACCATCGGCCTTTCGGGTAGCCAGGTGGCCGCCCTTCTTATCAGCCTCGGTGCGGCGGGTCACCTCCATCACAAAAGGGGCTCCGCTCTCTGCAAACCAGCGCAGGAAGCGGGTATCCAGCTGGGCCCCCAGATTATCTGAATTGGAAACGAAAGCATACCGCACGCCGGCGGCGAGCAACTTATCCAGCCAGCCACTGCCCACCAGAGCGGGGTAGATATCGCCATGACCGGGCGGACACCACTCCAGTTCCGGGTTAGCCGGGAAACTCACCGGCTCCAGCGTATCCGTTGCCAGCTTGGGCACGCGGTTCTGCAGCATCTCCACCTGCGTCGCATCCGCAAAATCCGCATACTGAGCCAGGTGGGCCATGGTATCCTCACTGGTGGAAAACGAGTTCATGAGCAGCATGCTCACCGGGTACTGCGCTTTTTCGCGCAAGCTCTGCACCTGCCGCACGATAGTATCCAGAAAGGTCACGCCGGGCTTGATTTCCAGCAGGCTCTTGGCCTTCTGCAGCCCCATGCCGGTACCCAGGCCGCCATTCAGCTTAACCAGCACCGCCTGGGCCAGCAAGGCAGCATCTGCCTCCGGGGTAGCACTCACCAGCTCAGTCCAATCAGCCACATCACGAGCGGGCTCAATCTCCGTCTCAGGAATCATCATGGACTGGTCGGAGCTAAGCACCCCGACGCTGTGGCGGAAAGCCTCTATCGCCGCGCGGGAAAGCCCCACGCCCTGCATCTTGCGTTCAATGACATCAAAATTCATAAAGCGGCGGCATTATAGCGACTCATTCCCGCAAATTCAACCCTGAATTGCGGAAAAGCAAGCTTGCCAGTCCGCGAATCCTCTGCTAGCATAGGGAAGTGATACTCCACCGCCCAGTTCTCCTGTTTCTTGCTCTGCTTCTGCTGCCAGGCGGCTGCCGGAGCCTGCAATCACCGCAGCAGGAATTGGTCGCAGCCGCAGCAACGGGCGACCTTGAAGCCCTCCGCAGCGCCATGGAGCGAGGAGCCGACCCGAATAAGCGGGAACACATCAACGAGACCCCGCTGGGCATCCTTCTGCAGCAATACAAGGCCAGCAGCCCAGATAAGCGGGAAGAAATCGAACAAACCGCCACCAGCCTGTTGAACAAAGGGGCAGACCCGAACGCCCTGCACCACGGGTTCACCCCGCTTCAGATTGCCACCGGCCAGGGAAGCGAGGTCATCGTCTCACGCCTGATAACATATGGAGCGAATCCCTCCCTTGAAACCAAGGCCGGGCTTGCACCCATCTGGCAGGCGGTATACGACAACAACTACCGCATCGGCCTCGAATTACTCAAAAACGGAGCCAACCCAAACTCCCTGAATGCACAGGGGCAGACTCCGCTGGAATACCTGAAAGAAAGAGGGTTCCGGCATACGAAACTCATGCTGTATCTGCGCCACTACGGCGGAAAATGATTCATGATATGAAATACGATACTTCAGTATTGCGCCGGCAGGACCGGGCCCTGCCCCGGGAAGAAGCCTGCGAGCTGCTGCAAAACAGCGAATACGGCACCCTCTGCATGCAGGAAATCGGTGGAGGAGGCTACGGCATCCCCCTCAATTACGTCTGGGACGGCGGCGAGTGTCTCTACATGCACTGTGCCCCGCTGGGTCACAAGCTCGACTGCCTGGCCCATTCCTCCAGGGTGACCTTCGTCATCACCGGCGCGAACTGCATCCTGCCGGAAAAGTTTTCCACAGCTTATGCAAGCGTGCTGGTGCACGGTGAAGCGCAGGTAGTAACAGATGAAGAGGAAAAGATTCACGCCCTGAGGCTGCTGATTCAGAAGCTCACCCCGCAGGAAGCTCACCGGGGAGAGCAGTACATCGCCCGCGCGGTGCAGGCCACGGGCGTCATCCGGCTCCGCATCACCGGCAGCTGCGGCAAAGCACACAGAGCCTAAACCGGCTCACCGGCGTAGGTGATTCGGCCACCCTCGGCGCCGCTGCCGGGGCCAAGCTCGACCAGGTAATCCGCGCGGGAGAGGATACCCTGATTGTGCTCAATGCAGAGGATGGTGTGCCCCGCCGCACGCAGGCGGTATATGGCCCGCAGCAGCATCTCGAGCTCAGCAAAATGAAGCCCGGTGCTGGGTTCATCCAGCACCAGCAGCAGGTGCTCGCCCGGGCGACTGCCCCGCTTCGGTGCAGCCTTGGCCAGATAGGTGGCCAGTTTCACGCGCTGGGATTCGCCCCCGGAAAGCGTGGTCACCGGGCGGTCCAGCGGCAGGTAGCCCAGCCCCAGCTCCTGCAGGGCTTTCAGGATGGCGGCAGCCTGCGGCACGGGCGCAAAGAACTCCACAGCCTCATCCACCGTCTGCGCCAGCGCCTGGGCAATGGACTTGCCGCGCCAGGTCACTTCCAGCGTTTCGCGGTTATAGCGGGCGCCGTGGCAGGCATCGCACTCAGTATACAAATCGGCCAGGAAGTTCATATCCACCTGCAGGCGGCCGGTGCCACCGCAGCGCTCGCAGCGGCCACCGCGGGTATTCAGCGAGAAGCGGGCAGCAGTATAGCCACGCTGGCGGGAAAGCGGCAGCGCGGCATACAGCGGGCGCAGAGCATCCAGCAGCCCGGTAGCTGTGGCAGGCGTAGAGCGTGGGGAACTGCCCAGCGGGCTCTGGTCTACCAGCACGGTGCGGGAAACAGGCTCGGCGCCTTCCACCTGGCCGGCTTTGAACGCAGGCAGCAGGCACTCGTGCACCAGCGTGCTCTTGCCTGAGCCGCCCGGGCCGGAAAGGCAGGTGAACGCCCCCAGAGGGAAGCGGAACTCCACGTCCTGCAGGTTACGGGCATTCGCGTGCCGCAGGGTCAGCCACTTGCAAGCAGCCAGGTGGCGGGATTCCACCGCCGGGAGCACCCGCCGCCCGCTCAGCCAGGCACCGGTGGGAGAATCCGGATTCTTCAGAAAATCATCGTACGTCCCCGCAGCCAGCACCTCGCCGCCGGCAGGGCCGCTGCCGGGCCCCATCTCCACCAGCCAGTCGCAGGCGCGCAGCAGCTGCGGGTCATGCTCCACCACCAGGATGGTGTTCCCCTTATCGCGCAAGCGGTGCAAGGCGGTAATCAGGCGCTCTGTCTCGGCAGGGTGCAGACCGATGGTCGGCTCATCCAGAATATAGAGCACGCCGGAAAGGCCCCCGCCAATCTGCCCCGCCAGGCGGGCACGCTGCAACTCACCGCCGGAAAGGGTATTGGCCGCCCGGGACAAAGTCAGGTAGCCCAGGCCCAGCTCCAACAGACAATCCAGCCGCTGCCGCAGGCTGCCGATGGCCGGCTGCAAGGCCTCCCGATAAGCCGGAGGAATCGCCAGTTGCTCCAGCAAAGCCCGATTCTCCTGCACCGGAAGTTCGCAGAAAGCGCCCAGGCTCAGCTCCTGACCGGCAAAATCGAGAGTCACCGCCAGCGCTGTGGGATTCAGGCGCATGCCACGGCATGCCGGGCAGATGTTCAACTCACCTTTAGCGGCTTCCACAGTGCCCAGGCCGTTGCACTCCGGGCAGGCACCGTGGGAGGAATAGTGAGAGAAGAACCCCGGCGTCAGATCCGGCAGCGTGAATCCGGTCTCTAAGTTGCGGTAGCGGGTATGGAAGCTCAGCAGCTCCGGCTCGCCACCGCGCGGCTGCACCAGGGCGCGCACTTCATCCGGCCAGAGCCGCAAGGCCGCCTGCACCGAATCTGCCACGCGGGACTCCACCCCCTCCCGCAGCACAATGCGGTCCACCACCAGTTCGCACACCTGTCCCCCGGCGGGCGGAGCTGCTTCCAGGTCGTCAAGCTCCAGGATTTCGCCGGCCACGCGCACGCGCAGATAGCCCTGCTTGCGAAGCATCAGGATATCGCTCTCCGGGTTCTGACCGAACGCAGATGAAAGCGGCGCCAGCAGGGTGAGGCGCGTGTTTTCCGGCAGCGCCAGCAGCGCGGTGCAGATTTCCTCCGGGCTCAGGCGCGTGAGCCGCGCACCCGTGACCGGGTCGTGCGGCACGCCGATGGCAGCGTACAGAATGCGCAGATAATCGAGAGTCTCGGTAAGGGAGCCCAGCACAGTGCGCGACTGGCCGCCGGGCTGGTGCTGCTCCAGGCAAAGGGCCGGCGGCAGGCCCTCGATGCTCTCCACCCGCGGTTTCTCCGGACGGGCCAGCAGACGCCGGGCCCCGGCAGAAAGGCAATCCAGAAAGCGCCGGCGGGACTCCGCAAAAAGCGTATCGTAAGCCAGCGTGCTTTTGCCGGAACCACTGGGGCCCATGAGCGCAATAAGCTTCCCCGCCGGCAGATTCAGGTTGATATGCCGCAGGGTGTTCTGGCTGGCGCCTGTGATGCGGATATCCATGGATTAAAATCAGCGTTCAGAACCGGCTCCGGTCATCGAAACCACCACCGGGGTCTACTACCACATCTGCCGCCTTGCACACGCCCTCATAGGAGCCACTGCTGTATACATGCAGTCCCCCCTTGCACTGCAAGCGACCTTTCAGCTTGCCGTACAAAGCCACCGTCTCCGCAGCAGCACCTACAAGCAGCTCAACTTCTGTTCCCTTGCTTACCACCAGCTTGTCAACGTTGATGGTGCCATCCACCACGGTCGACACATTGAAAGTCAACGTTCCAGAACAACGAAACGAGCCGGAGACACGACCATTTACGACCATATCCCTGCACACTATCGACAAGTTCGACAACACGGCTCCGGCCTGCACATGTACGTTTCCCAAAGTACGCACCGTCAAACGACGGGAGCCTGGCCTGATTTCCACGTCCGCCATGTTCAGGTGGGCATGGCAATGGATGCAGTTGGACGACAAAGCAGCCGCCGGCACCTGGCAGCTGCGGCCGCACTCATAGCACACGACCTCGCGCATCGGCACCTGCACCCGGGATTCATCTGCACGAAACGAGGTGAGCGCGGCTCGGCGGTCGCGCTCACCTTCGGGCAATAAGCCGGAGCCGGTGTGAACAATCAGTGGTTCTGGCCTGAACTCCGGCATGGCTATAAACTATTCCTGCTCAGCCAAGCAGATTGCCATCGGCGTTCTTGGGGGCACGCCCGGCTGACTTTTTGGAAGGAGCGGGGGCAGCAGGCATGGGTGCCACGGCGGGATTACCCACACGGCACATACCCACAAACACAGCCCCTTCCTCAATGGAAATCTTGGATGCGGTCACATCCCCCACCAGTTCAGCAGTAGAAGCAAGCACCACACGGTCAGTCACCACAATATCGCCCACCACTTTGCCGTGAATAATGGCGCTCTGTGTGCGCACCGCCACCTTGTTCTTCTCACCGGCCTGAATGCTGGCATTGGCACCCACTGTCAGCTCGCCGTCAGACGTAATTTCACCTTCGACGGAACCATCCACCAACAAATCATCAGTGAAACGCAGGGTACCCACCACGGAGACGTCGTAGTTCAGCACGTTGCGAGTGGCTGCAGGAGCGCTTGCCCCCATGCCCATCTCAAAAGGAGAGTTGGCCGGATTCACTCCATTATCGAAATAACTATCATTTATAGGCGCCGGCGCGGGAGCGGGCACACTAGGGGTTGCCCACTCGGCGGGCACATCGTTCTCCGCATAAGGGGAACCGGAAACAGGGGATCCATCGGGCTTCTGCTTGTATTTAAACATAAACTTTTCTCAGTAAGGGTTTTATAGAAAATCACACACGCCAGCTCCGGCGCTGTACCTATGGTACATCGTTGCACCGCCTTTGTCCACCTGAAAATTTGTCAGATACGGATTTTTTTACACCTCAGCGGTATAGATGGAAGCAATTCCCATGCAGAGCGGCAGCGAAGTCGGATTTTTAAATCCGGAATCGAGCAGCAGCTGGCGGAAAGCAGCCCCCCGGGGGAAGGCCTCGATACTATCCCCCAGGTAAGCATAAGCATCCGAGTTTCCTGTGACAAGCCCGGCAATACGGGGGAGCACATGGTGCAGATAGAGGCGGTACGGCGCGGCAAAGATATTCTCCGGCATGCTGAAATCCAGCACCAGCAGGTGACCACCCGGCTTCAGCACACGGCGGAACTCTCTCAGCGCCTTGCCATAGTCGGCCATATTGCGCAATCCGAAAGCAACCGTGGCGGCGTCGAACGAAGCATCTTCCAGCGGCAGGTTCATTGCATCTGCCTCCAGCACCCGGGAAAGCCCGCGGCGCACCGCCACGTCCAGCATGGGGCGGCAGAAATCCGTGCCCAGCACATCGATTTCCGGCAGAGCCTTCTGGACAGCCAGGGCCAGATCCCCCGTGCCGGTGGCAATATCGAGCAGATTAGCCGGTTTCCACTCTGCCACCATCTGCACCACGCGGGCACGCCACATGATATCTGTGCCCAGGGACAGAATATGATTGGCAGTCACGTAGCGCTCTGCTATGGCAGAAAACGCAGCGTGAACGTATGCAGGATCCGGCATAACTTACTTGATATGGGCCAGCAGCGCATCACCAAAGGCTGTGGTGCTCACCGCTGTGCTGCCGGGAATCATCTCAGCCAGGTCGGCAGTCACCGTCTTATCCGCGATGGCGCCCTCAATGGCCGTCACGATGCGGTCAGCCGCTTCCGACCAGCCCATGTAGCGCAGCATCATCTCAGCCGAAAGCAGGAAGGAACAGGGGTTCACCTTGTCCAGCCCGGCCAGCTTGGGCGCCGTGCCATGCGTTGCCTCGAACACGGCGTGACCCGTGCGGTAGTTGATATTGGCCCCGGGGGCAATGCCGATACCACCCACCTGGGCAGCCAGCGCATCGGAGCAGTAGTCGCCGTTCAGGTTCAGCGTGGCCACCACAGAGTGCTCCTGCGGGTGGATGAGGATTTCCTGCAGGAAGGCATCGCAGATGCAATCCTTGATGATGATACCGTTGGGCAATCTGCACCACGGGCCATCGCCTATCAGCTCAGCGCCGAATTCCCGGCGGGCCAGGTCGTAGCCCCAATCACGGAAGCCGCCCTCCGTAAACTTCATGATATTTCCCTTGTGCACCAGGGTCACATAGGGGCGCTTCTCCGCAATGGCATACTGAATGGCCGAGCGCACCAGGCGCTCCGTACCCTCCCTGGACACCGGCTTGATGCCGAAGCCGGAGGTCTGGGGGAAGCGAACCTTGTTCGCGCGCTGCGGGAACTCCAGGGAAAGCCAGTCAAAGAACTTCTCCGCCTCGGCTGAGCCGCTTTCGAACTCAATACCGGCGTAGATATCCTCCGTATTCTCGCGGAAGATGACCATATCCACCTTCTCGGGGGATTTCACCGGTGTTTCAATCCCCTTGAAATAACGCACCGGACGCACGCAGCAGTAGAGATCGAGTCCCTGGCGCAGCGCCACGTTCAGCGAGCGGATACCCTTGCCCACAGGGGTAGTCAGCGGCCCCTTGATACCCACCAGCAGCGTGCGGAAAGCCTCCATGGTCTCGTTCGGCAGCCAGCTGCCCACCGTGTCAAAGGCCTTCTGACCGGCAAGCACTTCTTTCCACACCAGGGCGCGGGAATCGCCGTAGGCGGCTTTCACGGCACCATCAATCACGCGCTGCGCAGCGCGCCAGATATCCGGGCCGGAGCCATCGCCGATAATGTGGGGGATAATGGGGAAATCGGGCACGTTGAGGCCCTGCCCGGTCATGGTAATAGGTGTACCTTCGCTCATGTCAATAAGGAGATAATGAATCTTTACTCTTCTTCAGCCACAATCTCTTCTGCCGCAGGAGCCTCGGGGGCATCGGCCTCGCCACTGCTCGCCATGGAGCAGAACGCAAACACGGCACCCAGCAGCAAGGGCGGCAGGATATAAAAGAGAATACCATCGTGCTCGCCGCGGGAGGCCGTGGTGCGCACTTTTATGGGTGAATGAGAGTAACTGGCCATATGTTTTGTGCGGGTATTGTACCAGATTGTTTTATAAATGCAACAAGAAAGAACCAGGCAATAGAGCCCCGGGGCTATTTCTTCTTCTCTTCTGCCTGCTGGAGCAGGGCCTGGGCCGTTTCATTTCCGGCTTCTGCAGCATTCAGCAGCCAGCCCATCATCAACTCCTCATTCTTCGGGACTCCCTTGCCGGTAGCGTAGCAGGTGCTGAGCATGAGGCAGGCCTCGCCATTGCCCTGCATGGCAGCATAGCGCAGATAGCGGATACCCTCTGCCGCGCTGGCGTTCTTTGCGGTGCCATTCAGGTGCATGTGCGCCAGTATCAGCTGCGCGGGAATGGAATCGTCATCAGCCATGCGCTCCAGCCAGTGCAATGCCCCGCTCAGGTTGCCTGCGCGGGCTTCCATCTGCACCAGCGTCTGGCAGGCATCGTCGTTTCCCTCATCCACTGCCGAAGCATACCATTTACGAGCCTTGGGGAGCGATTTCTGCACCCCCAGGCCCCGTTCATAGCACAAGCCCATGGCAGCCATAGCCTTGGGGTGGCGGTTTTCTGCCGCTCTTGAAAACCACTTGAAGGCCAGGCGGGAAGAATGGATAGCCCCTTTCTGGCCGGTGAGCAGGCGGCGGCCGTATTCATACTGAGCCTCGGGGTCGCCCTTCACCGCAGCGCGGCGCAGCTGGTAGATATTGTGGCACCCGGTCAGGAGCAACAGCCCGAAAGCTATGGCAAGAAAACGCATCAGCGGAAGTAGTTCTGTTGTTTTTCCGAAATGGGCATACCCAGCTGCTGCATCACCACCAGCATATCCTCCCACAGCGCGCGGCGGGCTGCAAGCCCCTCATTACGCAGCAGGTAACTGGGGTGATAAGTCACACGCACCGGTACGCCCTGGCACTCAAACCAGCGGCCCCGCAGGGCACTCACCCCCTGCTGAGCCCCCAGCAGGCCCTTGGCCGAGCTGCCCCCCAGGCACACAATGCAGGCGGGTTGGATGGCGCGTATCTCCGCCATGATGAGCGGAGAACATGCGGCCAGCTCCTCCGGCCCGGGGGCGCGGTTGGCCGTGCCCTGGTTCTCGCCCATGGATGGGCGGAACTTGCAGACGTTGGAGATGTACACATCGCTGCGTTTCAAGCCCATAGCACCCAGAATTTTCGTCAGCAACTGCCCAGCCGGCCCCACAAAGGGCTCCCCCTGGCGTTCTTCCTCATAACCGGGGGCCTCGCCCACCAGCATGAGCCGCGCCCGCGGGTTGCCCACGGCAAAAACCATCGTCTCGCGCAGGGTGCCCAGGCGCTTCGCCGGTTTCCAATCCGCAGCGCGCTGCCGCAGGTAAGCCAGTTTTTCCTCCACGCTCATTTCCGGCTCTGCGGGTGGGGCAGAAGGCGCCGCCACCGCCGGAGCAGCAGCAGGGGGCGCGGCCCCGCGCCGGGCCTCCAGCATCCACTGGCGCAGGATACCACGGGCCTCATCATCCACCGCCATACGCTCCTGCCCGCCCTCCACCAGGTGGGTGAGGGTTTCAACCGCAAGCTGCTTCAGGGTGGGCATGCTGTGTATATTAGCACACCAGAAAAAAATATCAAGGAAAAGCGTATTTCTCCGCATAAAAGACCAGTTCCTGCGCGCCTGCATACCATGACACGCACATGAAAATACAATACGCCTCCGACCTGCACCTTGAATTCAAGAGCAACACCTTGCATCTGCTCGAAAACCCGCTCACTGTGAGCGGAGAAATTCTTGTGCTTGCGGGGGATATAGCCTACATGGGTTCCGAAGCCCACCTGCGCCACCCCTTCTGGGATTGGGCCGCCGGGCACTACCGCGAGGTCCTGCTCTGCCCGGGCAATCATGAGTTTTACAAAGGGTACGACCTGTCCACACTGAAAGACGGGCACTGCGAATTCATCCGCCCCAATGTCCGCCGGATGTACAATGCCGTGGTCAACATAGCGGAAACAGACATCATCCTCTCCACCCTGTGGAGCCACATCCCCCCGGAAAACGAAATCATCTGCGCCGAGAGGGTGGCAGATTTTGCACGAATCGCGTATGCGGGAGATGCGCTCATGCCGGCCGATTTCAACCGCGAACACGACCGCTGCGCAGCGTTCATCCGACAGGCCCTGGAGACCAGCACCGCAAAGCACAAAATCGTGGTCACGCACCACCTGCCCAGCCCGCAGCTGCTGGATGCGCAGTTCACCGGCAGCCGGTTAAACGGGGCCTATGTCTCCGACCTCACCGGCTTTGTATCCACCTGCGGGGCAGATTACTGGATTTACGGGCACTCCCACCGCAATATCTGCACCCGCATCGGCCGCACCCTCTGCCTGAGCAACCAGCTGGGCTATGTGCATGTGGGCGAAGGGCGGGATTTCAACCCGGCCGCCTGCATTGACACAGAAGAGCAGGATCAACTCAGATTCAGCACCATGCCGTCATAAGCAGGCTCCATGAACTCCGGCAGATAACGGCAGAGGGAGTTATACTCCACCTCGTGCCCCACATGGGTGAGGTAGCCGCGTTTCGGTGCAAGTTGCTGCATCATCCGCACGGAATCATCCACGCAGAAATGGGTGCGGTGCGGGCGGTAGCGCAGGCCATCCATGGCCAGAGCATCCAGCCCGGCAAGCAGCGGCACAGATGACTCCGGGAGCTCCTGGATATCAGGCACATAACCAAAACTGGAGCCGCCGCTCCGGAAAACGTAGCCGAAGGTCTCCACCGTGGCGTGAAGCACCGGCACGGGGGTCACTTCAATATCCCCCACGGTAAAGGGCTGCCCGGCGTGGTCATGCGCAGCGGGGCGGATATACCCCTGGTAGGTGTTGCGCTCATCGAAAGCCCAGCCGAACATGCGCTTCAGGTGCGCCAGGCAGCTGGTGCCCGCATAAAGCGGCAGCCGCCCGGTGCGCCGCCAGCAGAAAGCACGCATCTCATCAAAACCGGCCGTGTGATCCAGGTGCTCATGGGTGTAGAGCACCGCATCTATCGCCGTCAGATGGTGGCGCAGCGCCTGCGCCCGCAGATCCGGGCAGGAGTCCACCAGCAGCGTGGTGGTGGCCGAACGCACCAGCACCGATGAACGCCAGCGCTTGTTGCGCGGGTCGGTGGAGCGGCAGACCTCACAGTCGCAGCCAATCACAGGCACCCCGGTGGAGGTGCCGCTGCCAAGGAAAAGTACGTTCAGCATCGGTTTTTGGTTTTGATTTCCGCGCGTTGTATAACAAGCTGACACGCCGCGCAAACTTATAAATCGTATTTATGCTTATCATGCCCGGGCTTTGCGTTTAAAACCGCGACCAGCCATAATTGGCAAGTAAACAGTGATAAAATTAGCCAGAGGAATACAGACTATGAACATGATGAGCCCTCTCACCGCAGCAGACATATCAACAATAGCCCCCACCGCAAACAGGACATTCAAGACAAGACAGTGAAGAGGATACAGGCAAAGTGTATTTCTGCCGCACCATGTAATTAGCGTTCTTAACTTAGGAATAGCACTATAAACTGCGCTTGCTATCAGAAAAAGGAATCCGCAGCCACATACAGCAGCAACGATAGACAACCCATAATGGCCATACGTATTATTAAACATCAGAAACGGTGCATTGCGCGAACTGCACGCATAACATACACCAGCCAATATAATTGCCCCAAAAAAATAATACCAACCAGATTGACGAGCATTATTCTTAACGAAAGCAAGCACCGGCGCTCCAAGATATCCGGCAATCATAAACGGAATGGCCATGAAGGAAATATCCAGAGCTAAAGGCAATGCCCCCACATTGTTGCAAGTGATTAGCCACGACACATAAAAGCAAGCACACGCAAAAGCAGCAAGCACATACTTTTTATCACATCTCTTTAACAACATGAAAATGGCTACATCTGAAATAAATAGGCAGGGAAAGAACCATGCCCGGTAACCACATGCACCATCCAGATTCATACAGGCAATTATGCTGCAGCACGTTGTGACGACATCTACCCCCTCTCCATAATAAACCAAGTGCGACAGCAAATAGACGATTTCAAACAAGAAATACGGAATCATCAGCTGGATAAACCTTTTGAGAATATAATCCTTTACGGCATATCTGTTTACTGAAGAGGCAAAAGATAACATATACCCAGAAAGCACAAAGAAAGCAGGCATATGAAAAGCCAGCAGAAAATTGATAACATCTGTGGGCAACCCCCTGTTATGCTGCAACATAACGCAGAGCATAGCAGAACCTCGCCAAAAATCTATCAATGCATTACGCGATTCGTCCTGAGATGATATTGTAAGTATACGCCACATACCCCTTAACTCAATCCTTGATTTCCGCGCGCATTATGGCATAATCTGCCCCAGAACGCAACGACAATTTATGCTCACCCTGCTCAAGATACGGAATCTGGCCCTAGTGGATGAACTCAGCTGGGAACCCCACGCGGGTTTCCTGGGCATCACCGGCGAAACCGGCGCCGGCAAATCCGTCATCATGGGCGGTATCTCCCTGGCCCTGGGGGAGCGGGCGGATAAAAGCCTCATCCGCAGCGGGGAAACGCAGTGCAGCATCGAGGCCGTCTTCCAGCTGCGCGACACCCGCGCGCTGAATGCCGCACTGGAGGAAAGCGGCGTGCCGCCCTGCGAGGACGGGCTGCTCATCATCCGCCGCGTGGTCACGACCAGCGGCAACCGCCAGTTCATCAACAGCAGCCCCGTGACCCTGCAGCTGCTCAAGCGCATCGGCTCCGGACTGGTGGATATGCACCACCCGGAGGAGCACCGCTCCCTCACCTCGCAAGAGCGCCAGCTCTGCCTGCTGGATTCCTTTGCCGAAAACGCCCCTGCCCTGGCCGCCTACCACGCTGCCTACCGCGCCTGGCTGGATGCACGCCACGCCTACCGCACCCTGCTGGAGAGCGAAATGGCCAATGAACGCGAGCTCGACTTCCTGCGCCACCAGGTAGAGGAAATCGAAAGCGCCGCCTTCACCGCCGAGGAAGTGGAGGGGCTGGAAGCCCGCTGGCAACGCGCCCGCAATGCCAACCGCCTGCGCGACACGGCCCTGCCCATGGCCCAGATGGTGGATGGCGAGGAAGGCTCCCTGCTCTCCACCCTGCACCAGCTGGTGCGCAGCGGCCGCGACCTGGAGCGACTGGATGCCACCACTGCCCCCTGGCTGGAAAGTCTGGAAAGCATCATCGACACCGCCGAAGACCTGGCCGCCAACCTGCAGGACTACGTTGAAACACTGGAATGCGACCCCGCCGAACTGGCCGAGCTGGAAAACCGCATCTCCCTGCTGGATAATCTAAAACGCAAGTACGGTGCCGATTTCGAAGCCATCACCGAGCACCTGGCAACCTGCCGAGCCAAGCTCGATGCCATCGGCAACCGCGAAGCCCGGCTGGAGGAATTGCAGGCAGAGGAGGAACGCTGCCGGGCTGCGGTGCTGCAGGCAGGCCAGGCGCTTTCTGCCACCCGCGCCGCCGCCGCCCCCCGGCTGGAGGAAGATTTCCTCACCCACGCCCGCCACCTGGGCTTCCGCCAGGCGCTGTTCACCGCGCAGCTCAGCCCCCTGCCCGAGCCAGGCCCGCAGGGCATGGAGGAGGTGGACTTCCTCTTCGGGCCCAACCCCGGCGAACCGCAGAAAGCCCTGCGGCTCATCGCCTCCAGCGGTGAGCTCGCACGCGTCATGCTCGCGCTGAAAAGCGCCCTGGCCCGGCAGGATGATACCCCCCTGCTCATCTTCGATGAGATTGATGCCAACGTGGGCGGCGAAATCGCCCGCGCCGTGGGCATGAAGATGCGCGAGCTCGGCAGCGAGCACCAGGTCATCGCCATCACCCACTTCCCGCAGGTCGCTGCCCTGGCCGACCACCACTACCTCATCTCCAAAGGCCAGACCACCGAGGGACGCACCGTCTCCCGGCTCGAAGAAGTCGGCGGAGATGCCCGCATTGCCGAGCTTGTCCGCATGCTCGGCACCTCCGGCCCCACCGCCGAGGCCCATGCCCGCGGCCTGCTCCCGGCCTGATTTTCCCCGCTCCCTGTGTTATGAAGAAACACGCTGCCACCATTCTCCACTTTTTTCAAAAAGTGCCGAATCCCCCCCTATTCCTCCCGTGAAGAGCAAAATCTCCAACCTGATGGGCGGCGGCCTCGTCGGTCTTCTCTTCATCCTGATTGGCAGTGCCGCCATCTATTTCTCCTGGGGCAGCTATGGCAAGCGCCAGTATGTGCTGGATATGGGTGTGCAGACAGATGCCACGGTGGTGGAGCTCATTCGCAGTGAATCAAGCAGCGGAGGAAAAAGACACAAACCAGGCCGCACGCATTATTACCCCGTCATGAGCTTCACCGACACCCGGGGATGCCCCCAGCGGATTCAAAGTGAACAAGACTACTACCTGGCCCCCGGCACCCGGACTCAGGTTGCCTACCTGCCGGAGAATCCGCTCCGCATGGAGATTCTGCCGCCGAAGGGATTGCTCCTCCTCCAGCTCAGTATCGGTGGCGGCGGATTATTCTGCCTCGGCGGGCTGGGTATCATCCTGACCAGCCTCCGCCAGTGCTTCAAGAACTGACAGAAGCCTCAGGAATGCGCAGCAGCGGAGTCAGTGAATCATTGCGTTACAGCTCTGGTTCCCGCTTATTATTATCTGCGGGAAGAGAGTCAGAAATCTGCATCTTCAGCTCCATACCATTTTCCCAGAGGAAGATGATATCTACGCTGCCGTCGTCATGGTCAAACACCCCGCCCCAGTATATGGGGCCGGGAAACTCACCGGGCGGCAGCAGCTCCTGCACATAAGCGGCCAGGGCACAGCCTCGTTCGCCGGCCTCGTCCTCCACGCTGTCTTGAAGACTGGAAACCCAGCACCACATCCCCAGCGCCACGAGCGCCGGCACCACCAGGGTCGGCACTGCCAGAGCCAGCCAGGTCCGCCGGCGTTTCACCGGTGCGGGCAGCGGCAGAGCGGCAGGCGGCGACACCGTGCGACTGATACCCAGCACGCCCCCCCCTTGCACAGCATAGGCATAGCAGTGCCGCAACTCGCGAGCTCCTCGCACCTGGGAAACCGGCAGCATCGACCATGCCATCCCCGGAGTGTGCACCAATATCTTCCCCTGGTGAATATAAGCCACGCTCCGGGTCTGCTGCCGTACCCACTTCCGCAGGCTCCACCCGGGGTGCAGTATCGCCCGGATGCAGAATAAGGCAATCACAACCGTCACTACCACACTCTCGATATCTGATTCGCGCGTCACCCACCAGCGGCATACCTCCAAGGCCAGCCCAGTCATCATAATAGCCAGGCCGACCAGGAAAGCCCACAAGGCAAAAGGCGCCCGCTGCTGTGCCAGCACATCGGCCATCTCCTGGCGGGCGGCGATACCATCGGCACAGGGCAAGGAAGGCGCTGCGAGCATCTCCGCAGGAGGCGCCACCTGTTTCTCCGGAGGCACAGGTTTTCCGGCATGCTCCGCGCAATAGGCATGCAACTCACGGGCGCGTTCCGGGGGCAGAGAGGCCAGTGGCAGGAAATATTTCATGCCACTTTTCAAGCATACAAAAAGCAGTTCCCTCCTCATGAGCACCTTTCCCACCAGCCCCCAGGCGAAGTATGCAGTCGTTCCCTCCTTCGGCTTCTCAATCATGAGCCCGGCCTCTGTCGCGGTCACAAACCAATCCCCCTGCCCCTGCATCAACCTGATATTTTTCACCATGTGCCCATACAGCAGCAGAACAAGTACTACAGCCACCAGGAGAGCCACAATGAACACCACCATCATATCAGCCTGCATCACCACCCCCATCAATCCCCCAATCACCGCAGCAAGCACACCATAGGGCAAGCAAAGCATGAGTATCCCCAGCCTGTTTTTCTTTACTTCAGGTGCCATAAGTTTGTATACCATGGGCGCATTATAACAGCACTGTAATGCAATATCAAGCCGCATGTTCAACACGGTGGAAACCGGCTTATTTCAGGCTTTTTCAGACTGGTGTTTAACCACCGAAAAGCAACTTCAACCCCCTTTTAAGACCAATGCACCATATTATATTTTCACCAATTCTCCAGGACAATAACCCACAATTTAAAACTGCATTTGTATAAATATCTTTTTCGTATAATTTTTATCCAGTTTTTCATATATACTTACACCCTGTTTTATATCTTTCTATTATTCTCTTACTTTGTCTATTATAAACGTACGTGGCGCATTTTCATTCCTCTTTCACAAGCTGAATAAAAAACATTCGTTTTCTCATACGTTTTCGCAATGAATAAATCCGAATTTTACTCTACTTTACTCAAATTGTATCTGCCAGTTTGCTGATATCGAACAACATCGCTCACCTCCTCGCATGCGAATGTAAACTACTGCTGGGCACCCACCGTCGTCTAAACACCCATTTCCTAAATACAGGCCTTCAAAGTGCCTTCTCTGGGCGAAATTGCACCGGGTAATACCCGGCGGCGATACTTCACGCCCGCCATTCGGGGCTATTTTGGCATATTTTTCGCCGCACATCTTTAATTTTAGACCACTTACAACTTTTTAGAAAAATAAGGCGATTTTACATTTTCTATTGATTTTGACAGATCGGAGTTATAAAATGAGCACATGAGCAAGAAACGGAGCAAAATTCAGGTTCTGAGATTTCTGGTGCAGGCCGTGTTCATGGCCGGGCTGATCTTCAGCTTCACCCCGAACAGCAAATACGTGAGCCAGTGGATGCTGCCCACCATTCTGCTGCTGGGCGTCTTCTTCTGCGGCTGGGTGTGCCAGCTGGGAGCCGCGCAGGACTGGATGGCCAAGCTGGGGCGTCTCCTGCACCTGCCGCGTGTGCGCGTGCCGCAGAGCATTCAGCGCTACCTGCAACTGCTCCGCTATGCTTTCTACCTGGCCCTGACCATGGGCATCAGCATCGGGCTGCTCCAGGGGCCGAAGAACTTCGCCATGATGTGGCACGGCCACCTGCTCACGCTTGCCACGGGCATCATCATCTTCTTCCTGCTGCTCGGGCTCTTCATCGACCGCCCGTTCTGCAACTACTTCTGCACCGGTGGCGCCCGCCAGGGGCTCTTCAGCGTGCTGCGCATCTTCGGCATCAAGCGCGACACAGAGAAGTGCAGGCAGTGTGGCACCTGCACGCGCACCTGCCCCATGAATATCGACGTGGCCCACACCGATTTTGTGCGGCACCCGAACTGCATCGGCTGCCTCAGCTGCATCTCCTCCTGCCCGAAAGGTTACCTGAAATACGGGCTCATGCCACACCGGAAGAAGAAGTGAAAGCGGCGATAGATTGATGTTTGTAGTTGTCGGAGCACGGGACTTCAGTCCCGAAATCACGGTGCATTGAATCGGGACTGAAGTCCCGTGCTCCGAGAATTAACAACATCCAATACGCAACGGGCCCTTGGACGCGAAGATCCGAGGGCCCTGAGCATTATGATGAGAGACGCTTTTATCCCTTACACGTGCAGGCGGAAGAGCTCAGCCTGCTCGCGCAGGAGGGCGAATGAGTGGCGCACCATGGCGCGGGTCTCATTCAGGAGATTGAGGTAGAGGATACCGTTGCGCATATCGACCACGTCCTCTTCCGCGCGGATAAGGTGGTGGCGGATGCACTGGGCAAACTCGGCCTTCAGGTCACCGGACTGTTCCATCATGGCCTCGATACCGGCGCCACCTTCACTCTGCAGCTTGATGCTGAGGCCCGGGAAGCAGGCGGAGATGCGGTCACTCATATCGAGGAGGTCGCGTCCCTGCTCTTCGGTCAGGCCCACGTGGTTGTTGTCGATGTGCTTGTAGCTGGCCTTCACCAGGGTGAGCAGGCATCCGGCCACATTCATGCTGCTTTCGTGCAGGCGCATCACCATCTGGCCGCGGTCATACAGGCGGGCTGGCAGGGTCTGCAGGCAGGGCAGAATCTGGTCTTCCTTCACCGCCTCCAGCGTGCGGTTCAGCTCACGAGCCTTCTTGCGCAGGCGCTTTAAGGCACTGTAATCCTCGGCCAGCAGGGCCTTCACCGTGGCGCGGTAGATACCGTAGGCACGCCCCAGGCGGTCCACAGAGGCCTCTCCCAGCTCACGCAACACAGCGGGGGATTCCAGGTTCAGCTCCGGCAGAGGTTCGGCGTTCTTGCGGCGGTGCATCCAGGCAGATTTCACCAGGATACCGCCGGCAATGAGCAGCATGGCAGCTACGCCCCACATACCGCCGTACATCATCACAGAAGCCGTGATGCAGGCCGCAGCAAAGGCTGCCAGACCGGTCATGAACCAGCCACCGATGACCACCATCACACCCGTGATGCGGTACACCGCACTGTCGCGGCCCCAGGCACGGTCTGCCAGGGAGGAGCCCATGGCCACCATGAAGGTCACGTACGTGGTGGAGAGCGGCAGCTTCAGCGAGGTGGCCAGCGAAATCAGCAGGGCGGAAACCGTCAGATTCACCGAGGCGCGCACCATGTCGAAGGCCGTGCCGTCGTCCTCCGTGAGCTCCAGCGGCTCGAATCGCTTGCCCACGAAACGGGCCACCGGTTCCGGGGTGATACGGGTGATGAAGCGTACAGCCGTGAGCGTCCAGCGCACGGCGGCACGGGCGGGCAGGCAGGAGCCGAAGCGTTCCTTGGTCACGGCGTTGCTGCGGGCCAGCTTCACCTCTGTCTCCGTCACCGTGCGGGCCTTCTTCGAGAAGATGAGCGCCAGCACCATCACGCCGCCTGCGGCCAGCAGGTACCAGATATTAGCCTGCACCGGGTCGGCCAGGGAGCCCATGCGCAGCGTCTCCAGGCTGCCACCGGCAGCCACGTGGGCGCTGGCAATGTGGTAAGAGGACTCAGCCGCCATGAACACGCCGATGAAGTTCACCAGGTCGTTACCGGCGAAGGCCAGAGCCAGCGCACAGGTACCGGCCAGCACCGTGACGCGCAGGGTATTCACCCGCAGGATATACTGCAGGATGAAGGAGATGATGAACCAGAACACCAGCGTGCCCAGCACCACTACAGAGATATTACTGTTGAGCCACGCCAGCATCTCCGGGGTGACTACGGAGCTGTGCTTCAGTCCCTTGAACACCGCAAAATAGCTGATAGCGGTGAGCGAGGCAGCGCACCACAGCGAACCGATATACTTATACGCCTTCTGGTAGCGGAAGCTGAACAGCAGACGGGAGAACCACATCACCACACAGCCGCAGGTGAACGCCACCGCCACCGAGCAGAAGATGCCCGAGATAATGGTAAGCGACTTCGAGCTGTTGATGTAATCCCCCAGATTCGGGGAGAAACCGCTCTCATGCATGCTGAACAACGCCACGGCCACCGCAGCACCCAGCAACTCAAACACCAGCGACACCGTGGTCGAGGTCGGCAAGCCGAAGGTGTTGAACAAATCCAGCAGAATCACGTCCGTGAGCATCACGGCCAGGAAAAGAATCATCACCCCGTGGAAGCTGAACTGCGCCGGTACAAACACGCCGCTGCGGGCGATTTCCATCATTCCCCCGGAAAGGGAGGCGCCCAGCACGATACCCACGGCTGCCACCGCCAGCACCACACTGCGCCGCGCTGCATTACAGCCCACGGCCGAGTTCAGGAAGTTGGCCGCATCGTTCGACACGCCCACCACCAAATCAAACACCGCCAGTAAGAGCAGAATGCCCAATATTGCGATATACATTTCGTTCATACGCCCTTACTCTACCACAAAGGCGCATCCCCACGCACGCTTTTCAGCGTGAATTATCTGCCACATACCATGTGACGAAATCGCCACATGGGGAGTGGATAGGGCGGCTCTTGGAAACTCAAGCCAACTCGCCAAATGGAAATTTAACAAAATTGACAATTGACGAGTGACTATTGACAATTGAAGAAATTCCGCGGGCCCTCGGCCCGCCTAGCTTTTAATTAATCATTAATCACTAATAATTAATCATTGCACTAAATTCCAATTTATCGAGTTTTCAGCAGTGTGCGAATTGGGCGTTCGGGGCCGGGGGCTCACTTTCTGCGGCGGCGGGCGGCCAGGGCAGCCAGGGCCAGCAGGCTCAGTGTGGCAGTAGCAGGCTCGGGGATGTTGAAGTAGACAAAGCCAACGTCTGCCGGGGCAAAATAGCCCACGGCCCCTCCGGTTGCCGTCAGAGCCGTTACAGTCAGTTTTTCCGCATCATCAAACTTCACATTCTCCCCGAAATGAACACGCACCCAGCCATCCACCGGCTCGGTGAGTTCTGTGAAATCAAGCACCATGCCGGTGCCGGTGAGGGTAAGAAAACCTCTCAGGGCCGTGGATTCCACATCCAGCACTGCGGTGCCGGCGGCCAGCTGCATCTGAATATCGGTGTTGCCACTCATGCTGAGAGTCAGGGCGGAATCCAGCGTTGTGCTGGTCAGCGTTGTGTTGCCACTACCCAGCGCCAGCGTGGTTTCCTGCATGGAAACAGTGGCGCCATCGGCTGAAGTAATGGCACTGGAAGAATCCAGGTAAAGCTCACAGAGCTCCACGCTCACATTCTTCTGCAGCGACATGACAGCGGAGGCTATGCGCCCGGATTTCCCCTCGGCAGCTTCCAGTCGCAGCCTGGTTTCAGAGCTGATGGTGGATTCCACCTTCTCCAGGGCGCCGCTCTCGGCCGTGCCTTTCAGGGAGGCCAGCTCCGTGCTGCCGCGTTGCCAGGAAAGCGTGGCGTCCTTCGCCAGCTTCACATCGCCCTTGTGGCCGTAATAAGCCTTGATAGCGGCGGTGGATTCCAGCTTCTCGCCACCCTCGATGTACTCGTAGTCATCCTGCACACCTTCGTGCATGATGTACTTACCGCCACTCTCGACCGTGACTGTTCCGGTCAGGCGAGCATGACTCTCCAACTCAAAAGCAGCACCATTCTGCACGGTCACGTTCATGGTGGCATCAGCATAGTGCCAGTCCTTATCTCGTGTGGAAAAAAGTGCATTCGAGTTCGCATCATAGACAGGAGTACCATCCTCATGCACCAAAGAGCCGAGCCCATGCACCGTGAGCGTGCCGGCCAGCTTCACCGTACCATTTGCCACAATCAACCCGCTGTCTGCATTTTCGAGGCAGGTGCGGATGCTGTTCAGCTCCCATGTTCCCCCACCGGCATAGGTGATACCCAGGGCCGAATCCTTGGAATCGCAGAAAGAGCCGACAAAGCTCTGATTTCCGCCCTCCATAAAACTGAGCACGGCACACTCGGAAGAACTATTGCTGATGACAGCTTCTTCCGTGAGAGCATGGATGGTGAAGCCATCCCGGTTCTGCCCCTCACTCAGATACCAGTCCATCCTGTTGCCGTTCATATCGAGCGTACCACCACCATTGCCGAACGTGAGGTCGCGCTTAATCTGCCCGGTATCAGCAATCACAACGGTCGATCCGGTATTCACCAGCACATTGTATGCTGCATAGTTCCCCTTCTCCTGGTTCAAGAGAGTCTTACCTTTACCCCCGACGTTCAGGAAAATTTCATTATTGCCACCACTACCGCAGATATTGAGCGTACCCTCGCCCACTTTGCGCCACTCGCGCATATAGCCGGAATCCACATTTCGCAGCTTCACATTCACCTGCACCCCGGCATCCACCACATAACCGGCAGAATTCAAGAGATTATTTTTCTCTGACTCCACGTTAAAAACCACCCCGCTGCATTTCTCCGCAGCAAAACGCACATACCCGACCCCCAAATCCGTATCTGCATCCACCTTGATGGTATAAGTCTCATTATCCTTTTCTGCCCCGAACACAAGATTCTGGGTTGTATACAACTTGGCGTAAGTCAATCCTTCTGCCGGCACATGGTCCTTATCCTTTAATACAACACTAGCTGTGGCATTCAACCGGTCATTGCCATATGTGTACCAAGTATCCTTATCCTTCAAATCGGAGAGTGATTTCCATGTATGAGTTCCACTCTCCACCCCCGCATATTTCAGCGCGTTTCCACCATCATCAGTAATAGTCCACCCATTTCCCTGGTAGAGATACCCATAGCTTGGCGCAACCGAAACCTGGGTAGCAACAGATGCACCCTCTCCTTTTATTCCATCCGTAATAGACGGTTCTTTATCATCAGGCTTTTCTATGCCTTTGATGATTACCGTACCATCGGTGCCGGCCATATCCACATGGACATTATATTCATCCATGGTGCTCTGCGACCAGCGGGGAGCAGCCTGGCCGACCATCATCTCGCCGCTGTTATAGCTACCGGTATGAGCCATCAATAATTCAAACCGCGATTCAGAAGCATTCCACACAAAATAAGGGCTGCCGGAATCACCACCTACTGAGCCAAATGGCAAGGGTGTCTGGGAGGAAAATCCATTTTGCGACCATGATTCCTTGCCTTTAATAACGGCATACTTATAATCCTCGGCGCTTGCCATACTGGTCTTATCTTCCCACGAGTGAATCGTTCCCACACCACCCAGATTGAACCCACCGCCGGAAATGACCAACTTGTTCTTCCCATCATAATCTTTCAGCCAATGTTCGCCTCCGCCAACGCGATAAACCAACTGGCCGGACATATCTGTTTTCCCCTCAATAATCTCCGGATTGTGCAGCGTCGTCGATACTGCATCCGTTACCAGCCTGCTCAAACGCACCAATTTATAATCAGCAGTTGGCGCATCAAGCACGAATTTATTACTTGTTCCTTCCTCTTCTATCCCCTTGTAAATGAGAGCATTATTTACCCCAATACCGGATTTGTTGGCACCAAATGTCGGATTCAGCGTTGTATTGTGCTTGACTGTTACAACGTAATTATAATTCACAAGCGTAGCATTGCCCATGTCTGCCACACTATCGAAACTGAGCATCCCATGCGGCAGCGTATAGGCAGTAGCTCCGTTTGTGTACTCAATCCTCACCCCGTCTTCACTCTCTCTGATATAATCCAGCAACTCATTCGTTGTACCGACTACATACCGCCCGGTATTGCTCGCAAAATCGACATAAGTATTATACGATACATCCGAATGCATGATTGCCGCATGAACAGAGCACTGGCCACACATTAAAACAAGAGCGCGCAAAAGCTGGACAGGAAGATGCAGTTTCATGAAAATCTACAGATTGACTACTCTTGATACCTTTACCACATCTACCTCCTCAAAGCAACCTAAAAACCAGCCCTAAAACACGTATCCCAAAGTTTGAGTACGAATCTCGATAAATGGGACTTTGTCGGGCTGAAAGCGCGAGGAATTTTGAGCCCACGAAGTGGGTGAAAGACCTTAGGCAGGGGTAAGAGCGCGGCAGCGCTCGACCCGTGAGGGCGTAGCAAGCGAGCGAATGCGAGACGCGAAGCCCCAAGCCCCTGTTAACAAGATAAAACAATATCAGAGCCCGCGAAGCGGGTGAAAGAGCGGTTGCTGTGACACATTGCCACTGCTCTTTCACCCGCTTCGCGGGCTCCAATTCATTTTTTGCTTGAAGCAGGGGCTGCGCCCGCTGGGGGCTACGTCCGCTTCGCGGTCTACGCCCACCCAGGTCGCGGGCTTACCCCTGCCTACCATCTTACGCCCGTTTCACGGGCTTGAAGTTCCGCTCGCCTACGTCCCATTTGTCGAGCAGATAGAGGCTTCTTCCAAAATGTTGCTGATGTTTCTATTGCTTACCAAATCTTTGGGACTCGTGTGGCCCTAATAAACAGTTTTTTCTACTTGACCGCACAGGCAATAAAGCGTAGACTTAACGATAAGGGACTCATGGCGACCTGTGTCCCAACGGCGTAGCATATCATAACATCTCCAAAACCACATGAAACCTCATCTCCCGGTCTCTCTCTTCAAAATGCTGCTGGTGGCATATGCTGTCGTTTGTTTGACGTCTGAAGCCTCCAGGCTGAGCAGCAATGTATCTTTTATCACCTACACGGATTTCGGGCAGAACCTGGGGCGGTACAAGACAGACGCAACAGCCAATGCCCTTCTGCTGTACCTGCGCGAGAAGGAGGGCGGCGTAAAAATTGCCTATCAGAACGGGGAATCCTACACCCTCGATTATTACATGCCGGACTTCACGGGAGCCAAGGACCACACCGCGACCGATATGTCACTGGGGTATAATGCCACGGTCACCGTGAAACACAACGGTGTGTTCAATGGCAGTTTCACCTCATCCGCCATCGGCACGGAGCATGGTATATTTTACCAGGGCATAGAATACCGCCACGATCCGAGTTCGACTTTCCTGCACGCCCCCGCAAGCGGTTTTGACCATAAGGTGACCCGCGTCAGCAAGGTGATAACCGATGTGCAGACAGCCACCCTGTACAGCGGCACCTCAGATGATTTGATGAACCATATGAAGGTGGGCGAGCTCCTGTACCGCGCGGGCTCCGGTATCATGCACCTGTATGATACAGCAACGAATACCACCACCTCGCTGACCGGTGCCAATGTCTATGTCACCGGTGGTATCGACAAGGTAGACAGATGGGTTGAGAACGGTTCAGAGGTGACCCTGATCACGAACCCTGCGTACGATGGCACAGCTCCCAAACCAAGCGATGAGCCCTTGCCTTTCGGCATCAATGCAGGCGATTCCGGCAGCCCCACCTTCATTTATAATACGGCAACGAAGCAGTATGAATTCATAGCAGCTGCATCAAATGGCGAAGGTGGTCAATCCTGGCACAAAGGCTCCATCGATTACGTCCGCAGCCAGCAGAGCCAGTATGATAAAATAGTGTGCGCAACGGCAGAAGCCGCAGAGCTCCACATCGGTGAGGTATCGACCGTCGGCAAGGAAATCAAAGCCACAGTTGACACCAATCATGAAGTGAGCACAAAACCCTGTTCCGGCTGGGTGACAGATGCCAATGGGGTCCAGCTGACGAGCTTTGTGGGGGTGAGTACCGGCATCAGCACCTGGAGCGATCTTTCCGGCCTGAAGGATACCGCAAACTGGTATACCTATGATAATAAGTACCTGAATGCCACCCCCTATGCAGACGGTGGGAAAGCCCTGACTTATGCCGATTTGTTTGAGACGGAGAACCTGGTATTCGAAGCAAAGACAGCAAAATCGGAAATCGTGCTGGATGCCACAGTTGACCTGGGCATCGGCTATGCACAGTTTGTCCTGGGGGAGGGTCAGGAAAGCGCCCGCTTTGATATTTCCTCCGGCGGGGATGGCAGTCACCAGTTCAACCACGCCGGCTATGTGATTGGCAAGGATGTGGAGGTTCACACCACGCTCACCGGGTCGGCTGGCCACATGTACGAATGGCGCAAGGTGGGCGAGGGTAATCTGCACATCGAGGGCAAAGGGGATAATGGTATTCTTCTCAATGTGGGCGGCAGCGGCAAGACCTACCTGAACCGCGAGGAGGGCTACGCCGCCTACAATGTGCTGACCAACACAGGTGCGACGGTGGTAATTACGGATACCAGCCAGATTGAGCGCGATTTCACCTTCGGGCATGAGGGCGGCGTGCTGGATATGAATGGCAACAGCATGGAATGGAACAACTCCCATGAAGCTAAGGAAGAGGGCTTCACCATTCACGCGCTGGACGAACAGGCGATTGTGGCCAATCTGAAGGGCGGTTCCTCCACCGCGCTGACCTGGACACAGGGCGGAAATCAGACCTTCCTCGGTTCATTCCAGGACAATGGAGCTGATAGCCAGTTGCAATTTATCTACAATGGTGGCAAGGACAGCAAGCTGACCCTGCACAGCATCCGCACCAGTCTGAAAACCACCGGCAGCGGCATGATTGTGGAAAGCGGCACGCTGGCACTGGCAGGCACCCATACGGTGCATGGCCAGGGGTCGCTCAACGGCCGCAGCGCCGAGCGATATTCACATGAAGATGACTGGCATTATGCCGATGCCTCCGGCAATGTGACCGTCAAGAACGGCGGCACTTTTGAACTGGACAGCCACGCACGCCTCACGGGCGATGTGCACGTGCAGAGCGGCGGCACGTTCATCATGCGCGAAGGCGTGCGGCATGAGCTGGAATATATCGAAGGCGGAGAAAAGCTGGAAAGCACATCGGCTATCGCGGCCTATCACGGGCTGAAGGGCAAAGTGAGCCTGGATGCCGGCGCTACCCTGGAAATAAGTACCAACAGCGGCACCACGGCCATCTGCTCCTATAACGATGTCATTTCCGGCGGGGGTAATGTGGTGGTCAACCACGCTGATATGGGCAGCGGCTACTCCCTGGGCGGTGCAAATACCTTTTCCGGCAGTAAGACCATCAAACGCGGCGGGCTTGTCGCGGAAAAACTCTCCTCACTTGGAGATGTGAGCAGCAGCAAGTGGAAAGTCGAGTCTGATGGCTGGATTGCGGCTCATGAAGGAAGCACCGGTGACCTCCTGAACTGCCTGGATTCTTCTTCCACCGGTGCGCTGGCACTTTCGGCAGACAGCTCGAAGCTCGACCTCAGCCGCCACCAGGGACTGCATATAGGCGCGGAAACCGGAAAAGAGGTCAACTATGGAGCCGTGGGTACCAAGGAGGCACTGGACGCAGTGAACGGAGCCTGGCGATTCGGCGGCGCCGGTGGGGAGCTGCGGGTGAATTACCAGCTGAGCGGAAAGGCTGACCTGCTGGTGCATGGGGCGCCCGACTGCACCATCGTGCTGAATCACGAGACCAACAATTTCGAAGGCACCATCACAGTGCAAGGCGGGCTCCTGCAGACAAAGGACCAGGGACATTCCGTGACCCTGGGCAATGATGGCCGGATTCACTACACCGATGTACGGGAAGGCGAGCATGGCATCTCCCATGTTTCCGGCACCGGCACCGTGGGGTTGAAGTTTACGGATGATATTCAGAAGAACGTTTTGAATACAGGCGGGGCCTCAACCGTGGCCGTTCATCTGCTGGCCGGCGGCGTGACGCTCAACCAGAAGTCGCTCACCCGCAGCCTGATACTGGAAAACGGCACCAGGATACGCCTGGGGCAGGAAACCTCCGCCGTGAATGGTGCCAGCCTGACCGCGGCCGGCAAAGCGGAGCTGCATGGCGGTGATTACATGATTACTTTAGGGGTGCTCAGTGGTGCCGGTGAGCTGGTGAATAAAGCCACAGGTTCGGTAAGCATCGCCGATATGAGCGGCCTTGCCGCCTTTACCCATGATTCGACAGGAAGCCTGGCGATTCAAGGGGGCACGGTTCAGTCTCTCACCCAGAAGGCCGGTATTGCCACGCTGGCAGAGTCAGTCAAGACGAACTCCCTTACGGTGAACGGTGGCCAACTGTACGTGTATGCGAATAAGGATAACCTGAACCGACTCTCGGGCTCTATCACCGTAGATGGTGGCGAACTCTACTTCGGCTCAGGCTACACGTCTGACACGCTGGATTACAATGACTCCAACGGGGTCATCAACGTGGCCAATGGCACGCTGGATTTCGGAACAACGCGCCAGACCATGGGCTCCTGGAAAGTGATGCTGGGGGATGGAGCCCTCATCGCCGGCGAAGGTGACCCAACCTATGGTGCCATGGATTTTAACCAGTCGGGCTCCACGATATATGCCACCAACGGCAACAGCTCCATCTCGGCCGTGACACGCATCCGCACCGCAGGGCTGGAGGATACTAAAAACAACCTGAATTTCGATGTAGCCAAGGATGCCACCCTGACGGTGAGCGGCCGTATTCAGGCAGATGGCAAATCAACAGAGCAAGGGCAGATTACGAAAAAGGGAGACGGCACCCTGGTGCTGACTGCTGACAATTCCTACAACGGTGGAACCTCCATTTCCGGCGGTACCCTGCGGACAGCAGACATGGCAAATCTGGGTACCGGGGCGATTTCCATAGCCACCGGGGCCCGGCTGGAAATCACCGAACAATCTGGTACGGGCGAAAAAGCGGCCAATATCACCGGTGGCGGCACCCTTGCCCTGGCATTTGCCCAGGACTCCAGCCTGACGGTCAACCTGGGCAGCGGCTTTGCAGGCGGGCTGGATATCTCCGGCAAAGGCACACTGAAAATGGGCAGCGGAAGCTCACTGAAAGAAAACGTCAGCGTGAGCAACGGTGCCACACTGGCATTCGACAGCCCGGGTATGTTTAACGCAAATGGCAAAACCCTGAGTGTGAACGGCGGCGTGGTTGATTTCGGGGCAACCAGTCAGACCATGGGTTCCTGGAAACTGGAGCTGGCAGATGGCGCCCACCTCACAGGTGCGGGTGAAAAAAATGAAGCCATGAATTTTAATGGGACTGCTTCCACGATATCTGTCACAAGCGGAGAAAACACCATCTCAGCCACGACACGACTCCAGGTCACACAAGGTAATACGACCCTGAATTACGATGTGAGCAAGGATGCCACCCTGAGGGTGAGCGGACTGATTCATGCGGACGGCAACACGCTGGGGTACGGCTCCATCACGAAGCTGGGTGCAGGCACGCTGGTGCTGACCGGGGCCAATACCTATGCCGGCACCACTGCGGTGGAGGAAGGCACGCTGCATATCAATGCACTGAGCGCTCTGGGCTCATCCTCGGTGTGGCTGGCAGAGGGGGCGAAACTGCACATCAAGAACACCACCGACCCGAAGGAACTTGATTCCGGCAGGATTGGAGGCTTTGGCACCCTGGAGCTTCTTTTGAACTCCGACTATGGCAATACCTTGTCACTGAGCAATTTCACAGGTGAAACATACATACGCGGCGGCAACATGACGCTCAACGGAGCACAGGCCGGAAAGGCCCTGCGCCTGGCCGATAATGCCAACCTCCAGTTCAATGGAAAAGAAACAGCGGCATGGGGTGACAACCTGGTGCTGGAAGGCAGGAGCGAGGTGCATGCCAACGATGGTTCCGATTTCACGCTGAACGGCTCGGTCAGCGGCTCCGGCACCTATATCAGCCGGGGCGCCGGCAAGGTCAACTTCAAGGGAGATGTGAAACTGGCGGGATTTGAACAGAAAAACGCCAATGATTCCACGGTGGTAAACTTCAATGGCACTACTGAAATCGACTCCGTGGAGGTGAGCAAGGGGACAGTCTATCTCAACGGCAAGACGCAGCTGGGTACGATGACCATTTCCGGCGGCACGGTGCAGATCGCCAATGAAGTGGAGCTGAACGGCATTGTGAATACAGCCCCAATGGATATACAGGCTGGCGGGCGCCTGCTCCTGGCCGATGGCGCCGTTCTTAACCGGACTACAAATGTGTCAAGTTGGATTCGAGGCTCACTGGTTGTGCTGAAAGAGGCTAATGCACGCCTCGTTTCAAAAGATGATGATGTGCATGTAAGCTACAGCAATGGCAGCAACCATGGCACCATTCAACTGACAGAAAACAGCTCACTGGAAATAGATGTCAAGAGGCTTTATTTCTACACCGGCAACAAGGTGGAGCTGGAAAGCGGCTCGGAATTGACGCTGACTCAGAGTTCGGCCTCCATTTCAAACAGCGGGGCAGAAACCACCACCCTGATCGCATCCAATGTAGGGGAGACAAGCTCTCAGCAATACAGCATGGGAAATGCGAACTTCGAGCTGACCGCCGGTCACCTGAAAGCCACCTCCTTGGCTGCAGCCGAACTGGGCAACAAACTCACACGCAGTTCTCTGGAGAATGCCGGCACCGACACACTCACCGTGAAGAATGCGGCCAACACCATCACCAGCCTGAAAGCCACCGGCGGCGATGTGATGCTGGCTGACGATATGACGGTGCAGCGCATTTCCGCCGCAAACGGCAAGTCCGTGAGCGTGGCCGCCGACAAAGGCCTCGCCATGGCCGGCGGCGTCTCCCTGAAAGCAGGCGGGACAGAAGCAGCCACCCTGACCGCCTTGTCCGATAACGCCCTGGCCGGGCTGCAGAATGGCACGAGCTTCACCATCCGGGATATGGTGCTGCAGCATGCCACCCTCACCGCTGGCAATGATGCAACCAACCCGGTGATGATGCAGAATGTGGAGCTCAGCCAGGTGGCGCTCCACCAGGGAGCCTTCACGCTGAGCACAACCGCGACCACCATAAGCAAATCGGAATCCGGCAACACCACCCTGAGCTACACCACCGGCATTTCCGGCATCACCAATGGAGCCACCCTTACCCTGCTGGCAGACCTCAGCATGCCTGCGGGTAGCGCCGCAGGGCTGGTGGATCTGGAATTTGTGTTCACCGGCTTCAACACCGGCATGGAGTACGCCACCGGCTCCCTGGCTGGTCTGAAAGAGGCCTACGGCATCGAGTTCGGCGGAATTCTGGGTAATCTGCTTAATCAGCCTGAACCGGTAGTTGCTGCTGAAACGCTGCGCGCAGGAGAATCCTCCGGCGCAACCACCGCCGACACCTTCACCGTGAGTTACGGTGCAGGCACCGGGGCCCAGGTTGGCAGTCTGGTCATCACCATATCCGGTCTGAACGTGCCGGAACCGGCCACGAGCACCCTCAGTCTCCTCGCCTTGGCTGCGCTTGCCGCGCGCCGCCGCAGAAAATAAGACAAGCCCGGGCGCCGCAAGGCTCAGCCCGTGCAAAGCTCCATCGCGGCCACTCAGCCATGCGGATTGTCTTCATATGTGTCCCAAAGATTATGGAAAAATAGTCCTAAACAACATAAAGGCATAGTATTCTGTGTGAAAATTCGTAGTGGGGTATCAGACGCCTCACCATCGGCAGTAAGCTTTCATTTGTTTCTCTATCGGCGTCCTGTCTCGGCGTAGTTCCGCAGGAACGAAGACGGAAAGCCACTAACTTTCAATTCACCAATCGTAAATTGCCAATCGTAAGTCCTCGTGTCCCAAATCTTTGGGACACGTGTGGATTGTCTTTGCATATCAACTTTTACACTTGCCATACCAGTTTTTTTTCGATAACATAACAAGGCATAGCGTGGTGGAATTGTCTCTTTCCGGCTGACCATTCCTCAGGATTTTTTACTTAAAAACAACTTATGAAATTACATCTCCCGAAAGTACTTCGCAGTGCATTGCTTGCCTGCATGATTTCCTCAGCTTCCGTCTCCGGCACACTGGCTCTGCCCGATACCGCAGATTTCACATGGATTCCGGGTGGCAATGCCTCCGGCATCGGCAACGCTGCATCGGCTGAAATCGTCCAGAACCTGGCCTCGGCCATCACCAGCGAGGAAACAGGCAACACGGACCTGACAGGCTGGTTCGCCGGCACCGGCCAGAGGCACAGTGCCACTGATTATGGTGAAGATGTGGCCATCAACGGCCCCAATTCCTTCACGTTCAAGAGCCGCCCGGCATTGAGCGGTGAATATGTGGCACTGGGGGTGGAGATGACACAGGCAGCCGACAGCATCACGCTGAACTTCACCACCGACAACAAGCTGGGCTACTCCCTGTGGAGCTATGATGTGGAAACCGGCACAGCCTCGGCAATCATCGAGCAGACAGATCTTACCGAAGCCGGCACCGTGAGCAACACCTATGATGAAACCACCATCGATGCCGGCCAGCTGTTTGTGGTGTGGAATGCGAATCCTTCCTCTGGTGCTGCCGGTGGCGGCACCACCATCACCGTGAACGGCATTGAGTTGCTTTTCACTTCCAGCCAGACGCCATCTGTGCCCGGTGAACCGGAGAATCCGTTCATCACCGCCGGGGTAGCTACCTGGGCGGGCGGAGCATCGTCCACCTGGAGCGGAGCTTCCTGGACCTCGGAAACAAAGGACACCCCGACCCAGCTGGACAGCAGCTGGAAGGATGAAGTGCTCTTCAGCGGCACAGATTCAGAAGTGGTCGTGGATACAGCCGCCGTGGTAACCGGCATGACGGTGAGCAACGGCACCTATACCTTCACGGCAACCGAGGGAGGCACCCTGCAGGTGGAAGACACGCTTTCCATCGGCGAGGCCGGTACCGTAGTGCTGAACATGGCTGCCACGGTCAAGGATATCGAGCTTACCGACTCCGGCGCAACCCTGGAAATCAAGGATGGAGTGAATCTTTCTGAAGGTGGAGTGCTGACCGCCACAAGTGGTGGCACGATTAACAACTCTTGCGAGGACTACTCCAAAGTACCCGTGTTCAAGGACGCCCAGATTGGCGGCGTGACAGTAAAAAATGGAGATACCCTTGAAACAGAGGCTCTGAAAATCAAGGGGTATGTCACCGTTGAAAATGCCACAATCACCGGTCAGCTTGACCTCAAGGAGGGCGCACTCAACGTAATGGGGGTCACGAAGCTGGACCTGGAAGCCATGGGTGACCTGGTGTCCAATAAGCAAGTCACCTATTACGATGGTATGAACGCCCTCTCTTCCACCAAGAATGGCTACACTGCCACCAGTTTCGAGGCTGAACTGCTCAAGGATGGAGCAGGCAGCATCATCCCGGGCATGGAGCATGAGTTCCAGTATGCCCACGATGGCAGCACGGTTGTGTTCGCTCCCGGAGCAGATGGCAAGACGTTCATCTTCACGGGCAATATCGGCACTGAATACGTAGCCGGTGATGCGGATACCGCAGTTCAATATGATGCGGGGGCTGAATACGACCGCGCCACCATGCTGGTGCTCAACGGTGGTTCCATTGAGCTGAATGCCGGCTTGGCAGGAAATCTGGGAATTCGTGCAGACCAGAATGGCACCGTCAGCATCGGCGGGGGTGTCAGCCTGAGCCAGAGCAGCGTGAATGCCAACGGCAAGGAGATCACCATCAAGGGCGGAAACGGTGCAACCTATGAGTTGGGCTCTGATTCTGCCGCCACTGTGAGCTTTGCTTCTGACTGGAGCGGGGTGGTGACCACTTCTGCCACCACCATCTCCGACTTGTCCGGGCTGGGCACGGCAGATTCCACCGTCATCCTGACGGAGGGTGCAGAGGTAGCGACCATCACTGCCGGTGAGCTGGGGACCCTGATTGCCGAAAAGGCACTCACCCTGACGAATGGAGCCAGTACCCTGAATGATGCAGAACTGCGCGGTGGTCTGGTACTGGGCGGGGAATCCGCCGCTACCCTGACAGCAGACAAGGTGGCTCTGACCGGCAGCCTGACCGTGAACAACTTTGAATCTTCCCTGGTGGCAGACAGTCTTGAAATCACAGGAGGCACGCTGGATATCAAACTCGATGCTGCACCCCTGGCCGCGGCACACAGCATCTCTGCAACGCTGATTACCCTGAACAATGCAGCCACCGGCAAGCTGACCTGCAACGGAAGCGAGGAAATCACGGCAGAAGGTATATCCCTTGCCGAAAACAAAGGGCTCAACGGCCTGTATGATTTCTCGCTGAGCTGGGATGGCAATTCCCTGAAGCTGGAGAGCGTGCTCCACGCGGAGACAGACCTGAAGGACACCGGAGCAGATGACACCCTGGCCCTGCTGGGAAGTGAAAGCAAGACGGAAGAACTGGAAATCAATGAAAACACCACCATCGGCAGCCTCGTAGTCTCAAACCACAGCAACGACAGGCAGACGGAGTACACCCTGAGCGGCGAAGGCATCCTGAATGTCGAAGAGCTGGTTGTAGGTTCTGATTCCGCTTCGGTAGATAGCGACAATGGCGGTAGCCTGGTAGTGGGTAACGAAACTACGGTGAGCGGCGACGCCACGGTGGAAGCCAACGGCTCACTGGCTGTGAGCAGCGGTGGCGAACTTGTTGTAGAGGGCACACTCACCAACAAAGGCGCCCTCAGCATCGCCACTGGTGCTGCCATTGAAGCCGGCACCCTTGTTACCGATAAACTCCATATTACCGGAGAACTCTCGGGAGTCTCCGAAAATGCCTTGGTCACGGCCGGCACCGTCACCAGCGATTCTGGGGACAAGATTATCATCGACCTGGATGATGCCACGATTCTGAATGAGATTACCGGCACCCCCCAGGAAGTTACGCTCAAGATCATGAGCGTAACCCAGGCCCCCTCGATTGAACTGGATTATGCCGATAACCAGGCGATTCTTGCCAAGGGGCTTAAAGTCAATGAAAGTCCCCAGCCGCGCGACATCACTCCGACAACAGAGCTCAAACTCGACATCAAGCTCCAGTCGGATACAGAAAGTGTATGGAACGTAGGTGATAGCAAGACACTTGCCGGGCTGGATGTGTACGCCGACTCAGGAGCCTTCAAGAACGCCCATATTCTGGATTACGTGCGCAAGGTGCAGGTAAATGCAGATAAGACCCTGGATCTGACCGGAACGGATACATCTGCACATGCGCTGCAGCTGAACGGTCTTTCCGGCACTGGTGATCTTGTCGTGAAGGGCAAAGGTGGCAAGGTAGCCATCAGCAATGAATCCGACTCCTACTCCGGCAAGCTGGTCATCAGCCAGGGAGTATCGGCAGATCTCGACCTCACCGGTGTCACCGTGCGTGCAGCAAACGAAACAGTGATTCTGAATGGTTCGCTGACCGATGGTCAGCTGCAGCTCACCCAGGCTTCCACCGCCAAGGGCAACCTTGCCATGCAGGGTGGCACGCTGCGCATCGAACTCAACGGGGCCGACAAACTCGTCTGGACCGCTGAGGAAATAGCCTCTCGCGCAGGTTGTATCGCAGACCTGGGCAACATGACGATCTCTGATACGGACATCGTAATCGGCACCATTGCTTTCGATGGCAAGTTGCACCAGTCCGTCGGCTACGCCAAATATTTCGATCTGGACACCCTCAGAGTAGAGGATGGAAAGGTGATTGCCGACCGCAACACCGGCTATTATGCAGAGTTAGCCGGGGCTGGCTTGAGCACCAACGGTTCTGCCGGTCTGGGCCTGGCAGATAATGTACTCGTGCTCCTTAACCCGCAGGCCACAGCTCCGCAAAGTGATCTGGCAGGGGTGCTCAATATGCTCGAGACGACCACCGGCGCCGCTGCAGATGAGCTGGGTGCCTCACTGGCCGGTGCCAGCACCGCAGTGCTGGGCATGGCCACCATGGGTGATGTGGACCGCCAGTTGCAGGCTATCCGCAACCGCACCACCACCATGGGCGTGGATCAGAGCGTGGCCAACGAAGACATGCCCTACTTCAACGCCTGGATCAACGCCGAGGGCGACCGCAGCGAGCTGAGCGAGAGCGGTACCGAGAGCGGCTACGAGCTGAGCAGCTGGGGCGGCACCGTGGGCTTCGATGCGGACCTCTGCCCGACGCTGACGGCCGGCCTGGCCCTGACCGCCATGTATGGCGACCTGGATACCACCGGGGCAGATGTGGCCAGCGGCAACATCGATACCTACTACGTGAGCGCCTTTGCCCGCTACGCCCCGAGCGCCTGGACCCACACCTTCGTGGCCACGGTCGGTATGTCCGATATCAGCCTCGACCGCCATGTGGCCGGTGCAGAGGTGGAGGGCGAGACGGATGGCCTGAGCTTCGGCCTCATGTACGAGGTGGGCCGCGTGTTCGCGCTCACGGAGGACGGCAGCACCTGCCTGCAGCCCGTGTTCAACGTGACCTGGAAGCACACCTCCATCGATGCCTACACCGAGGACGGCAGCGACCTGGCCCTGGAAGTGGATGAGCAGACGCTGGATACCGTGACCTTCGGTCTGGGTGCCCGCCTGCAAACGGTGGTGGGAGAGAGCATGTACAACCGCACCAGCATCCTGGAAGCCCGTGTGCTGGCCAAGGCCGATGTGGGTGACCGCTGCGGCAGCTCCGATGTGGCTCTCTCCGCCCTGCCGGACGCCAAGGCCAGCGTGGATAGCGCTGAGATGGGTGCCTTTGGTCTGGAAGCAGGTGCCGGCCTCACCATCCCGGTGGGCCAGGATGACGGCAGCATCTTCATGGATGCCTCCGTCGAGCTGCGCAGCGACTACACCAACGTGAACGGCACAGTGGGCTATCGCATCAACTTCTGATGAAATTAAGTCCGGGTGCGGCCCCCGCCGCACCCCGGATGACAAAAATGCCCCCGGTGAGGAAACTCACCGGGGCATTTTTTTGCAGGTCCGCCCTGCGGGCGGACCTCATGCGGCACGCAGTGCCGCTTTCATACCGCCGCAGGCGGTATTTCATGCGCAGCGCAAGCTGCGCTTTCATACCACAGCCCCGCTGTGGTATTTACATGCACGCAAAGCGTGTATTTCATTGAGCCGCGCAGCGGCGACAAGTTACCGCTGCCAAAGCAGCGGTACTCCCGCACCGCCGGACACACGTGTCCCAAAGTTTGAGTACTAATCTCGATAAATGGGAATTTGGCGAAGCCAAATTCCCATCCCTCATGCGTCAGCGTGAGGGATTTCATACATGCCGCAGG
>CALFTQ010000178.1 GCA_937916135.1 uncultured Verrucomicrobiales bacterium
CCCTCGAACTTCCTTTCCCACGGTTTGTTACCTCCCCGCAGTTGTTCTTCAGGTCCGGGATTCCGCATCATCGCGGCTCCGCGCGGACTTTCACCGCAGTACGCATATCGCGTCGGTCGTACAAAACACCCTGCAAGTGGTGATACACCTGCAGGGCGATAGAATTTTTCCCGGGAGCGGGAGGAAATATTATTCCTCGCTTACGTCTTCGGTGGCGTCGAATTCATCGGACTCGGCGTCGAAGTCGGCCTCCTCGTACTTCTTGAACTTCTTGACACGCTGGTTGGCGGGCAGCGGGGCGAGCACCATGGTGACGGTGTTGCCGGCGAGCTTGGCGGGCTGATCCACCTGGCCCATGGTCTTCATATCCTCCACCACCTTGGCCATGACATCCAGGCCCAGTTCGCGGTGAGCATTTTCGCGGTTGCGGAAACGAAGCTGGAAGCGCACCTTGTGACCGTGGTCCAGGAACTGTTCCGTGCGGGCCATCTTGACGTTGTAGTCATTGACATCTGTGCCGACGCGGAGTTTCACTTCCTTCATCTTGGTCACTTTGGACTTGTTGTTCTTCTGCAGTTTGGCCTGCATGTACTTGAACTTACCATAGTCGATAAGCCGACATACAGGCGGGTCTGCATTCGGGGCTACCTCTACGAGGTCAAGTCCGATTTCCTTGGCCTTGACGAGGGCATCGCGGGTGGCCATGACGCCGAGCTGGTCACCCTTGGCGGTGACGACTCGTACCTTCGGTGCGCGGATGCGGTCGTTGACGCGAATCTGCGGTGCTTTATTAGCGCCTTTATCGCGGGAGGGGCGATTGGCGGGGTTACTGGGTTTCTGGGGGGCTGCCACTTGTGTGTGTTCTTGGTTAGTCCTGTGATTCTGCCGCAGCGGGGTGGCACACGGTCCGGCCCCTGCTGCGGCGGAGAGATTTTCCTTATTGTTGATCTTTTACCTGGGGTTCCAGCGCAGGGCGGATGAGACGCTGGCTGATTTCCTGTTCGATAGATGCGATGAATTCATCCACCCCCATGGTGCCGACGACGTCAAGCTCGCGGTGGCGGACAGAGACCTTGCCTTCCTCGGCTTCGCGCTGACCAACCACGAGCATGTAGGGCACGCGATCCAGACGGGCGTTGCGAATCTTGGCGCCAATCTTATCGGGGGCGTCATCGAGCTTCACGCGGATGAACTTATTAGCGAGCCTGGCGCGCACCTGCTCAGCGAAATCAGCGACCTTGTCAGAAATGGGAAGCACGCGCACCTGCTCGGGGGCGAGCCAGGTGGGGAACTTGCCGGCGAAGTGCTCGATGAGCAGACCGGTGAAGCGCTCCATGGAGCCGAAGGGGGCGCGGTGAATCATGACCGGGCGGTGCGGCTTGTTATCGGCCCCGGTGTAGGTGAGGTCGAAACGCTCCGGCAGGTTGTAGTCCACCTGCACGGTGCCCAGCTGCCAGTCTCGGCCGATGACGTCGCGCACGATGAAGTCAATCTTGGGGCCGTAGAAAGCGGCCTCGTTCTCAGCCTCGATGAAGTCGAATCCTTCCTCGGAGAGCACCTCGCGGAGAGCCTGCTCGGAAAGCTTCCAGTTCTCGATGGAGCCCACATACTTCGGGTCGGAGTAATCCTTGTCGCGCAGGGAGAGGCGCACGCGGAAATCATTCATCTGCAGGGTACCGAGGATGTGCTTCACGATACCGATGCACTGCTGCACCTCTGCCTTGATCTGGTCGGGGCGGCAGAAGATGTGCGCGTCGTCCTGGGTGAAGCCGCGCACGCGGGTCATGCCGCCCAGCTCACCGCTCTGCTCCCAGCGGTACACGGTGCCGAACTCAGCCAGGCGCACGGGCAGGTCGCGGTAGGAGTGCGGGTCATTCGCATAGATGCGGATGTGGTGCGGGCAGTTCATGGGCTTGAGCATGAAGCCGCTGATGGTGCGGGTATCCAGCGCATTGAACAGGTCGGCGCAGGAGGCATTCTCATCACGCAGGCGCTTGAAGTCATCCGGGTCGGGAATGGGCGGGAACTGACTTTCCTTGTAGTGCTCCCAGTGGCCGGAGGTCATGTAGAGGTCCAGCTTGCCGATGTTGGGGGTGAATACCTGGGAGTAGCCGATGCGGTCGAGCTCCTCGGTGATGAAGTCCTGGAGCTCGCGGCGGATGATGGAGCCCTTCGGCTTCCAGAGCACAAGGCCCTGCCCCACCATCTCATCAATGGTGAAGAGTCCCATCTCGCGGCCGAGGCGGCGGTGGTCGCGCTTCTTGGCCTCCTCCAGGCGGGCGAGGTGCTCGTCCAGCTGGGTGCGGTTCGGGAAGCAGGTGCCGTAGATGCGCTGCAGGCGGGGGCCGCTGGCATCGCCCATGTAGTAGGCAGAGGCCACGCTCATAATCTTGAAAGCCTTGCAGTTACCGGTGCGGCCCACGTGGGGGCCAGCGCAGAGGTCGGTAAACTCACCGTTGCGGAAGATGGAGATTTCCTCGCCCTCCGGGATGCGGTTGAGGAGGTCCACCTTGAATTTGGACGCTACATCGCGGGGGCCGCCGGCGCCCAGTTCACCGCTCTGAGCCAGGGCCATGGCCTCATCGCGGGAGACGGTAGTTCGTTCGAAAGTCTGGTTCTCCTTGACTATTTTCTTCATTTCCGCCTCAATCAGTTCAAACTCGGCGGTGGAGATATTGTGGTCAAGTTCAATGTCGTAATAGAAGCCATTCTCAATGGCGGGACCTGCGGCCAGCTGGGCCTGGGGCCAGATACGGCAAACGGCAGCGGCCAGCACGTGCGCACAGGAATGGCGCAGGCGCTCCAGGTCGCTTGCCTGGTTGCGTTCCTCCAGGGTCTTGCGTTCTTTCGGTTCAGACATATCTAATTAAGTGAGCCACTAATATCGCCCTTTCGGGCGTTTTTTTCAAGCACAATCAATGCCAACGGGGCAAAAAAGTCTTATTTTTCTTAAATTTGCCTATTTGCGGCGCTTGCGGAAGCCCGGCAAGCCCCCGTTCAAGGCGCGCCGATGCGTGCGGATGGCATTCAGTTTCACCTTCAATCTGCGGAACGGGGTACCGAGCACATGCAGAATACCTGCCGGCGTTGCGTAGCTATGCGGTTTCAGCGTGTTGTCATACTTATCCGTATAGGTGATAGCTGAGCCGCTCACATCCGACACGCCATCAATATGCACCACCAGGTCGGGCTGGATGGCGTACACCTTTACTCCGGGTATACTGGCCGCGGTATCTTTGTAGAAGGTGTCGATGGCACGGTGGATAGACATCCACTCCCAGATATTTTCCTCTGTGGGCATGAGCTCCAGCAGGCGGTCGTACATACTCTCGGGCACCAGGTAGGCGAATGTGGAAAGCACCCCCTCCACTTGCCAGAGGGCATGCTCGCCGGCTTTCTGCACACTGCAGCCATACGGGGTCGGGCGGCTGTAGCCCAGGTACAGCATGTATTCACCCTTCAGATTCGTCAGCGCATATTCCAGCATGGCCAGGGCATCCGGGTGATTACCGGTTATGACGTCGTCCTCCATGATAAGCACATTGCGCCAGCCATTTTCCTTAGCGGTGGCTATAGCCTTGGCGTGAGACAAGGAACATCCACCAGCCCCGCCCCAGTAAGAAGCACGCTCTGCGGTACGCTCCGTAAACCAGGGTTCCTTGCCGTAGCTGGGCAGGTTTCTGCCCAGCACAGCACTGAGACGATGCACTTTATCCAGCGGCAATGTGCCCGCATTATCCTTCAGGAACTTATCCATGCGTTCCTTACTGGTATCCAGATTGATAACCAGAACGCCATCCACTAAATCCCAGGCTGAATGAAGTTTGGAACTGTCCATAATGATATTCCCCCCCCTAGTCAACGCGACCGTAGTCGTCATTAAATCGCTCGATGTCCTCCTCTGAGAGATAGCTCCCGATCTGCACCTCTATCAGAGCCAGGGGAGCCGTGCCCTGATTGCTGAGCCGGTGAATACTACCGCAGGGGATCATGATAGACTCCCCCACGTTCAAGTGCATGATGTTATTATCACAGCGCACAGTCGCAACCCCCTCCGTCACAATCCAGCGCTCAGTACGGTGCTGGTGACGCTGCAGCGAGATACGCCCGCCGGGGTAAACGAGCAGCTTTTTCACAACCACATGCGATTGCAGGTCGAGCACTTGCCACTCACCCCAGGGACGAGTACCCTTCTCGCCCACATAATATGTAATCCTCGATTCCTTCATTTACCGATAGATTGACGAATGCTGGTCGTGGAGCGCTCAGGGAGGTTCGCATGAGGGATACGGGAGCTTGTCACATAACGGATTCCCTTGGATTCCACAAACTCCTTCTTCGCATCGCTGGTGCCATCGGAATTCACAAAGAAGATATCCGGTTTCACTTCATCCAACAGCGGAGCAAAGTCCAGGATTTTACCCGTATCCGGCCCGATGTATACCTTCTTCACGAAACGGATAGCCTCAAGCATATACTTGCGCTCGTCCTCGGTGTACATAGTCTTCCTGTTCTTCAGCGCCATCACCGTGGCATCCGAACCGATAGATACATACACATCACCATAGCTGGCAGCTTCCTCCAGAAAAGCTATGTGCCCGCTGTGCAACACATCAAAACAACCGGAAACAAATACTTTTGCCATAAAAAAGAGAGAATTTAAAAATTATTTAATCACACCGCGTTTTTTCAAACGCTCCAGGAAACGAGGTTCCCAAGGCACCTGCTCATCCTTGCCGAATGTCCGGCAATACGGCTCTACGGGATACATATCTTCACACGAATCCACCGCGGCGTCTCGAGCCTCCTGAGTTTCATACAGATACAGGGCATAGCCACCATGTCCACCGCCACAATACTTGTGAGCGAGCTGCCCGCCGATATCGGGGAGCGGCTGCATCCCCTCCTCCAGCTGCAACTGGTAACTCATCTGCACACCAACAGCAAGCACTGCAACGTCCTGCTGCTGCACACCAAGACGCGCTATGCGTCCTGCCTTGGCAATGCGTTCAAAATCACGCTCATACCCGGCAAAGCCCGGTGTATAGTGCTTTACCCGAGTATCATACACGGCCATGCGCCCCTTGAGGAAGCTGCCGGTATTCTTAAAGTCCAGCACCGGTTTCGGACCAGACTTCCACACACAAGCGCCAGTTTCCGCGATGACGGCAGGGTCCTGCCAGCCGACTCCAAGCCCAAGCTCGGAAGCAACAGGGTCCCAACCGTTCAGCACACTCCAGCCGCCACTGCCACCAAGGCCGGCACCCTGGCGATACAGCCATTCCTTCAGCGACACTGTCGGAGATATCGAACAATTAACAACATATTCTCCGGGAATTGCATTTTCAGGCACATCAAGCCAGCCGCCAGCAAAATCTACCCGCAGCGGAGCGTGCAGAGGAGCTTTGACGCGGGAAAGCACCTGGGTACTTGATGTCTGCGATTCATGAGGCTGTGTTTTCTCCAGCACCACAAACTCAATGCCAAGTTCTTTGCAGAAACGCCGCTTGGCCTCCATGTGTATATCATCCGTGGTGACGGCAAGCACCTGGGGTGATGAGGCAATCACTGCCGAACGGAAAGAAAGCTCCACATCGTCATCCGTTGATTCGATCACCTCATCCACCATCGAGAGTGCACTGATAACCGCTTTCTTATCACTGTCATCAAGCACGGATTTCTTATCATACAACTTCCAGAGCAAATCAGCCGGCGGATAGGAAACGATGAGGTAGTCACCCAGCTTTCGGGCATCTTCAAAGAATTGAATATGCCCCGCATGCAGAACATTAAATGCACCGGAAACAAAAACTTTCTTCATATTTACAAGTTGATAGAGGTATCAGTAGGAGGAAATGAGGAATACTTCCGCTGCAGCACCTGCTGCAATTTAGGCAACAGGAAAGGTGCAACAACCTGCATTAGAATCTGCACCAGCATACCGGCGTTGGATGGGTGCCTGGCAACCATTTTTTCCGCCGCAGCCCTTTTGCGCTTCATGCCGGCAAGTACACCCAGCACAGAGGCAGCCGCACCAGCGGCAGCACCCACTTTCAAAATCATAGCAGGCGAAACAGGCAATGCCTTCACACACGAAGCAGCATGCTCCCTGGTAGACGAAACGGCATCCAGCACCGCAACGCGACTTTCAGCAACACGGATTAAGGCTTGCTGTTTTCCTTGCAAAGTAATTTGAGACATTGCCAATCATTTTTCAATTCCTGAACCGTGGCGGGAGCCAGCTGTTTGCCGGCCATTCGTTTCACGCCCAGCAACAGGACGAGAGCCACCAGGAGATTAATAAACAAAACAATACCCAACGCACAGGTCAAGCCGACATAGGCACTCAGGACTACGGTTGACAGCGCGCAGAGCAGCAGATAAGCACCGAGCAAAAGCACACAGGCCACCACAGCCATCAAAAGGCGCTGCACCTGGTGGACCGCATACTCCTTGACTTCCTCAGACAAAAGAGTCCCCAGCGCACCGGTGTGTTCCATGGCGCGCTGGGTCACCGCCTTCGCTTGTTCTATCGAAGCAATTACTTCTGAACGAAGGAGTGATTTCTGACTCTTCCCCTTTAAAAGTGAAAACATAGAAAAGCAAACGGCATCACAGCCGGGACCTTAACGACGGGTACCAAGAAGTAACCCCACCAGCACACCGATACCCAGCGCACCGAGAACACTGCCGGTAGGATTATCCTTCACATAAGCTTCACCAGCCTTGTGATACTCCTTAGCCGCGGAGCAGGTCTTATCCCAGCCTTCATTCATCTGAACTCGGGCCTTGTCCCAGCCCTCATTCACCTGAACGCGGGCTTTATCCCACCCCTCATTGATCTGCGCGCGGGCCTGGTCAGCGTACTCACGCACGTGATCCATCTGCTCAGAGGCAGCCCGACGAATCTTCTCATACTGCTCACTTGCGTACTGACGAGCAGCGGCAAGGCGGTCACAAGCATCAGAGGAAGGGGCCGGAGCAGGAGCCGTTGTCTCTTTAATTTCTTCGTTGTCCATGGTATTCTGATTATTTGTTAAGTTCTATTGCAGAGCCATCATCGCAAAGGGCTCACCACCGATAGGATATTATAAGCATATCGCATTCGAAAAAGCAAGCTAAGTTAGCCAAAATGACGAATTTTCTTCCGGAATGCAGGACGAACGCGCACGCGCACACACAAAACACGCAATGTTTGATTATTGCCTTGCCAATCGTGATTTCGTTTGCTATAATGCCACGGCTTAAATTAACACATGAAAGCAATTCTGGCATTAGAAGACGGAACCATCTTCGAAGGCACCTCCATAGGTGCCGCGGGTACGGTAACAGGCGAAGCTTGCTTCAATACAGCAGTAATGGGGTATCAGGAGATTCTGACAGACCCCGCGTACTACGGACAGATTCTGGCCATGACATACCCCCTCATCGGCAATTACGGCATTGTGGAAGAGGACAACGAAAGCCCCGCCCCGAAAGCCGCTGCCATCGTCATTGGAGAACTTTCCAACATTCATTCCAGCTGGCGTGCAGACTCCCCCATGAGCGAATGGCTCAAAACCAACAATACACCCGGTGTGGAAGGTATCGATACCCGCCGCCTTGCCCGCCACCTCCGCCTCAACGGCTGCATGCGGGCCTGTGTGACCACGGAACTCACGGCTGAAGAAGCCGTGGCCAAGGCCAAAACCGCCACCGCGCTCAGCGGTGCAGCCCTGGCAACGCAGGTTTCCACCCCGACCAGCTATACCTGGAGCGGAGAGTCCCGCCCGTGGAAGCTCCCCAACAAGACCGCTGGCGACATGAGTAACTACGGCAGCCTTGCCCCGGTGAGCTGCAAAGTGGTTGCTCTGGATCTGGGCATCAAGGCCAGCAGCCTGCGCGCTCTCCGTCAGGACGGCTGCGAAGTCACGGTAGTACCGGCTGGTACCGGCGCCGAGGACATCCTCGCACTCAATCCGGACGGTCTGTTCCTTTCAAGCGGCCCCGGCGACCCCGCCGCTCTCACCGGCATCATTGAGACCGTGAAGTCACTCCTGGGCAAGCTTCCGATTTTCGGTCTTGGCCTTGGCATGGAAGTGCTCGGCCTTGCCCTGGGCGGCAGCGTAGAAAAGCTGAAGTTCGGCCACCGCGGCGCCAACCAGCCGTCGAAGAACGTGTCCACCGGCAAAGTAGAAATCACCGCACCGAACCAGAACTTTGCGCTTGTGGCTTCCACCCTGCCCGCCGGCGTGGACGTGACCCACATTAACTTGAACGATGATACCGTGGCCGGCATTTACTGCGCTGAGCAGAAGGCTGCCGGTCTGGAATACACCCCTGAAGCAGTGGACGGCTGCACCTTCGGCACGTTCCTGAGCATGATTACAGCAGATAAATAGACATTTCAGACATGAACACACTAGTCATTGGCTCCCAGTGGGGAGATGAAGGCAAAGGCAAGGTAATTGACTTCCTGACCGAGACCGCAGATATTGTGGTGCGCAGCCAGGGTGGCAGCAATGCCGGTCACACCGTCATCGCGAACGGCAAGAAGTACGTTCTCCACCTGGTGCCCTCCGGCATTCTGTGGGATAATAAAGTGAACATCATCGGCAACGGCGTGGTCATCAACCCCACCTCACTGGTGGAGGAGATCAACTACCTGCTGGAGAAGGGCGTGACCATCACCCCGGAGAAGCTCCTCATCTCCGACCGTGCCCATGTGGTACTGCCCATCCACAAGGAAATTGATGCCGCCCAGGAAGAAGCCCTCGGTGACCAGAAAATCGGCACCACCAAGCAGGGCATCGGCCCGACCTATGCAGACAAGGCCCGCCGCATCGGCATCCGCATGATTGACCTGGCCGATGCAGACCGCCTGCAGAGCGTGCTGGAAGCCCGTATCAAGACAGCCAATGACGAACTGGCCCGCCTGGGCTGGCCGAAAGCCGACCCCGAGGTGACCCTCAAGGCCGTGATGGCAGCAGCCGATGTGCTTCGCCCGCACATCACCAACACCATCCCGGTGGTGAACAAGGCCATCAAGGCCGGCAAAACTGTGCTGTTCGAAGGGGCTCAGGGCGCCATGCTCGACATCGACTTCGGCACCTATCCTTTCGTGACCAGCTCCAACACCAGCGCAGGCGGCTGCTGCACCGGTTCAGGCGTGGCTCCCACCAAGATTGACAAAATCATCGGCGTGTGCAAGGCCTACACCACCCGCGTGGGTGCGGGTCCCTTCGTAACCGAGGACGATGAAATTGCCGACTACCTGCACGGCCTGGGCCGCGAGTTCGGAGCAACGACCGGCCGCCCCCGCCGCTGCGGCTGGACAGACGGCGTGGTGCTCCGCTTCTCTGCCATGTTCAACGGGTTCGATGAAATGGCCATGACCAATCTGGACGGGCTCGATGAGCGCGACAGCATCAAGATCTGCACCGCCTACAAGATGGGTGATGAGATCCTGGAGTACCCCCCTGCCCGCATTGAGGACTGGGAACTGTGCGAGCCGATTTACGAGACGCTGCCCGGCTGGAAGCAGGACATCTCCAAGTGCACCACCTGGGATGAACTGCCCGAAAACTGCAAAGCCTACGTCAAGCGCTTCGGCGAGGTAGTGGGCTGCCCTGTGGGTTCCGTAGGCGTTGGTCCCGACCGCGAACAGACCATCCCGGTTCCCCACTGATACGGAGTTACCGCTGAGCTCTTTCACCGCCTTGTTCCCCACCGGAGCAAGGCGGTTTTATTTACGTCACTTACGCAAGCTGTTCCACGCCCTCATCTGCTGCCGGTATGTGCGCAGCCCGAGACAGCCACCGGTCATGAACATGAGTCCCCAGAACGAAAGAAAAGCACCGGTTCCAAACATCGTCCTGGGGCACAGGGCCATTGCCTGCTCCGGAGCATCAGCAAAATACAGAATGGTAGTTTCCAATCCCAACTGCGGCTCATTGAAATATTCGGTATTTTCTACCTTCTGGCGAAAGACAGAGCCCTGCGCCGTCCGGAATTCATAAATAGGCAGAAAAGCGTCTTTTTCCTTTTTCTGAGCCGCAACCACGCGCCCTGCCGTGCGCTCAGCGTGCAACAGGTAATAAAGTGGCTTCTCCAGCAGATAGGTACTTCTATAGAAAGCCGCGCAGCCCATCAACACCATGACCGCTGCCACCAGCATCAATGATTTATCCGGTTTACGCACAGATTGTTGAGGATCAGCCCAGTTCATGTAGCGCACATGCTCGGCATCTGTCCGTGGTGAAAAAGGAGCGGCGACAGCGGCAAGAGCCTCCGCTACTGCATTCACGTTATTAATGTGCAAAAACCCCAAAGGAGGACGTTTACCCACCACATCCGGTGCTGTATTTTCATACGCAAGCACTATATCACCGCTACCATCACTCCGCTCTACCACTTCCACCATCATATTGGAGGCCAGTGGCCAGGCCTGCACCCTGAAGCCGAGGAAAGGAAAACGAGGGCGCAGCACCAGTGCCCGCTTGTCAGTCACCATGTACACAGAGTGACAAGCATTGAACAAGCTGCTATTCAAGCCCAAGATGACTCCCGCCGCAATCAGCCCCAAAAAACCAGCGGCAAACCACGCGAACGGGTCTATTTCCTGACCACCCAGCAACATAAGCCAGAACACCCCCGCAAAAATTATACTCGCCCCCGATACCAGGGCAACGTTCCGGACATCGCGACGGTCGGGCAGCGACCGCGACCGGACATACCACTGCAAGCGCTCCGCAGCATCCAGTTCTTTATCAAGAATCGCTTGCTCTCGAACACTAAGCGGCCGTGTAGTCATATCGGGGTCAGCCTCGCGGAGCATTCTGCCCGCCGATAAGCACCACCATTTCGCCCTTCGGCGGTTTCGCCTTGAATTCCTCCAGCACGGCAGAAGCCGTGCCGCGGTGATACGTTTCAAAAACCTTGGTAAGTTCTCGCGCCACGCAGATAGGCACCTCCGGGTCAATTTCCACCAGGGCCTGCACCGTCTTCACAATGCGGAATGGGGACTCATAGTAGATACTGGTGTGGCTGGCTTCCACTGCGGCTTTCAGCAGCGCGGCCTTGCGTCCGGATTTCACCGGCAGGAAGCCGCCGAAGAAGAAGGCATCGCTCGGCAGGCCTGAGCCCACCAGCGCTGTGACCACTGCAGAAGGCCCGGGAAGCACCGTGAAGGCCACCCCCCGGCTCTTCAGCTCCTGAATGAGACGGTAGCCGGGGTCGCTCACGCCGGGCATGCCGGCATCTGTGACCACGGCAAAAGACTCTCCGGCCAGCGCACGCGTGGCTACCTCCGGCGCGCGCTGCATCTCATTGTGCTCATGCAGGCTCAGCAGAGGCTTGCGTATGCCGTAGTGAGCCAGGAGCTGTCCGGTGTTGCGGGTATCCTCGCAGCAGATGCAATCCACCGACTCCAGCACAGCGAGGGCGCGCCGGGTGATATCCTCCCGGTTTCCGATGGGCAGCCCGACAAAACTGACGGGGTACTCAATCATGGAGACGTCAGATTGAGCGTGATTCTCTCGGCAACCAGACGAGTCGCATAGGATAAAGCCGTATCCATGGCAGAAACCGTGTTCACCCCCTGGTTGAAATAACTGCCGCTCCCGCTAGCATCTGCTTCACGCAAAACCTTTCCACTTTTTCTATCTATTATCTCATAGTCTACATGTACCGTAAGCCCGATTTCACTACTTACATATGTATCTTCTGTGTTCGTTCTCAGCGATTCGCGAACAATATGGGTCACTGTCCCCTTCAGGATGAAATCGGCCTCACTGCGTGGTGCCATGCGATAAGTTCCATCGCTCTGCAACTCATTCGCCATCGCCGTCGTCATCAGCATGCCCACATTCGGCTGAACGGTGTTGTTCTCAAACATTTCCACACAGAACGTGTCCATGTTCCTCATGTATGCAGGCTTGATTCCGCCCAGATGGTAGCCACAGGAACAGACCAGGGCCGGCAGCAAACCTGCCAACAGAATACGAGATATCTTCTTCATAATCAAGATTCAGCTTTAGCGGCAGCTGCGGCCTTTTTCGCTTTGGCAAGCAGGGACTCAGCCTCCCTGGCAGCCTCCGGGTTGATATTTTTCTGTCGGATGACGTCTTCGAAACAGAAAATGGCGGAAGTATATTCACGGGAACGCTCCAGATAATAGCGCCCCACCTCCAGCTGCTGGTGCACCATGAGCCGATCCATATTCTGAGCTTCACTCAGAGCTTTTCCGGCTTCGGGATGTTTCGGGAAGCGCAGGGTAAACTCCTCGTACGCCTCACGGGCATTGCTCAGATTAACCAGATTATTATCACCCCGCGTGTGGCTGCTGGCCCAGAGCTGAGCCACCATCAGCTGAGAATCCGGAGCATAGCGGCTATCCGGATACTTTTCCACCAGACGGGCATATTCCACACGGGCATCCTCCGGGCGGTCCTGATCCACCAGATACTTGGCCAGGATGGAAGATGCCGTGGCGGCCATATCATTATACGGAGCCTTTTCCACAATCTCACGGAGCCAGTTCACCACTACGCTTGATTCCATGGATGTATTCCATGCACCCCAGAACACCGGTACGGTCAACTTACCGCTGGCGGCATCCATAGCCATGGCCAGCTGCCTGTTCAAAGCATCTGCGTACAAATCGCTCTGGGGATAGCGATCAATCAGCTTTCCATATTCCTTGAACGCATCACGGTAATCCTCCGTAGCTTCATAAGCCTTCCCCAGCATGTAACGCGCTTCCGGAGCATTCGGAGCCAGAGCATGATAACGGACAATATCCTTCAATGGCGAACGGGACTTGGACATACGCCCCTCTTTCTGGAGCGCCTTGGCCTCCGCCATCAGCGCGTCGGCCTGCGGGTCAACAGCCTTAACTTGCCCCACAGGGGGAGGCCCATCAAAAGACTCGCACATCGACAGAACCAAGGCCGATGTCGCGCAAAGGGATATCACTATCGATTTTCTCATGTCAACTGAAGAATAGCATGCTTCAGGCCCGTTGTGCAAGTTCAAATCTGCACACGTTGTGTCTTATTCCGGCAAACCGTTTATCAACACACAGGTAAATTCACCACTCTCTTCCATATGAAAAGATTTTGGGCATTATTCGGGCTTGTTGTCACCCTTTGTTCCGCAGCGGATACCACGCCACAGCCAAACGTCTCCATGAGCCGGTATCTCGGGCGCTGGTACGAACAGGCCAGATACGAAAACTGGTTTGAAGAAGGGATGGAGCAAGTCTATACAGATTACACCCAGGGCCCGGACGGCAGCATCAACGTGACCAACTATGGCAGAAGCCCGGAAGGCAAATGGGAACAAGCCTCCGGGCGTGCGGTTCAGAAACACAAGGGCATTTTAGAAGTATCTTTTGTCTGGCCGTATTGGTGGTTCGGTTCCCCGTATCACATCCTGTACGTGGATAAAGAATACCAGGCGGCCCTGGTCTCCGGTGACGATGATGATTACCTCTGGCTGCTCACCCGGGAGCGCTCACCCAGGCCGGAAACCATTCGAAAGTTAAAAGAGGAAGCGAAGCGGAGAGGCTTTGATACCTCGAAACTTCGCTTCACCAAGCAATGAAGCAGCTCCTTTAGAAGCGGAAATCAACCGAGCCTGATACATACAGGCCTGGGTGGTAATGGTGCCCCTTCACTCGGTCCTGGTCAGAATTGTAACGGAGGATGTCAGCCGTTGTCATAAGGGTGCTGCCCACACAAAGCGTTGCAAGGCGCTTTGTTTCGCCTGGTTGCGAGAAATCATAGTCTACCTTCAGACCGGCGACCAAGGATCTCACACGCAGCATGCGGGTGCCATCCGGGGTATTGACGGCCCAGGAGCCGCCAGCTCCATCCACAAAGGCACCCAGCTCAAGGCCATGGCCTATATTGCGCATGATGCTGTAATTCAGGCCGCTCAGGCGCATCGTCCAGTCGGGTGACATCTTCCAGTCGAAAGAAAACACAGGCATGAAGCCCATGATGGTGGCATCCGGCGAGTGAGCTAAACCGACGGAATAGGAAAATTTCTCGCTGTATTCCACGCTGTACGAAAAGAGGAGATTCATATGGAAGCTGTGCGCACGGTGCACAAAATCAGATGCAAAGGCCGGGGCTACCACAAAAATCATCAAGTCGCCGTTATCACGCGGCACAATGGCAGATACCGGCAGAGAGAAGTTATACAGTTCATTGCGGCGCAGGTCAAACTCACCATTGGTATCCATGAGGGTCACCTCTGCGTTGAGAGAGGCATTGAACATCCAGTCCTTACCACCGGAGCGCCTGGGGTCAGCCAGCGGCACACTCAATCCCATTTTCTGCCAGCTCAGGGTGGAGCCGCCATGGCGCTCCCCCATGTTGGAAACCGTCTCAAAAGAGAAAAAACTGGGGAACAACCCGCTCTCCGGCAGCTTGTGATGCCAGTCGCTGTAGAGGTTCCACGCAACCGCCGATGTATCCTCCACCATCGAATTAAACCAGTCCTCCGAAAATGCAGCAGGAGCCAGTGAGAAAAACAAGAGCAAGGTCTTCTTCATGGCGCGCATCTTAGCAGACGAAGGGCCAAAGTCAAGCAAATATAGAGCATAACATGATACACTCTTCATTTCATAGGATTTTTTGCTTGTCAAGCACCCGGTGGTAATATAGACTCTGGCACCCCATGCCGTTTCTGCTTCCAGCCCTGTTTGTAGTGTTCTGCTGTGCACCGATAACGCATGCGCAGCATCTGGTATCGCGCACTGTCACCAGCGCACGAGCCACCCATCCGTGGTGGAAAAGCGTGCAGAGCGCCATCATGTCCATGCAGCGCCTGGGTCCCGGTGGATACAGCACAGATGATGGCGCCAAGCAGGCACTTGTAGATTCCTTTACGTGGAACGCGCAGCTGAAACGCCCGGCGTTCAATCCCAGGGTAGCGCGCCCCTCCTTTTGTTCCTCTGCCGTCTGGGTGGCCACACTCTCTGCTCTGGTACACTGGGAAACACAGAACCGCTACCGGGCCATCTCACCTGCGGCCTGGCAGGCACTCATGCCCCGCCTGAACAAGGATGGCGAGGGGCCATGGGGCTATGCAAATGCCAATGGCCCCGGATTTGCCCTGCTGGTTCACCGGCTGGGAGCCGGCGTCAATTTCACCGATTGGAAGCAGGCCCGGCCGTCTGACGTGCTGAAAATCTGGTGGAATGAACACATAGGCGGCAGAGAGCGCGGCCACCTCGTCATCCTGGTAAAGGATGAGGGCGAAACCGCCTGCGTGTGGTCATCTCACCTGGCACGTGACGGCCAGCCGGCGGGCTACGGCCTGCGCCGCATTCCGAAAAGTGCCATGAAGCGGGTTCTCTTCACCCGCATCACCCGCCCGGCCGCATTCAACCGGGCCCACAAGCTGCCGGATGAACCGTGGCTCACCGAACTCATGCAAGAGGACACTACATGGGCCGAATGCGTGCGGCGCTGCGGGATTCAAAACTAATCGCGCACCGGCGGGCATTCTCCCACGCGCACGTAATCCATGCCCCCGGCCATGGCAGCCTGAATGCCAGGCTCGGCATCCTCGAACACCACGCACTCACGCGGATTCACCCCCATGCGTTCCGCGCAGAGCAGGAAAATGTCCGGCCGGGGCTTGCCGAATCCCGGCGGCACATCCGCCGGAGTCACCATGATGGGGAATAAATCTGCCACTCCGGCAGATTGCAGGGTTTCAGTAGCACCGCCGGGCATACTGCCGGTGCCGATAGCGTAGGGGATACCCTGCTCCCGGAGCCGGCGCACCAGATTGACCGTTTCCGGGATAATCGGCAAGGTTTCATTCAGCAGAAGCCATGCGTAGCGGTTGCGCTTATCTTCTGCCACGGTCTCAGGTTCCATATTCAGGCCGTAGGTCGCATTCAGATCTGCCACGATATCCGGCGCAGCCATGCCACCGTGGGCCACAAACTCATCCCACTGGAAAACATGGTGCGGAGCACCATGCTCTCGCAACGCCCAGCGCCAGGCTTTGTAATGCACCGGCATGCTGTCCACCAGCGTGCCGTCCAGGTCAAAAATATAGCCGGCGTATATTTTCTCCGGCAGTGTCACACGAGCACTCATTCCCCCTGCAAGTCGAATTTTTCCACAAAACGCTGCAAGTCGCCATCCTTGCCGAAAACCACCAGCACGTCGCCCAGCTGAAACTCCAGAGATGCATCCGGCATATCGATGACCGGCTGCTCGGGCTCGGAAAGCACATCGTCCGGGGTCGGGTTCTCCTTCACCTTGCCGCGGCGCACCGTCAGCAGGTTCAGGCGGAACTCCGAGCGCAGGCCCACATCCATAAGCTTGCGGCCCACCCATTCCTCCGGCAGGCGCACATCGGCCAGGGAGTGGGTGGCATCCATGCGGCGCAGGCGCATCATGCCCTCATTCGTGAAGCGGGCAGCCAGCTGGCGCGCGGCCACATCCTCCACACGGATAAGGTCATTCACACCGATGAGTTTGAGCAGCTTGCCATGCAGCTCGTTCACACTGCGGGTCAACAGATTCGTAGTCCCCAGCTCCCTGAGCTGGGCAGTAATGAGGAGGTTGCGCTCAAACTGCTCGCCCACAGCCACAATCACATATGTATCCTCACCCACCAGCTCCAGCTGGCGCAGCACGCGGATATCCGTAGCATCTCCCACCAGAGCGTAGGTCACGCGGTCTTTCAACTCGGTAATGATGGATTCTCGCTCATCCAGTATGGTGACTTCAAAACCTAAATCTGCCAGGTGCAAGGCAAGAGCGCGGCCAAACTGGCCAATGCCGATTATAACGAATTTCATAATAATCTATCAGTTGAGAGGTAAACGGGTTTCAGGCAAGCGGATGGGGTTAGGTTCCTGCTGACGGATAAAGATGAGCATGAATGTGAACATGCCCACACGCCCGAACAGCATATTAAGCGATATGAGGAGCTTGGAAACATCGGATATCTGGGGCAGTGCGCCCAGGTCGAAGCCCGTGGTGGTGTAGGCACTCACTTCCATGAAAAGCAGTTTGACAACTCCCTGGGGCTGCTGCGCCACAGCGGGTTCCAGCAGCATGAGCAGCAGCGTGGTGAACACAATCCAGAATATAGAAAGCACCACCGTGGCCATTGCCCGCTCCACAGTGTTGCGGGCTATGCGGCGGTTGTGCAGCTCCAGATCCTGCTTGCCCTGCAGCACGCGGTATACCTCCAGCAGGCTCAGCGCAAAAACAGGCGCGTACACGCCGCCACCAGTGCCGGCAGGATTGCCGCCCACAAACATGAGGAATGCCAGAAAAAGCTGGTATACCGGGCCGTATTCTCCGATATCACTGAGCGCAAAACCAGCTGAGCGTCCCACCGCATTCCACAGCGATTCCCACATATTAAACGTACCATGCGCCTGATGAGCAGAGGGCTCAAATGCAGCCAGCAGGGTCAGGCCAACGGTACCCACCAGCATCACAATCAGCATCACACGAATCACCAGCCAGGAGTTGGTGCTCCAGCGCCTGGCGCTGCGCTTGCCGGCCAGCTTATTCTTGAGGCGGGTCAGGCCTTCCAGATACACACCGAAACCCACCGTACCTGCCAGCACCAGCAGAATCATAACCAGCTGCACCATCTTGCAGTCTGCCACCCCCACCTGCTCCATACCGGACGGAAAGATGTTGATACCCGCATTACAGAACGCAGAAACCGCATGAAAAATCGCATAGCCCCACAAATCTGCCTGGGGGAAGCCGGGCAAATCCTTCCACAGATAATACAGGCACACCGCGCCCACAGCTTCGGCCAGCAAAGTCACAAAAAACACTGCCCGCAGCAATGAGGGTACCACTTTCACCCCCTCCTGATCCAGCATGCCGGAGACAGACATACTATCTCGCACCGCAAGACGCTTGCCCACCATCATGAGTACAAAATAGGAAAAAGTCATCACCCCTATAGCGCCCACCTGAATGTCCAGCAGCAACACCAGTTTGCCCAGCGGGGTAAAGGTCGCGGCCACATCCACTGAGGTCAGGCCGGTTATCGATGTTGCAGAAGCACAGGTAAACAACGCATCCACCAGGGAAATGGGCGCATAGGTGGCGCCGGGGGTCAGCAGCAGCAGCGTGCTGAGCAGCACCAACCCCACCATATAGGTAAAAAAGCGCTCCGCAGGAGACCAGTGGCTGCCGTTTTTCACAGGATTTTTGCGATATGACCGGACTACACTACTCAACGTACCGATAGAAAAGCCTCCCAGCAGGAAGCTGCACAACAGGCTCGCAATAAAGGCCCAGCGCCCAAAAACACCCCACACGCAACCATATAAGATAACAGAGGCCACTATGCCCACCGCCAGCTGAACCCAGAGAAAACGCCCCGGCAACCCGTAACGAGCCCATGCGCTCACCAGGTGCAGGAAGACCACCAGGGTATTAAACCACACCAGACCACAGAGAATCAGATGCGAGCCATGCACAAAGGTATCTCGATAAGCAGGCGAATTGGCCGCACCCTCGAAGCAGGCCTCCCACAGCACCACGAAAAGCACCAGCAGACCAGATAGCATCTCCGGCAACTCCAGCACCCTGTGGCGGTGTTCCTTCTGTGTCTGAGCCCTCACGCGCGCCCATTATACCAGAGAAGTTGCCATTTGGCAAGCGCTTGCAAACAAACCTTTCTGTATCAACACATCGTGTCTCAAAGATTTTGCAAATCACCATCAATGCCATTTTGGAAGAAACCCCGCCTCTGCCCGATAAAGCGGAATTTGTCGGGCTGAAAGCCCGAGGGATTTTGAGCTCACGAAGTGGGTGAAAGAACACTAGCCGGGGGTGATCGACAAATTTCAATTTATCAAGATCTGCATTCAAACTTTGGGACAGATGTGCCCCATCAATGAAAAACGGCACTGAATCCGGTGGAAACAGTGCCGTGAAAAGAACAGCGTCGCTTGCGGACGTGGCCTAAGCGCGCAGCTTAGGACTTGTAACGCAAACGCTTCTTGTGGCGGTTCTGGCGCATGCGCTTGCTGCGCTTGTGCTTGTTAATCTTAGCCTTACGTCTCTTCTTAAGCGATCCCATAATGATTTATGTGTCGTTTGTGGTTTTCTCGATTGGGAGAATTGTCGGTTACCCAGGGGGCTAACGGGGAAATATAAAACTATCTTTTGCCAGAAAAGTCAAGCCGAAAGCGAATTTTAAGACGGATTTTGTTTCCTTTCTGTCATGACACGGGCACACCACGCCAAGAGAATTTCCATCACCCCGGGGGTGGAGGAAACATATTTTCCCTGCGCGTGCATCCAGGCCAGCACATCCGGATGTGCGGTGGAAGGAGCACCGCAGAAAGCCGCAGGAAACAGGCGGAAAGCATGCAGGTCATTGTGACCGTCGCCCAGTATGGCCCAGTTCTCAGCCGGCACGTGCCATTCATGCGCAACGGTCTGCAGCGCAGTTCCTTTACAATAGCGGGCATCAGCCAGCCGCATGTAGCGCCCGGCCCGCTGGGCAGAAACACCCGCCAGCCCGTTGATGAAAGGATTCAGGAAAGCCATGATGGCATCCATCGTGGCAGAATCTGCAGCTTCCACAGAAAGGGGGTCCGTAGGTGCAATAATCCACTGAAGTTCCGGTTTGGTGCAGCGAAGAATGCGAAGCTGCTCATGCAGAAGCGGGCTGACCTGTGCTCGCACCTGCAAATTATGCACATGGCAGCGGGCATTGTGCCCCCGCAGAGGCTGCAGCGTGCCATCCTCCTGCGCCACGTAGGCGTACCGCTCACAGGTGCAGATAAAATCCGGCAGGAAAGGCGCAGCAGGCAGAAGCTCCTCACAAAGGTAAGGCAATGTGCGCCCGGTATTGATACCCCAGCGCACACCCAGCGGACGCCAGGTGCGCATCAACTCATAAAACTCCGCAGGCACCGGCTGCTCCGGGTCGTGGGTGCGCAGCGTTTCATCGTAGTCCAACGAAATGAGCCAGTGGCAATCTCCTCCGAAAGGCAAGGCACGGCCGGGCACCACCTGACCTTCCTCAACGACCATTTCTGCCCTTCTTCTTGTTCATCTCAGCCTTCTTGCGGGCTGCCTCTGCGGCTGCGCGCTGCTCCTGAGTAGCCCCCACTGGGAGGCGGAAAGCAGGGGTCTCGGGCACCTTCACGCCTTTGGCGAGCTGCTGGCTGATTTTTGTGGTCAGATCCACCTTGTACTTGTAATCGCAGGCACCGGCTGGCAGCTCCTCACCACCGGCACGCATGTGTATTTCCACACGGCGATTCAGTTTCTGCTGGTCGCGGTCTCCCGTAGTCGCGGCAAGCGGCATGGAGCTGCCGCAGGAGCGCACGTACACGTTTTCCACCGGCACACCGTTTCCCACCAGCCATGCGCGCACCGCAGCCGCACGCTGCAGGCCAAGCAGTGCATTGTAGGCAGCACCGCCCACGCTGTCCGTGTGCCCCTCAATCACAAAATAAGTGTGGGGATTCTTCTGAATGAGAGCCGCCAACTGGAGCATCGTGATGCGGGCAGAGTTCTTCAACTGGCATTCATTAAAACCGAAGAGCACATCCGCTCCCAGGCGCGCCACGCCGGAACCGGAGCCCAGGTGTTCCTCGCCCATCAACTGCGCCAGGCTGCGGGTATCACCGGGCAGGTTGGAGTTGCCGGCCTCACTGGCAGCTTTGCGCAACTCCTGCTCCATAAGTGATGAAGCATCCTCCAGCACCTCGGTCTGGGCTGTGGCTGCAGCCACCACCTCGTTGCTGTTCACCGGGGTGGGTTCAGGAATAGCCAGGGCTTCTTCCGTCAGATCCCGGGTCTGGAGAGAGGCCAGATCCAGCTGCGCAGGGGGCACCTCGCTCACCGGGGTCTGCTCTTCGGCGGCGTACACCGGCTCAGACACAGACAATTCCGTGGGGCCGGGAGCCATCACCAGCTCCGGAACCTCTATGTCCAGAATATCGATTTCTTCCGGCTCATGCTTAATTTCCTCAATTTCCTGAGGCTGCTGCTCCACAACCTCCTGCTCCGGAGCCTCATCAATCTTCTCTTCCTTGGGCGGCTCCTTCACGACCACTCGGACCGTCTCCAGGTCTTTCACCTCAGCAGGCACATCCACCAGCTTGCCAAGCCCCAGCACCGATAAGGAGGGGAAGTAAACCCACAGCATGGCATGCACCACCACCGCTGCCGTCGCAGCGCCCATAGCTATAGGAACCATGTCTCGCTGGCGGGTCAGCTCATAACCATTGCGACGCCGATTTCCCACGCGATTGGGAATATTCAAGGCGCGATCCAGGTCAGCATATGAATCAATGTCAGGAATCTTGCTCAAAGTCGTATATGGGAAGAAGTGAGATCTGGTCGAGCAGGGTCGCTCACGCGGGGTGCCTCCACGGCATCCACCACACGGTCATTTATCCAGTGCAGGATGGAACTCATCGCACTATCCTCATCCTGCAACAGGCCAACATGAATTGCCTGCCCCCGGCGACCACGGCCCACGGTCAGTTCGCGGTAAGTGGCTCCCACCGGGTCATTTTCTGAGCGCAGGGTCCACACATCGCGCTGGTCGCTGCGCAAACGGCGGTAAATCGTCAGAGCGTCCTTGAAATTGCTCACAGGGCTGTCCTGCGCCAGATTCACCACCAGCACCGGCACATTGCGATCCATATCTGCCGCCTGCTCTACCGGTGCCACCTCAAAACTCTCCATCCCGGCCGTACGGCGGATACGCTGATCCATGAGCCACATCATCACCGGCCGCAACACCCCCTCAGGCATGGTGCGCTCCACCGACTGCCGAAGCGAGGCAAAGGCATCAATCGATACAAGGCCGCGGATTCTGGGCTCCGTGGCCGCGGCCTGCAACAGCAGGCCTGCACCATAGCCCTGCCCCACCGCTGCAAAAACCGGAGCACTTTTGCCAGCCCGCGCGGTCACGGCATCCAGCAGCAGTGGCACATCGCGGCACTCCTTCAACCCATGCGTGCAGTACGGGCGGCGGTCATCCTTGCCACGCGGTTCCCACAGCACGCAGGTAAGCCCCGCCGCCGTGAGAGATTCCGCCACCGGCAAAGCCGAGCGGATACCGTGATCCCAATCCACACAGACCAGCACATAGTCAATCTGGTGCAGCCGCTCAACCGGTGCATTCATCAAATCACCAATGACGCTCAACTGGCGGGAAGACTCCTCCCCATCTTTCACCGCAATAACCGCCTGCACCTCACCGCCATCCCATCCTTTGAACGTAAAAGGTTCCATGCGCAGCCCCGGAGCCTTGCGCGGCACATTCGCGTACCCCACATACGACTGATTCAACGGCTTGAGCACCGGCTGCACTAAGTCATTCACATAAAACCAGGTAGACACACCACCCCACACCGCAGCAATAAGCGCGATGCACATCAGGAAGCGTCTGGGGCCACGGCCTTTCATAACAACGAGCACACTATACCAGAGCAGCCCCGTTTCCGCAATTGCAAAGTAGGGCATATCCCAACTTTTTGGCACACGCGCACTCGCTCGGCGCACCTCCTCTCTCATACAAGTCTTTATCCCGCCCGCCACACCACCACGGGAACTGACACCCCGCAGGCTTGACAAATCGCGGCAGGAGGGTCATACTTCCCGCGTTATGTTACATCTACACGATACACAGTCGGGGGCAATGAAGCCCGTGCAGGCAGAAGACGGCAAGCAGCTGCGCTTCTACTGTTGCGGCCCCACCGTGTATGCCGCCGCCCACATCGGCAACTTCCGCACCTTTGTGGTGCAGGACGTGTTCCGCCGCGTGGTGGAGCTCGGCGGGCTGCGCACCAAGCACGTGCGCAACCTCACGGATGTGGATGACAAGACGATTCGCAACTCCCAGGCGCAGGGTATGCCGCTGGGCGAATACACCGCCAAGTGGACGGTCAAGTTCCACGATGACTGCAAGGCGCTCAACTGCCTTTCCCCGCATGTGGAGCCCAGCGCCGTGGGCCACATCAAGGAGCAGCTCGATATCGTGCAGAAGCTCATGGACGGTGGCCATGCCTACCAGAGCGAGGACGGCTCCATCTACTTCCGCATTTCCTCCTATGCCGACTACGGCCGCCTGGCTCATCTGGACCGCCAGGAGCTTGACCTGGGCAAGACTGCCCAGACCCGCGCCGATACGGACGAATACGAAAAGGACAGTGTGGCCGACTTCGTGCTGTGGAAAGCCCGCCGCCCGGAGGATGGCCCGAACTTCTGGCAGTCCCCCTGGGGTGAAGGCCGCCCCGGCTGGCACCTGGAGTGCTCAGCCATGAGCCACAAGTACCTCGGCGATACCTTCGACCTGCACTCCGGTGGTGTGGACCTCGTGTTCCCGCACCATGAGAACGAGATTGCCCAGAGCCGCTGCGCCTGCGGTGGCGAATTTGCCCGCCACTGGTTCCACGTGACCCACCTGCTGGTGGATGGCGCCAAGATGAGCAAGAGCCTGGGCAACATGTACACCCTGGACCAGCTGCAGGAAATGGGCTACACCCCCGCCGCTCTGCGCTATGTGCTGGCCGGCGCCTACTACCGCCGCCCGCTGAACTTCACCCTCACCGGCATGAAGGATGCCACCAGCGCCCTCAACAAGCTGGGCCGCTTCGATAAGGAGCTCGCCAAGACCAGCGGGGCCAAGGAACCCACCTACCGCGACCTTGTGAAGAAGGCCCCTGCCCTCGGCGCCTTCCAGCCTGCATGGGACAGTCTGGAAGATGACCTGAACAGCCCGGAGGCCCTGGGGCATGTATTCAGCGCCATCAAGGGTATCAAGCCTGCGGAACTGGAACCCGCCGAGGCTGAGAAGACCTGGAAGGCCTTCCGCTTCATCATGGAAGCCCTCGGGCTGCAGCTGCCCGACCCGGATGCCGACATTGAGGTTCCGGAGGATATCAAAGCCATTGCCGATGAACGCTGGGCTGCCCGCCTGGCAAAGGACTGGGCCACTGCCGATGCCCTGCGCGGCAAGCTCGCCAAGCTCGGCTGGGCCATGAAGGACGGCAAGGACGGCTACAAACTCACCAAAGCTTGATTGCATCTCACCATGGACAACAAAGACCTTTCCCTGCTCGGTAAGCACACGGACTTCTTCCACAGCCCGGAGGAAGCAAAGCTGGAGGCATTCCCGAACCGCAGCCCGCAGCGCCGCTACGTGGTCACGCTCGACACGCATGAGTTCTCCTCCCTCTGTCCCGTGACCGGCCAGCCGGACAGCTGCCACCTCACCATCACCTACTGCCCGGCAGAAAAAGTGGTGGAAACGAAGAGCCTCAAATACTACCTCGTTTCCTTCCGCAACTACGCTGCTTTCAATGAGCAGGTAGTGAACCGCATTCTGGATGACCTCGTGGCCGCCGTCTCCCCCGCCTGGATGAAGGTGACCGGCCGCTTCGGTGCCCGCGGCGGCATCCAGCTCACCTGCGAAGCCGAGCATAATCCTGAGAACCGCCCTGCATGAAAGTAGCTGTTCTCCTCTCCGGCGGGCTGGATTCCACCACAGCCTTGCACTGGGCGCTGCGCCACCACGAGGTGGTCTGCGCCCTTTCCTTCAACTACGGCAGCAACCACGCCGCGCGTGAACTCGCCTGCGCCCGCTGGCAGGCAGAGCACAGCGGCGTGCCGTACCACGAAATTGACCTGCGCTCCGTCTCCGCCCACCTCGAAAGCGCCCTGCTCAGCGGTGCAGATGCCATTCCCACCGCCGACTATGCCGAGGAGAACATGAAGCAGACTGTCGTTCCCTTCCGCAACGGTATCTTCCTGGCCATCGCCGCCGGCATTGCCGAAAGCAAGGGGGCCGCAGGACTTGTCATCGCCGCGCACGGAGGCGACCACGCCCTCTACCCCGACTGCAGGGAGGAATTCATGGCAGCCATGTCCGCCGCCATCTCCCACGGCACCTACGCCAGTCTGCAGATTCTCCGCCCCTTCATTGCCAACACCAAGGCAGAAATTACCGCAATCGGTGCCCAGCTCGGCGTAGACTTCGCCCACACCTACTCCTGCTACTGCGGCGGAGAGCAGCACTGCGGACAGTGCTCCACTTGCCGCGAGCGCAAGGAAGCCTTTGCCGCTGCCGGCGTACCCGACCCCACCCCCTACGTCCGCTCCTGAAAGGAGCGGATATCATCTCGCCATCGGCAAGATATCGTCGCCCGAAGGGCGATTTCGTCCTGACCGCAGGTCAGGATATCGTTCCCCGTTTTCCACCCCCTCAACTACCACCATTCATTGGGAAACACCCACACCCTTTCCCCAAGATGGCCGTTCGCCACGGCCAAATTTGTAAAAATTGGCCGCCACAGAAAGCCAAAATCGTAAAATTTGGCCGCCACCGACGGCCATCTCTTACAAATTTGCTTGATTTTTCTAAAAAACCAGATTAAACTAACTCCATGAATGAGGAACTTAAATCCATTGTAACAGAACAGATAATTGACAATCAACAACTAGATTTCGCATCTGCAAGTCCTCGTTCATTGCAAATCAAAACACTTAACGGAGTAATCAGCATCGTTATGGGGGTACGCCGCTGTGGAAAATCCACCCTGATGGAAACCATCATGGCCGGACTTGTAGCACAAGGTATATCCCGGGAAAACATCGTTTGGCTCAACTTTTCAGATGACCGTTTTCTGCCCTTGCACCAAGGAGGCTGGGATACGATACACAGCGTATACTATTCCATGTACCCGGAAAAGAGAAAGTCAGAAAAAGTGTACTTCTTCTTTGACGAGATTCAAACCTACGCCAACTGGGAACTGTTCGTGGAGCGACTTCGTCGCGAAGAAAACTGCGAAATCTATATCACCGGCTCCTCTGCTCGCATGCTCTCCAAAGAAATAGGCACCGCGCTGCGAGGTCGCACCCTGAGTTGGGAACTCTTCCCCTTCTCTTTTGGTGAATACCTGGTCCGCTGCAATCCCCCGCGCAACAAGAAAAGCAGCAACTATCGCTTATTCATGCAGAACGCATGGGAGAAATATAAGGAGGAAGGCGGTTTTCCCGCGGTCTTTAGCATTGACGCACCCCTGCGGCGACAACTTCACCAGGAATACTTCAATGCCCTGCTCCTCCGGGATGTCATCGAACGCTACGATGTCCGCTATCCCCAGGTGCTCCGCCACCTGGCTAATCGAGTTATCAACGGTATCGGCACCTTGTTCTCTGTTCGAAGAGTACACGATGAGGTTAAGTCCCTGGGCTATTCGCTCGGACGCGATACCATCACTCAGTTCCTGCAATGGATGGAGGATGCCTATTTCATCTTTGCAGTTCCGGCCTACAGTGCATCTGTAGCACGGCAGGCTCGCGAATTCCGCAAAATATACTGCGTGGATCACTCCATGGCTGCATCGCTGGGAACCCGAATCCTGAAAAACCGAGGACAAATGCTGGAGAATATGATATTCTGCGCCCTTCGCCGCGAAACACAGGACATCTACTACTACCGCACCAAGGAAAGCTATGAAGTGGACTTCATAGCCATCCTTCCCAATGGTGATAAAGTCCTTGTACAGGTATGCAACGATATGAGCAGCCAGGAAACTCGGACCCGCGAACTCCGGGCCCTCACCACCGCCATGGCTGAAACCAAGCTCGCCACCGGCTACATCGTCACAGAAAGCTTACGAGAAACCATCGATACCCCCAACGGCACGGTACACTGCATCCCTGCCCCGGAATTCCTCGCAGATTTGCCATTAAGCGCGAAATAATGATTTGTTGACAACGAATCAAGCAAAGCAGAACAGAAGCACCTCCGTCAGCAAAACGGAGGTGTTTTGTAGAGACGAGACATTAAACTGTCACCGCTGCCATAGATTGGTGAATTGGCCGGTTACATACAGAACTAACACGTCATAAAATTTCTTGCTCCACTCTGCATGGAAGCGAGCCATCTGCAACCAATCGGTCTCGTTCTCGATGCTTACATTCTCCAGAATGTACTCAATCTTAGACGACATGACATCATCATTCCGATTCCAACTCAAATTGTTCTGCAAAAAACGCCTCTTCCGGCATGGAAGAGGCGTTCGTAGATTGTTTCTCCGGGATGCAGAATCAGGGCTTGATCACGGAAGCCAGCACCACGGTGCCGTTGAAGGGAGTGCTCACATTGGCGGGCAGCTCCACCTGGGACAGACGGAAGGATTCCTTCATACCCACGTTGGTGATATCGGCGGTGATGCAGGCGGGGATGTCCTTCACGGCGCACTTCACGGGCATCTCGTGCACGATCTGGTGCACCACACCACCCATGGCAGTACCCACGGGAGTACCCACAAGCTTCACCTGCACGCGGGTCTTCACCACGGTGTCGGGGGTCACGGCGCAGAAGTCGACGTGGTTCATATTGTCGGTGAGCCAGTTGCGCTGCACATCCTTCACCAGGGTCAGGATAGTCTGGCCATCCAGCTCCAGGTTCACAAGGATGGAATCGGTATCAACAGAAGCAAACAGGGCGCGCACATCGGAAGCCTTGAGCTGCACGTTGATGTTCTCTGCCACAGCGGAGCCGTACACTACGCCGGGAAGATACCCCTGAGCACGCAGGGCATTGAGCTTACCGGTACCGATGGCCTCGCGCTTGGTGGCCTTGAGGGAATATGTCGTCATAGTTCTATGTCTTTCTATGTCTTGAAATTGCGTTTTGTTTGGAGTTCTTCCGACGTCGGTGCGCGTTCGTCACCCGCCGGGATTGTCTCACCATGCCAGCGAAAGCAAGGTGGACGCCCAGAATACGCTTTATTTCATAAAAGTCAAGCGAAATTCAACCCATTAAGTCAGTTTTTCCTTGAAAATTCAGTTCTTAGCACCTACTATGGTGGCATATGAGATTATCCACCACCTTCTCAGGGGTGCTGGTGCTTCTGCTGTGCAGCTCGTGCCAGCAATTTGCACAGAAAGCAGCTGAGCCAATCCCCCCGCCGGCACCGGAGACGCTGATTCGCCCGATTCCCCCGGCACTAAAAGAATACTACACCCTGCCCAAACCAATCTGAATTACCCACCATGAAAGCATACTTCTTCTTTCTGTTGGTCACAGGAGCGCTCCTCGCCTCCTGCCAGCAGCTCCACCCAGCCGCCCAGACCATGCCGGTACTGGAAGTACACCACTGACTCACCTCTGCATCGCGTCAGCACAAGTGATTTTGATTGACAGACGCTGCAATGGCACGTAAAATCGCCGTACCATGAAGAAGCGACTCCGCAAGAAATACCGCGTAGGGGAGTTCAAGGAACTCTGCTTTGAATTTTCCTTCGACTACAAGGGCGACGTAGCAGCCCCCGAATGCGAGCAATTCCTGCACGCCTTTGTAGAGGAATGCATCGAGGCCAACGGCCTTGATTGCGAAGGCAACATCACCGATGACAGCTGCAATATCATTGCCAAGGCCGTGGATCCCACCCAGACCAGTGAAGCCCAGAGACAGGCCGTGAAGAGCTGGCTGGAAGCCCGCAGCGATGTGGAGCTCAAAAGTTTCGGTGAGCTTCAGGACGCCTGGTACGCCAGCTGCTGATTTGCCCCGTCCTTTTTTTAATCGGCCCTTGCAGACGGCCTGGTAGTCTGCACCTTTCCTTATAGACGATGAACGAGAACGCACCTGAGCAGAAGAAAGAAGTCATTTACGCCAAGGGTCTCAAAGGCGTCATTGCCACAGAGACAGGACTGAGCGATGTACGCGGTGCGGAGGGTCACCTCCTTTACTGCGGATACGAAATTGAAGACCTGGTCGACCTTTGCAGCTTTGCAGAAATCATCTACCTCCTCCTCAATAAACGGCTCCCCAACCGCGAGGAGCTTGAGGGGCTGCAGCAGCGACTGAGAAATGACCGCGAACTTCCCCAGCCGATTCTCGATTTTTTCAAAACGGCCACCAAAACCGCACGTCCCATGAGCGCGCTGCGTACGGCTGTCTCCATGCTCGGCATGTACGACGACCGCACCAAGGACCCCAGTCAGATGAAGGAAATCGGACTCTCCCTCATTGCCAAGATTCCGGTCATGGCGGCCTATTACTACCGCATCTGCCAGGGGCTTGATCTGCCCCCCATCCGCACCGACCTGGGCGAGGCAGAGCACTTCCTGTGGCTTCTGAAAGGAACCGAACCCGACCCCGCCGAAGCCCACATTCTGGATGTAGCCTATATTCTGCACGCTGACCACGGCATGAATGCCTCCACCTTCTCGGCCCGTGTGACAGCCTCCACGCTGTCCGACATGTACTCGGCCATCACCTCAGCCATCGGTTCCCTGAAGGGACCGCTGCACGGCGGTGCCAATGAGGCTGTCATCGAGATGCTCAAGGAAATCGGTGAGGAAGACAACGTGGAAGAATACATCAACCGCAAACTGGCCAACAAGGAAAAGATTTTCGGCATAGGCCACCGCGTATACCGCACGCTGGATCCCCGCGCACCGCTCCTGCGCCGCATTGCCATTCGGCTCACCCAGACCATCGGTGAGCCGAAATGGATTCGCATGAGTGACCGTATCGCAAAAATTATGCGAGCTCGTAAGAATCTGAATGCCAACGTAGACTTCTACTCCGCCACGGTGTACTACAGTCTGGGCATTCCCACCCGCATGTTCACCACACTCTTTGCCATCGCACGCTGTGCGGGCTGGGTGGCGCAGATTCTGGAGCAGCTGGAAGACAACACCCTCTACCGTCCGCTGGCCGCCTACAAAGGCCCGGACGACCCGCTGCTGGTGCCCATGCTCGACATGCGCTAAAGCCATTCTAATCGAGTAGGGGGGGCTTTCGCCCCCCCTTGCTCTCTCTCCACCGTATGTGCGAGTTAGCGCCTGCGGTGGTTTCCCGGCGAGTAATTGACGCCGGAAAAGACGTTCCTGACGCAACTCTTTTCTCACCTCGCCAGATACCCGGACAACGCCACCGCTCCATCACGGGTATCCGGACTTGCACCGCGTTCCATCCACTGGAATACGATGACCTATGCAGACTCCCTACAGACGGGTTGCTCAGCAGCGTTTTCTGGGTGGCGGCGTTCTTTGCTGTTTTATGCGCCTTTCCAGGCGTATTTCTTATCTCCTGTTTCCCAATTTTCCCAAAGTTTACCCAAAAACTTGAAAAATTCACTCATGTTATTTGGAATTTTTCCAATATTTTTATTCCTACCCCATCTATAGGCTTGACATCGTTGAAGATTTCAATAAAATGCAAGCGGTTGAAAGACCAATGCCGGCGGGGAAAACGCAAAAGTACCCGGGAAACAAATTAGTTGGATTACAACTAATAGGAATTGAAATCGAGTAATTGAACACCTAGAATACATCCGCTATGAATCTGCGTCACATCACCCGATTCACATACAAGTACACGAACTTCCAAGGCTGGAGGGTCGCGATCAACCGCAAGGGCACAACCTTGGCTCGCTACTTCTCCGACAAGCAGTATGGAAGCGAAGAAGAAGCCAGAGACCAGGCAATCCGATTCCGCGATATGCTGGTGGATGAGCTGAACAGGAATCCCCAGTACACACGGGAGATTCTTGATAAGTACCGGGTTCTGCCCCAGAATCCGTATCCTGCCGGCCTGAAGCCCGGAAGTGCCCGAGCCGACATGGAAGAGGAAAACGGCGAGAAGAAGACCGCCGCATGCAGTCTCCGCAGCAACCACGTGATGCAAGGCATTCTGAAAAGCCTGTGCAAGCGTTTGCAACTGGATACCGCAAGCGTTCTGAAATTATCGCTGTACATGTTCGTGCTTCAATACAACGAACAGACAGCCAAAGCCGAGGAAATGATGGCAAGCCATGCTCAACTGACAAATTCCGCCATGTCTGCAGATTACCTCAACCAGCCGGAAGCCAGGCTCCAACGCCTTGTTTCGGAGCTGAACGCGCTCGCCACACGCGCCGGGTTCCCCAGTTTCGAGGAATTTTCCACCGGTAAAACACGCAACCACACCACCTCCGCAGATACCTGCGACACCCACAACACATCACCACCAGCACAAAATCCAACAGCCATGACTTCGCAAGTTCACCATACACACCTCAACCCGCCACGCCCCTCACCACCGACTCACTCAGTCTCAAATACTCCCCCTGCTTTTTTCCCTCTGCCACTGACCAGATTGTCTGCCAATCCGCCGCTCCACGCGACATCCCTGCAGAAGATGATTCTGCCCATTGTAACCGATTCCGGCCACACCGCGCACAACCTTGAACACAAGCCCAAACGTATTGCCCTGGGCAGCGCGCCGACCAATCTTCCCCCGCCGGATCAACTAATGTGATTTTCAGCGCAAGCCCTGGAGGGCTTCGCCCCACAACATTCACCTGAACCAAGTCACAGTAACCCGCGACTGCGCCACTGCATCGCCACTTACTGAGCCCAATGTGACTGCAGCTCAGCGTGAGCCCCGAATCAACACCCCCAAGTGCTGATACGCCGCCCCCACTGTGCCCACGCAGCTACACTCCCCTACCCTGAACCAAAACCCGGTGCATCCCGCACCGGGTTTTGGTTATCCCACCGCATGAGGCATATCCCAGGATGCCATTTTGCAAATTCCTTGCAAAATCTTTGCGATACATGCGGTGGCTTCATTGGCAGCCTAAGCGTTTTTGCTCGACAGCTACAAAAAAACAGGCTATAATCGCGGCAGTATGAATCCACCCGCCATTGCTATCGACGGTCCCGCAGCTTCCGGCAAATCCACCGTGGCCAAGCTCATTGCTAAAGAGCTTGGTTATACATTTATCAACACGGGCGCCATGTACCGCGCAGTGACCTGGTACACCCTGCAGAAAGGGGTCAATCCCGCTGATACCGCTGCCGTAGAAGCCCTGCTGCCCGGCATCCCGCTGAGCTTCGGCAAGGAGGGGGCAAGCTCCACTGTGGTATACGAAGGCCGGGTACTCACGACTGAGCTCACAGAAAAATCCACCAACGACAATGTTTCCATCATCGCCTCCATCCCCGCGGTGCGGGCGCTGCTGGTGGAGAAGCAGCGCGAATACAACACCCGCGAAGCCGTGGTCATGGAAGGCCGCGACATCGGCACCGTGGTGTTCCCCGACACGAAGTACAAATACTTTGTGACCGCATCCGAGGAGGTGCGTGCCGCCCGCCGCGCCGCAGAGGGTATTACGGATTCCATAGCTGAGCGCGACCGCAAAGATTCGCAGCGAGCCTGCGCCCCGCTCAAGAAGGCAGATGATGCCCTGCTGGTGGACACCTCCGACATGAGCATCGAACAGGTGGTAGCCTTCATCGCCGCCGATATCCGCGCCAAACTCGCCTGAGCACCAACTTTTCCTCTTCATCATGAACCGTTCCTTACTTTACCTGTTTATCCGCGGTACCGCTCACTGCTTCTTCAAGTCCTTCTTCAATTACAAAGTAATCGGTCAGGAGAAGCTCATCGAGGAAGGGCCCTGCATCATCGTGGCCAACCACCAGAGCTTCCTCGACCCGCCCCTGGTGGGCTCACTCTACCGCAATGAAGTATTCTTCCTGGCTCGCAAGACCCTGTTCGATGCGCCTCTGCTCAAACAGGCGCTGCCGCACTGCAACACCATCCCCGTGGACCAGACCCGCCCCGATCCTGCCAGTATCATCCAAGTGCTGCGCACCGTGAAGAACGGCGGCCGCATCATCATCTTCCCGGAAGGCTCCCGCTGCCCGGATGGTCAGATTCACGACGCCATGCCCGGCATTGGTCTCATTCTCAGCAAACTGGCCCATGTGCCCGTGCAGCCCATCCGCATCGAAGGCGCGTATGATTGCCTGCCCATCCACAGCAACAAGCTGAAGTTCCGGCCCATCACCCTCTCGGTGGGCGACCCCATCAAGTTCGAACCGGGGGAACTCAAAGCCAAGGGCCGCGATGCCCAGCGAGCAATCGGCAAGAAGATTATGGACGCCATCCGCGCCCTGCCTACCGAGGTCTGATAGTCCATCCTCCCCCCCCACGACGGATTCCATGCTCACCACCCTGCGTCTGAGCAATTTCCGCTGTTACAGCACCCTCCGCTGGTCCATACCGGCAGAGGGTGCCGTGCTGCTGGGCGCCAATGCGCAAGGAAAAACCAGTCTCATAGAAGCACTCTGCTTTGCCCTCACCCTGCACAGCCCGCGAGCCACCAGGCTGGATAAACTCGTGAAGCAGGGGCAGCCAGACTTCGGAATCTCGCTGGAAACGGAGAACGGAATCCGCCGGCTCATCTGGAGCGACCGTAAGCTCAATCTCCAGGTAAACGGCGCAGAACGCCGCGATTTCAACGACTACCTGGCCGATACCCACCCCGTCACCTGGCTGGCCAACAGTGACATGAGCCTGGTGAACGGCGCCGCAGATGAACGCCGCCGCTACCTCGACTTCCTGGGTAGCCAGTGGCACCCCGCCTACCGCCAGGCCCTGCAGGCATACCGCAAGGCACTCAAAAGCCGCAACGCCCTGCTTCGCAATCCACGGCGCAGCTCTGCATCCCTGCGCAGTTACGCGAGGCTCCTCGCCGCCAATGGAGAAATCATCTCTCGGCTGCGCCACCAGCTGCTTGAGCGGCTCCAGCCCCATGTAGCGCACCACCACCGCGGCATCTCCGGCGGCGCAGAACAAGTGCAGCTCATCTACTGCCCCTCATGCGGAACGAATCTGGAGCAGGCTCTTGAAGCAGCCCTGCCCGCCGATGAACGCGCAGGCTTCACCACCATCGGCCCGCACCGTGATGACTTCGCCCTCTACATCGGCTCCATGTCAGCCGCCGAGTTCGCCTCCGAAGGCCAGCAACGCACGCTTGCCATTGCCCTGCAAATGGCCCAGGGTGCCCTCCTGCAGGAAGAAACCGGCAAGGCTCCCATCCTCCTCATCGACGACATCTTCGGCGAGCTCGACACCACCCGCCGCCGCTCGCTGCTCGCCCTCCTCCCCGCGGAAGCCCAGGTCTTCATCACCACCACTAATCTCGACTGGCTTGGAGACATGCCCCTCACCCTCCCCATCGTCCGCATCCACTCTGCCGGGCTTCTTCCCTGATGCTTTTCTGCCATGCCAGGGTGCATGGCCTCTGATGCAACACTTGAGGAAACACCTCAAGCGGAAAATTCTTCCAAACTGTGGTCGCTCTTTCTATTGCCTGCTAAATCTTCGGGACAGGCGCCGCGTCGTAGTGCGATATTTCGGTATAATAACATTTTTGCTTGAAATAACGCTCGTTTGGGCGTAGAATGCAAGACTAATGGAAGAATTGTTTCCATTTTTTTAATTTACGCCATGAAACTGCAGTTCAAATCCGCACTCTGCGCGCTCTCCTGCGCTCTGTTCTCACTCCTGCCTGCCGAAGCGGTAGTCATTTATCCCCAGCCGCAGCACAACGGCATGCGCTCTGTCACCACCCGGGTGAAAGAGGTGCAGATACTCATGCGCACCGCAGAGAGCAAAGGTGGGCTCTGGGAGCGCCTGCCCAACGTCCCGGAAGGCTACGCCATCGATATCACACCAGGCAAGCTCACCATCTACGCAAATGATGAGACCGGGCGCTACTATGCCCGGCAATCCATCATCCAGATGCTGTACAATGTGCAGGATGCCACGGTAGCACACAACGATGTATTTGCGGATAAAAGCCTGCGCGAAGTAACCCAGCTGGGCGAGCTGCCCATGGGTATTCTGGTAGACTGGCCGGACCTGCCCTCCCGCGGTGTGGTGGAGGGCTACTACGGCGCACCGTGGAGCTTTGAATCCCGCTGCTCCATCTTCCGCTTCATGGGGCGCAACAAGATGAACACCTACATCTACGCCCCGAAAGATGACCCATACCACCACGGCAAGGGCTGCTACAAACCCTACCCCCAGGAAAAAGCAGCAGAATTGAAAGACCTCATTGCGTATGCGCACCGCAATCATGTGCGTTTTGTCTGGGCGATTCACCCTGCCAACACCGTGCGCTGGCAGGAAAACGGCGGCCGCAACCAGCTGGACGCACTCTGCACCAAGCTGCAGCAGATGTACGACCTGGGGGTGCGGAATTTCGGCGTGCTGGTAGATGACTCCAGCGGCGAAATCGGCAAGGCTGAGCGCCAGGTGCAGCTTACGAACTACATTCTGGAAAACTTCATCCGCAAGCATCCGGATGTGAACCAGACCCTCATCATGTGCCCCACGGGCTACAACCGCAGCTGGACGAATGATAAATTCCTGCGCACCCTCGGTTCCGGGCTGGATAAAAGCATCCCCGTGATGTGGACCGGCGACACCGTGGTGCACGACATCACCCTCCCGGGGCAGAAGTGGGTGAATGAGCGCGTGCAGCGCCCCACATTCATCTGGTGGAACTGGCCCTGCAACGACTTCAAACGCAGCCGCCTTTCCATGGGCCGCACCTACGGGCTGGATACCGCCCCGGAAATGAAGGAGCAGATGAGCGGCTTTGTGGCTAACCCGATGGAACACGCAGAGGCCAGCAAGGTCGGCCTTTTCGGTGTGGCCAACTATACCTGGAATATTGATGATTTCGAATCAGTCACCACCTGGGAAGCAGGCTTGCGCCGCCTTTACCCGCGCCACCGCGAAGCCATGAAGGTATTCTGCGCCCATAATTCCTACCTGCTGCCGAACGGCCACGGCTATTTCCGCGAAGAATCGGTCGATATTGCCCCCACCGCCCAGGCGTTCATCGACAGCATCGCCGCAGATAAACCGGATATGAAAGCCGGGCAGTTGCTGCAGCTGGAGTTCGACCGCATGGTAAGCGCGGCCCGCGAACTCAAACACACCAGCAACCCCGTGGCCGGGCTCTGCCAGGAAATCCGCCCCTGGCTCGACCAATTCGAACTCTGCGGGGTGGCCGGGGCCTCAGTCATGACTGCCTTTGCCACCAAGGATGAATACCTCTTCCACTACTTCTTCGACACGGTAAAAGCGCTCTACGACATGCGCTCCACCCTGCGCAGCGAGTGGTCCGGCAGTGGTGTGCGCATGGTGGACGACGTGGAAGTGGCGGCCTACGCCATGACCCCGGTGTTAAATGCAGCCTTCTCCTACCTGAATGCCCGCGTGTATGCCGAACTTTCCGGGCAGAAACGCCCGGAGGCCAGGTTCACCGCCTCCTGCGGCAACCCGAATGCGGATGCCGCCAAAATCAAGGATGGTCGCACCAATACATTCTGGTCCAACAACGGCTTCCAGAAAAAGGACCAGTGGTACTGCCTGGATCACGGCTCGCCTGTTTCCATCAACAACATCAGCCTGGTCATGGGTGGCCCCCGCCAGCGCGATTACCCCGACTGCGGCGTATTTGAAGTCTCCGACGATGGCTCCACCTGGCAGCAGGTGGGCAGCCCCCAGTATGGCAACATGGCCGTTGTAGACCTCTCGAAGAATCCGCTCCGCGCCCGCTATGTGCGATTCCGCATTCTGACACCGCGCCCGAATTGGCTCTCCATCTGTGAGTTTGCCGTAAACCGTTCACTCCCCCCCTATGTGGACACCAATGTGGAGGGCTGCAACCTTACGGCCCATACCACCAACACGGAAATCGGCATCAACCGCGTGATGGAAGTATTCCGCATTCAGCCGCAGGGCGTCATCTCCCTCCGCTTGCCGACCCCCATCGCCCCCGAGTGGATACAGCTGAATCTGGAAAACGGAGACATCGGACAGTGGGGGCACCTTTCCCTCTCTCTGGAATCCGGCAAGGAGCACCGGATTCAGGCAGAAGTGAAAAACAACCGAATCTTTGTGAAAAAGAACCAGTTGCCCGGCGAGCGCATCACCGCCATGACCCTGGTCAATTCAGGCAACAGTGAGCAGGAGGTGAAGCTCACCATCTTCAACATCGGCATCACCGAAGATGCCTTCGACACCGATACCCGCAGCATCAGCGATGGCGATATTGCCACTGCTTACCTCTGCGGCAAGGCGGCGCTGGATGTCACCATGCCGGTGCCCGCCGGAGCGCAGGAGTTGATTACCGTAGGTAACATCCAGTGCCAGGTCTCCGGTGCCACGCTCACCAGCAAAGGTGAACACGTGAGCCGTTACAAGCTGGCTCCGGGAGCCACCGAGGTGAAGCTGCACCACCCGAAAAAACAGCACAGCTTCCTCAACGAAGTCATCTTCAAATAAGTGCAGATACGCGCCTACCAGAGCAGGGATGCCGCGCCGCTGGCCGATATATGGCTGGCGGCCACCCTGCCGGCGCACCCCTTCATCCCGGCCGGATACTGGCGCGCCAACCGCAGCCGCATGGAGCAGGAATACCTGCCGCAGAGCGAGAACCTGGTGCTGGAGGATGACGCAGGCCACCCCCGCGCCTTCATCTCCATGCTCGGGCGCCACATAGCCGCCCTCTTTGTGCATCCCGATGCGCAGGGAAAAGGCTATGGCAGCGCCCTGCTCCGCCGCGCCCAGCAGCTTCACCGCGAACTCACCCTCCGCGTGTACGAGCTCAACGCCGACTCTGTGCATTTCTACAAATACCACGGCTTTTCCATCACCGCCCGCAGCACCGATTCCGCAACCGGCGCCGTGGAGCTTCACATGCGCTGGGTTCCATGAAAATCCATTGTCTCATCGAAAACACCAGCTCCGCCCCCGAGCTCGTGGCCGAGCACGGGCTCAGCCTGCTCATTGAAACCGGCTCTCGCCGCATCCTCTTCGATGCCGGGGCCAGCCCCGCTTTTGCGGAGAATGCCGCGCGCATGGGGCTCGACCTCGGCAGGGTCGATGCCGCCGTGCTCTCCCACGGGCACTACGACCACGGCGGTGGCCTGCTGCGCTTTCTGGAGCTCACCCCACATAGCCCGGTATGGGCAAGCCCGCATGCCGCTGAGCCGCATTTCAATGCCGCAGGAAAGGATATCGGGCTGCCGGCAGAGCTGGCGAGGCACAAGCGTTTCCGGCCCGTTCGCGGTGCTGTGTCGGAACTCGCCCCCGGTATCACCCTGCACACCGCAGGCACCGTGCCGCAGGCATACCCCACGCCCCCAAACGGCATGAGCACCCTGCACGGCAACACCCACGTGCCTGATGACTTCCGGCACGAGCTCTACCTCCTCATTGAGGAAAACGGCAGGCGCGTTCTCTTCAGCGGCTGCTCCCACCGCGGCATCCTCAACATCACGGCCCACTTCAGACCGGATATCCTCGTGGGCGGTTTCCACCTCATGCGCACACCGCTGCAGGAGCTCCCTGCGGTGGCCGATGCGCTGGCACAATTTCATACACACTACTACACTGGCCACTGCACTGGCGCCCCCGCCTTCAACTTCCTCAAATCAACTCTTCGAGAGCGTCTTGACTCATTTTCATCCGGTTCATCGATTGAGATTTGTTTATAACAGTTCTAAAATAACCTTGATTTATTAAACACATCTACTATAATTGCTCTCAACCATGAAAAATATCCTCATCATCTCCGGTCACACCAATACCACCAGCGATTCCGTGGCCAATGTCACTATTCTGGAGCAGATTGAAAAGCAACTGCCGGCGAGCCGCATCGTGTACCTGGATCGCCTGTACCCGGATTTCAGGATTGACGCCGCCGCCGAGCAGGAAAAACTGCTGTGGGCAGATGTCATCGTGCTGCAATTCCCAGTGTACTGGTTCTCCATGCCCTCTCTGCTGCACCGCTGGATGGAGGAGACCTTCCTGCACGGATTCTCGCACGGCAGCACCGGCGACAAGCTGAAAGGCAAAACCCTGGTGGTTTCCTACACCACCGGAGCCCCCGCCGAGGCACTGCCCTGGGAAGATTTCTTCGGCAACCTGAAGGCCACCTGCCAATTCACCGGCATGAACTGGGGCGGCAGCATCGGCACCGGCGGGGTTTCCTACCAGATGCGTAATGATCCGCAGATGCTGGCCGAAATCACCGAAAAAGCCCGCCAGCATGCCCAGCGTCTTGCCAGGCACCTGCAAACACTGACCTGATACAACAAATCTGGAGTTACGGAGCAGAAGGCGCGGAAGCCGGTTCGGAGAGCCTGGCTTTTTCCTCCAGGAAACGCACCACTGACGTGAGGTTGTGGTTGCGGGCGTGAGCCAGCGCCACATCCAGCTCAGCGGAGCCTCTCACAAGATGATTGAGCATAATGAGGTTACGTTTTTCAACAGCCTCCTGCACACCGGCATCAAGCCCCATCATAGGGTTCTTGGCCATGAGCTCCAGCGCCAGCTCCGGCTGATGTGCCCGCACAGCCTGCACCAGAGCGCTTGCATCTTTCTGCGGGTTATGCTGCACATAGGTATAGACTCCATAAATAGAACCGCCGAAGCAGAGCAGATGCAGGAAAGCCACCAGATACCCATTCCCGGAAACGGGCTCCAGCGTGGTGGTTTTGATGGTGCCCCACACGCATTTGTTCAGCAGGCCTATGCCGAGCACGGTGATGAGCAAATTAATAATACCGGGCTTATCCCCCTCCTTCTTGCGCCCTCCCAGAATGAGCAGCAGCGTGCAAAGCACCAGCAGCAAGGAACAGAGCTGGTAGAGCATGTCTGCAAACAGGCGCGCCAGGGTACCCGATACCAGAGCAAAGGCATTGCGCCCCGGATTGCAACGGCGCACCATGAAGAACGAATACACCATGGGCACAGCCACCATGCCGCCTGCGCACCAGAGCCGGGTCTCCAGATACGGCAGCAGGTCATCCCCGCGGTAACCCATGTAGAACAACCAGGCGCCCCCTGCCCAGCACACCAGCGAAACTGGTGCAGAAAGGTAAATATCCCCCAGGCCGTAGTGCAGGTTAATCTTGTTCGCGGTTGCCACCAGCAGCCCCACAAATCCCAGCAGCAGCAGCGCCAGGGCCGCCGTGCTCAGCTCACTCAGGAACACATGCTGAGCGTATTCCGGCATAGGGGTTGGTTCCGTTGCAGCCAGTGCCTGCCCTGCCACGCAAAGCAGAAGCCCGAGTATCCATTTCATATTCATCCTGTTCACAGCGGCAGGAGTATAATGCAGCGTTGTTAGAGAGTCAAGCCGGATGCATCAGAACCCGCCGGACAAGAGCGGATGAATAACATCAGTGACAATGATGATGGTGGTGGTGGTGATGATGATGATGCCCATCCCGGCAATCGTCACAATCATCATCCAGCCCCTCGGCTACCAGCCACACCACCCCCACTACACCCGCCACAATGGCGGCGTTCTCCACCAGAGTGACCGGCAAATCCACGAAAAGCCAATTCAACGGAGCCACTGCCTGCATCCACCCCGCATCCGGTGAACGGTAGGTATAGGCCACCATGCGTTCATCCGCCTTGCGCACCACGGGAATCCGGCGGCTCAGCTGCTTGATTTCCTCCGCATCCGGCACTTCAATCAACTCCGAAACCTCTACGGCATTCCTGCTCTCGCCGGTCAGATACCTGGCCATTTCCTTCGAAATGCGGAACATCCCGGTTCCGCGGGTCTCCAGCTGCGCCGCAGCCGGCTCCTCCTGGTCAAAGACAGAGTATTGCAGCTTCACCGGCTGGCCATAGCGATAGCGGGGTAACTCAATGTAGTAATGCTCTCCATTCTGGTACACCACCGGATTCGGCATCGCATTCAAATCTGCCGCATTGGCCCGCGCCTCGTACTGCGCCGCCGCGTAGATACGACCTGTCGAATTGAAATAACAACTGCTCAGCAAACCTGGCAGACACATCAAGGCCACAGAAAAGCGATAGATATATTTCATCGTCTGGATAGTCATCGGAGTTGTCTGTTTATAACATACAGGCACAGCCAGTCAAGCCAAATCGCTTGACTAACCCAGGCTGCCGATGAAGGTCCCCCCGCAGCCTCGCGTCATAAAAATCAGGATTTCTTTAATTTCTCCTTGACACCGGCGTCCGCATCGTGTATATTGCTCCCGCAACAAGCCAACCGGCGGGATAGCCAAGTGGCCTAAGGCAACGGTTTGCAAAACCGTCATTCGTGGGTTCAAATCCCACTCCCGCCTTGAATTTTTAGTCTAAATAACGCGCTGTAGAGGGTATAATCCCTTTACAGCGCGTTTTTTTGTCTTGTTGGGGTAAGTATTGCTGTGGTAGCGTGGGTGTACACAAGGGTGCACATTGGGTGTACATTGGGTGCTCCCTGAATCGGGTGAATCATGCCTTTGGCTTCCAGATTGCGGATCCAGTCTTTCACCGTGTTCAGGCTGCGACCGATGCGCTTGGCATACTCGCTTGCAAGGCCGTCTTCCTGCCCGCCTGTGGCCAGTCGCGGCTTAAGCATGGCCATGAGGTTAGAAAGGAACGTCACGCCAAAATCAGCCTTGACCTGCTTTCTGGTGAGCCGTTTACGCGATTCTTTTTTAACGCAGATTCACACGCGCGCGCCCCCTTAGGGATGGCATGGGTACACGCCCATTTTACGCCCTGACGGGTGGACGCTTTCGCACGGCTTGACGGCCAGCGATAACGCCACCAGAGACAGATGTTTTGGCATGTGGATGCGGCTTGACTCCGGCTGTATTTTGTGGTGTAATAATCCCCGGCGGGAAACCGTCATTCGCTTAGCGAAGATTAATCAAGCAAATAAAAGCCCCCGGGTGTTGCCGCACCATCAACGGGGGCTTCTTCTTTATCTGTGGAAATCGGTACAATTTTCGGATGCGTGTCCCCTCACTCACTCGCTTGATTTTTTAGTCTAAATAACGCGCTGTAGAGGATATAACCCCTTTACAGCGCGTTTTATTTTCAATGCCGCTTGACATCTACGGCTCTTTGTGTTCCAATAAGCCCGGCGGGAAACCGCTCAATGCAGTGCATTGTATCATATTACAAAATCAGCCCCCGGGTGTTGCCGCACCATCAACGGGGGCTTTTTCTTGTCTGTAGGAATTGGTACAATTTTCGGATGCGTGTCCCCTCACTCACTCGCTTGAATTTTTAGTCTAACAAACGCGCTGTAGAGGACATAACCCCTTTACAGCGCGTTTCTCGTTGTCAATCCACCTCCGGCACCCAGTGGGTGTCTGCGTAAGCAGCAAAGCACATGGCCACCTGCCCTGCGGTCTGCTTGCCGGTATGCAGCGGTGGCAGAGAATCCGGCGCGAACCACTGCACGGCGCGAGTCTCCGGATTTTCCACAAGATGCGGCTCACCGATGGGCTCGCAGAGCACAAAGGCTTTGATGATATTGTACGGGAACGGGCGGCGACAATTGCGGCGGCTGTATTCATGCAGCGCCACCAGGCGTCCGACCTCCACGGCAAGCCCGGCCTCCTCGCGGGTTTCCTTCACCAGGTTGGTGGAGATGGTCTGGTCCACATCTACCCAGCCGCCCGGCATGGACCACAGGCCGTCCCGCTCCTGCACCAGCAGGATTTTGCCCTCGCGGATGATGGCGGCGCGGGAATCCAGTTTCGGGGTCTGGAACCCCGTCTCGTTGCAGAACAAATCGCGCACTTTCGCCAAGGGCAGCTCAGTCATGGCAGACATCATTTCCGCCGCCATCTCACGCAGGCGCTCAAATCGCTCGCGGTCAAAGGGGTCCGGGCTGTACTCAATCCCGGCCTGGGCGATAAATTGAATTTCCTTGGCCCATTCCAGCCACTTCGGACGTATGCAGTCGTTCTCCATGCCGGCACTCTAGCACAACTCCAGGCATTCTTCGAGTAGAATTTTCTCCTTGTCAACGAATAGTCGCCGCTATATAATCACACACAAATGAAAGCGGGCAAAATACTTCTCAAAACAGCAGGCGGGCTGCTGATTCTGCTTATCATAGCCATCGGCTGCGCGCTCTGCTGGTTGTACAGCTGGACCTGGCGAGGCGAGCTGAGCAACTTTCATGAGAGCTGGACCCCCGATGAGCGGGCGGCCCTGACCCGGCTGGATTCTTATATGCGCCACCAGTGGGTCAGGGATGCCTTCTGTCCCATACCTATTTCCCCGGACGCGAAAAAGACAAAAGAGGAAGAAGATTATTACAAACTCTGTTTCGACACCCCGGAGCATCAGTTACCCACTCGGGAAGAACAGGAGAGAATCATCTCAGCCTGGCGGGCCCAGGCACCGGAGCCCGGCTTCAGCCAGCGTCTGGAGCTTGCGTTCATCGCCCGCTGCCTCATGGCTCCTGTTGCCGAACAGCTCGTGGAAATTGCGGCAGACGGTCAGGCCGGGCGGCCCGCCCCGCAGACAACACCCCATTTCTTCATTTACCGGCATCTGCGGGAACACCCGACCGTCGGCCTGACCCCGGCTATCGCGGCCAGTCTCAGCGGGCATTATGATGCGCTCCGCGCCCTCATCCGGCATGGAGCCGAACCGAATGCGCAGTTGCGCACCCTGTACTCAAGCGTACCGGGGGATGAGTACGAGGCGGATTTGCCCATCACGCCCCTGCTGGCAGGAATCAGCTCCACCGGCATACGCACCCCCTGGAATGAGCGCAAGCAGCACGCCGATTTTCTGCTGAAGCACGGTGCCGATTTGAACCGCAGTCCCTATATCGCGACGTGCTGCCTGGCTGATCTGGCGATTCACCACCACCCGGGCACCTTCCTCTGGGCCATGGAGCATGGCCTGAAGCCAGATATCAGCAACTTCTGCTCGATTATTGCCTACCCAGGCACCCTGCCCCTGGTGCGTTTTATTCTGGAACACCGGCTCGTGAATGTCAACGACCGCAGCGGCTCCACCACCACGGTGCAGGCCATTGCCAGAGCCGCCTGCCGGGCTGAGGACATGGCTCAACTCAACGCGCTGGAGGCAGAAGAAAAACTCCGTCTCCTGCTGCAGGCCGGGGCAGATCCGCACCTCATCTGCATCAACGCAGAACCGCAACGCCCCGGTGAAAGCGATGAAGAATATGAAGAGCGCCAGATGGATGTCCCCCTCATGGCCGAAATCACAGCACTCTCGCACTTGCAGCAGCGCATCGAGAAACTGAAGTCCACCCCGGGCGCAGATGCCACCGCGCGGCTCCAGGTGCTGGAGCGGCTGGCAGGGCTCATCCGTGCACGTGTCCCAAAGTTTGAGTACTAATCTCGAAAAATGGGAATTTGTCGATTAGTTTGCGAGCCGTAGGCGAGCGGAATTTATAGCCCACGTTAGTGGGCGA
>CALFTQ010000179.1 GCA_937916135.1 uncultured Verrucomicrobiales bacterium
TGCGGGCTCAAATTTCCGCTTACCGCTGGCCCGACAAATTCCAATTTGTCCGTCATCACCAATACGGATAACACATCAATCTTTAATTGCCGGAGCAATTAACACCTTATGATGCGCCGAGCAGGTAGCAGAGTGCAGGAGCAGGAATGCGAATGAGACGGGAACCGGAATCGGTCAGGGTGATCCCGTAATCGTGGAGGTCTTTGCTGGCAACGAATGCGCCGATGCAGTTTTTATCCGCAGATTGGGCAAGAATGGCATCCTGAGAGGAGATGGGGGAATGGCTGCGATATTTGACCTCGCAAAGCAGGTTGGTTCCAGAGGGAAGAGAGACAACGATATCTATTTCCTTGTTGCTGCTCAGGCGCATGTAGCCCACGTGAGCATGGGAGGAGAATGCACAGGCAAAGTGCTTATAAACCGTTGTTTCAACCATGATTCCCAGGTCTGCCGGATTCAGCAGAGGATTTTCAATCATCAGGCAGGCGTTGCGGAGAGCGGCATCAGCAATGTAGATTTTAGGTCTTGCAGCAAGTCCACGCTTGCCGATGGTATGGTAGTCGTGGCTGATGTAGAGCAGATTGGCATCCCTCAGATAATCGATGTAACGCATCAGAGTGGGTTTGGAGACACCATCCAGCTCGCTGCATATGCTTGTGAAACTGATGAGATTGCCGGTGTGGAAACACAGGTATAAGAAAATCTTTTCCAGTTGCAGAGAGTTACGCACATCGAAAAGTGCAGGCACGTCGCGTTTCAGCACTTTATCGACCACGTCTTCCCGGAGCACGCGTTGTGCTTCTGCAGTATCCTGCACCTGCATCAACTCCGGGAAGCCCCCGACCTGTAAGTAGCGATTCCAGTAGGGGGCAAGATTGTTGAATTGCAGTATGAGGTGATTGAAGTCCTTTGCTTCCATGCCGGCAATTTCGGGCAAACGTGGCAGTTCGCCGTGGCATGCTTCTACGCCCTGCATGTGGCAGTATTCGTTGAAGGTCATCGTCGGCATTCGGAATACCCGCCAGCGGCCTACGCCGCTGTCAGACGCACCCTTTTCAATAGCCGGACTTGCAGAACCGGTCGCCACCAGTCGCAAGTCCTGGTGCATATCGTACAAGGTCTTAACCCAGAGCGACCAGGATTCAGCGTATTGCACCTCATCGAGAAAGAAGAAGTAGGGGCCCTGGTGGGGTACGTATTCCTCGTAGGCCTGAATGACCCGGTCGATTCCACAAAGCTTGAAAATAGGATTATCAAAAGTGAGGTAGAGAATATTACTGGGCGGCACCCCCCTGGAAAGCAACTCGACAATTAATTGCTTCATGACGGTTGTCTTACCCACGCGCCTGGCCCCGCTCAGCACGGCAAAGCGGCGCAGCTCCGCACTGCAAATGGTGCGCAGTGTATCATGGTACGCCCTTCTGTGCATGGTCGGCAACTTCTCGCTGACCTGCCCGTTTTTCCACCAGGGGTTATATTGCTCCAGAAGGCTGTAAATGCGGGGACTGTCGAAAATTGTCATATCCTACTCCTTACCTGATGAAAGTATAACGCGCAGGCAATCAGAGGTCAAGCATATTTGTAAAATACATTTTCCAATCTCAGACATTAGTTAAAAATCATATTTTCTTATTCACACTTTTGTTGAAATTCGAATATTTTGCGACAAGAAGAGCATGAGGAAGAGAGAAAAAAAAATCTGTTACCATGGAGTCCCCCATATCTTAACGATGACAAAACGGTGAAGAAGACTAATCCTTCATACACCAGCTACCTGGCAGATGCCGGGGTGAACGAGTTCGAGCATATCCGCGAACGTCTGCGCGACCTGATGAAGTACCTGCCCCACGAGTGCAGACGCTACGATACGAACTTCAGGGACGAGGTTATCTCCACCAGAATAGGCGAGCCCCTGCCCGGCGACAACGTGCTGGAAACCTACCGGAGCAAAGCGGAAAGTTTTCTGAAGAAGCACCAGGATACCGGCGTCATCGGCAAATTGAAGCGGAACATCCCCCTCTCCGCCGAGGACCTGGAGGAACTGGAGCGCATACTCTGGCAGGAAATCGGCTCGAAGGATGCTTATGAGAAGGAATTTGCCCAGAAACCGCTGGGAGAATTCGTGCGCGAGATTGTGGGGCTGGATATGGCCGCCGCCAAGGCAGCCTTTGCCCGCTTCCTGGATTCCAACCAGCTGGACAGCCGCCAGATTTACTTTGTGAACCAAGTGGTGGAGTATATCGTGCTCAACGGGCTCATGAAGGATTTCAGCGTGCTGCAGCAGCCGCCTTTCAACAACCAGGGCAGTATCGTGGGTATCTTCACAGACCTGAGCCTCTGGGCCGATATCCGCAAGACCATCGAACAAATCAACGCCAACGCGCTGGTGGCCTGATGCTGCATGCCCACGCTTTGCAGTAAAAACAAGAACCGCCACCGGATGCATCCGGAGGCAGTTCTGACAAAGGCTTAAGGTACACCTTAATCGCCGCTCTTGAGCACGTTGATGAAGGCTTCCTGCGGAATGCTCACCTTGCCGATGGCCTTCATGCGTTTCTTACCTTCCTTCTGCTTCTCGAGCAACTTGCGCTTTCGTGTCACGTCGCCGCCGTAGCACTTGGCGGTCACGTTCTTGCGCATGGGGGAAATGCTTTCGCGGGCGATAATCTTGCCGCCAATGCAGGCCTGAATGGCCACAGTGAAGAGCTGGCGTGGTATCACGTCCTTGAGCTTGGTGGCCAGCTCGCGGCCCACGGCTTCGGCGCGGTCGCGGTGCACAATCATGGAGAAGGCGTCCACCGGCTCTCCGGCAATCATCATATCCATCTTCACGAGCTTGGCAGCCTGGTAGCCGTCGTACTCATAATCCATGGAGCCGTAGCCGCGGGTGGCGCTCTTGAGCTTATCGTTGAAGTCCACCAGGATTTCCGCCATGGGGATGCGGCAGGTGAGCATCACGCGGGTATCATCGATGGTTTCGGTGTGAATCACCTCACCGCGCTTCTCCATCACGATGCTCATGATGGCGCCGATGTACTCGCTGGGAATCATGATGAACACCTTGACGATGGGCTCGCGGATTTCATCAATCTCCTGCGGTTCGGGAAGGATGCTGGGGTTATCCACGTTGATTTCCTCGCCATCGGTCTTGCGCACTTCGTAAATCACCGAGGGGTAGGTGGAAATCACGTCCATGTTGAACTCGCGGCGCAGGCGCTCCTGGATAATCTCCATGTGCAGCAGGCCGAGGAAACCGCAGCGGAAACCGAAGCCCAGGGCCACGGAGCTTTCGCCCATGTAGGTGAAGGCGGCATCATTAATCTGCAGCTTGGCCATAGCGGCCTTCAGCGCCTCGTAGTCTGCCGAATCCACCGGGTAGATACCGGAGAACACCATGGGGCGAATCTCCTTGAAACCTGGAAGCGGCTCGCTGCACGGGTCGGCCAGGTTGGTGTAGGTATCGCCGATCTTCACATCGGCGGCGCTCTTCATGTTGGCGATGATGTAGCCCACGTCGCCGGTGTGCAGCTCATCCACAGCCTGCATCTTGGGGGTGAAGATTCCCACTTCCTTCACTTCGTAGGTTTCATCCGTGGCGAAAAGCTTCACCTTCATGCCGCGGGAGACGCTGCCGCTCACCAGGCGCACATAGGACACCACGCCGCGGTAGGCATCGTACACGGAGTCGAACACGAGGGCACGCAGGTGGTTATCATCCTCCAGCACCTTGGGGGCAGGCACGCGGGTCACAATGGCCTCCAGCACGTCTTCGATACCGATACCGGCCTTGGCGGAGCAGAGAATGGCCTCCTCCTTGGGGATGCACACGATTTCCTCCAGCTGGCGGTACACCTTGGGCAGATTGGTGCTGGGCAGGTCAATCTTGTTGATGACGGGAACGATTTCCAGATTCTGCTCCACGGCCAGGTGCATATTGGCCAGGGTCTGGGCTTCCACACCCTGGGCGGCATCCACGATGAGAACAGCGCCATCGCAGGCGGCGAGGGAGCGGCTCACCTCGTAGGAGAAGTCCACGTGGCCGGGGGTGTCCAGCAGGTTAAGCTCGTAGGTGTTGCCATCCTTGGCCTTGTAGCGCATGGTCACGGGGTGGGACTTGATGGTAATCCCCTTCTCGCGCTCCAGGTCCATGGCGTCGAGCAACTGGTCCTGCTTGTCACGCTCGCCGATGGTGTTGGTAAATTCCAGGAGACGGTCAGACAGCGTGGTCTTGCCGTGGTCAATATGGGCAATGATGGAGAAATTGCGTTTGAATCTGATGTCCGTTGCCATGCGCGCGCAAGGATACGCGACAAGCGGCCATAAGTCAAGCGAATTCGCTTATTCCCAGAGGTAAGACTGCAAAGAGTCCACCAGCTTGCCATCGCAGTAGAGGTTGACCTTCCAGGTCATCACATCGCCACGCTTGGCACGCTCCGGCCCGGAGAAGTGGAACGTATCCTTGCGGGAACCGGCAGATTCGCGTGGTTCATTGTACTCGACAGAACGAGTCAGCACATCTGCCCCGGTGAGCGCCTGGGTGTAGAGCATCTCGATTTTCACCGGTTTGGCGGGCTCGGCATCGTACCAGCGCAGGAAGTAGTAATCACCGATGCGGAGCTCCCGCTCTTTCTCCGAATTGGCACCATACATAGCGTACTGGGCATTAGCTCGCAACGGAGCCTCCTGCCAGCGGTCACTAGGCAGCTCCGTTGTCTTCAGCGGCAAATCTGCCATGCCGGTGATACAGGTGGTCTGATACTGGGAACATGATGCCAGCAGAGTAACAAAAAGTGCGGAGAGAGTGAGGCAGATTCTCATGCACTCTATTCAATACCATCCGGCCCCATTTGTCAATTCATTTTCTTACTGTTCGGAGTCGAGTTTTTTCTTGAAGAATCGCCACAGAAAGGCTATAAGATAGGATATGGCCGTTCCGCAGAATACAATTGCTCTTATTTTTGACTTTGACCAGACGCTGAGCCCCCACAACATGCAGGAGGACACACTGTTCCCGGAATACGGCATCGATGCCGAACAATTCTGGCGCAAATGCAACGAACGCAGCCGGAACGAAGGCTGGGACGGCGAATTAAGCTATCTGAAAGAAATGCTGGACGCGCTCAGGCTGGATGGCGTGAGCAACGAACACCTGAGGGAACTGGGCAAAAAACTGACCTATTACCGAGGCATCCCGGAGTTCTTCCAGAAATTTGAAGAACGCGCCCTCAGCAGAGAACACCGCTTCGCCGGGGTGAGAGTCGAATTCTACATCATTTCCAGTGGAATCAAGAGCATTCTGGACGGCGCAATCATCCGCCCTTACATGCGGGAGGTCTTCGGCTGCGAGTTCGGTGAGGAAGACGGGTGCATCAGCTTCCCGAAACGAGTCATCTCCCACACCAGCAAGACTCAGTATCTGTTCCGCATCAATAAGGGTATGCTCAACTACATAGAAGATGTGAACGACCACATGGACGGGGATTTGCGCCCCATTCCCTTTGAGCACATGATATACATAGGCGACGGGCCCACGGACGTGCCCTGCTTCACCGTGATGCGCCAGCAGGGCGGCCTGAGTGTAGCCGTATACAACCCGGACGATGAGTCGCGCCAGAGCTTCCGCAAGTGCTACGCGCTCAAATCAACCCAGCACCGGGTGGATTTCTTTGCCCCTGCCGATTTCCGCCACGGCAGCCACCTCTGCAACATTCTGGAGGAAACCGTGCGCACCATGGCAGATTCCATTGTGCACGCCCAGAGAGTTTACCCCACCGCGCAACACCGCGCTCCCAGGCATTAAAAAAGCCCCTGAGCAAAAGTCGCTCAGGGGCTTTTTTAATGGTGTAAACTTACGCTTTCGGCTCCGGAGCCGGAGCAGCAGGCTCAGACTTACCCAGATAATCGGGCAGCTGCACGCCTACGCTCTGGGCCAGTTCATGCAGCGGCAGGGTTCCGGTCACCAGGTTCTGCACAAAGCCGCCCACGGAGCCGCTCTTGCTATCGCCACCGCCCATAACGACCACCTTATCGAAGGAGAGGTTGCGGATAGCGCTGGCCTGAGTCTCCACGATGGTGGGCAGCTGCTCGGTCACCAACAGGCCGGAGGCAGCGCGGGCATCGCCTGCGGCGGCCACAATCTCGCGGAAACCGGTAGCCTTAGCCTCCAGAGCGGCCTGAATAGCGGCAGCATTACCGCGGCCCACGAGCTCCAGGCCTTCACCCTCAGCCTTCTTCTTGAGGAGCAGAGCATCGGCCTCACCCTTGGCCAGCTTGGTGGCAGCCAGACCTTCGGCTTCTTTCTCAATCACAAGCGCATCGGCCTTACCCTGCTGCTCCTTCACCATGACGGAAGCCACGGCTTCTGCGGCAATCTCCTGCTTGCGCTTCTGGATTTCAGCCTTCACGATTTCATTGGCCGTCTGGGTGGCACGCTCGAGCTCGGCGCGCTTCATTTCGGCCTCGCGGTTGGCAATATAGCCGGCGGCCTCTGCCTGGGCGGCCTGCTCCTTCTCGGCCACCAGGGCGAGGCGGGCGGCCTCTGCCTGGCGCACTTTAAGGCGGGCATTGGAATCAGCCACCTTCATGGCAGCTTCATTCTTACCTTCCACAGCGGCAGCATTAGCCATGGCCACCTGCACCGTCTGCTCACGCTCGGCCTCGGCCTTGCCGATTTCACCACGCCGGGTTTCCTCTGCCACCTTGATCATGGCATCGTTGATAGCACGGGCAGCGGCCTCCTGGCCGAGTGCGGCAATGTAACCGGAGGCATCGCGGATATCCGTGATATTCGCGTTGATAAGGTACAAGCCTACCTTATGCAGCTCTACATCCACACCACCGGTAATGCCTTTGATGAGCTTCTCGCGGTCGGCATTGATTTCCTCAATGGTAAGAGAGGCGATGACCACACGCATCTGGCCCATGATGATTTCGGAGGCGAGGTCACGGATATCCTGGCGGGTGCGCCCCAGCAGGCGGCTGGCGGCGTTCTGCATAATCTCCGGCTGGGTGCTGATACCCACAATGAAGGAGGACGGCACATCCACGCGGATATTCTGGCTGGAGAGCGCCCCCTTCAACGGCACATCAATATTGATGGGGTTGAGGTCCAGGAAAGCGTAACTCTGGACAACAGGCATAATGAAGGTGGCGCCGCCGTGTATGCACTTGGCAGAGCGCCCGGCCCCTACATTACCATAGACAATGAGTATCTTATCTGACGGACACATCTTGTAGCGGCTGAAGAGCCACACCACAGTGCCTAACACGAATGCCACCAGAATGACGATGGCGACGATATTGCTAGCCCCTACAGAGGATGCTGCAAGATGAATGCTGGTTTCGGTCATATAATATTATGGGTTGTTGATTACTAGGAAATCGGCTTTACAGTCACCTGCCCCGAGACAGATTCGACAACGGCTACACGCGTACCGGCCGCAAGGGGGTCACTGCCCCGCTGCACGGCGGCAATGGTAATAAGCTGATTGGGATGCGCCACCTGCACCTGGCCGCCACTCTCACCGCCCGGCGGAATAGTCACATACACGGTGCCGGTAAGACCAACCAGGCTCTCCGGAGTAATGTTACCGTCCGACCGCAGGCCATAAATCATGCGGATGAGCATGGCCACCAGAATGAACATGAGCAGCCCCACGCCAAGCCCGACACCGCAGGACCAGGCAACGTTGCCCATAATCTGCTGGCAAATGTAGGCACCCCAGCCGAAGCCCAGGAAAAAGCCCACCACGGCCCGGAAGGAGAACATACCGGTATCGGTACCATCGCCCCCGGCGGCATCCGCATCTCCGCCGTCAAAATCAGTAAAGAATGATATAATGAACATGAGTGCAGCCAGCAGAGTGGCCGCCCAGGCTATGGTGCAGAATATTGCACGTGCTGAATCAAATCCGGGCATCAGTTCCATAATGCCACCAGCTTACCACAGTTAAACGCCGTATCAAGCAGAAAGTGAGCCACAGGCACACATGTTAGATTATTTTTTCTTCTTTTAGGCTTGCAAATGCATTAATTAGTGCTATTATCAGCTCACCTTGTAGGTCGATTTGCCGCAGCCACGAAAAATCAACCAAAAACACAAGATACGAAAATGAGCGAAATCAACGTCAACGACTTCAAGACGAACGAGAAGGACACCGGCTCCACCGGATTCCAGGTTGCAGTGCTTACCAAGCGCATTGCCCACCTTACGCAGCACCTCATCGCCAACAAGCACGACCACGCTTCCCGCCGCGGTCTGCTCATGATGGTGGCCCGCCGCCGTAAGCTTCTGGACTATGCCAAGCGCACGAACCCGGATCTGTACAAGGATCTGCTGGTGCGTCTTGCCCTCCGCCACTAATCAACGCAGTGGCGCAGGACTTCCTCGAGAAGCCGCACACGCTAATAACAGAAACGCCGCAGAGAGGTCGATCTCTGCGGCGTTCTCGTTACTGCCGGAATCAAGGTTCAACTGGGCGCAGCCTTTCCTCGTATGCCCGAATAGCCTGCGGCACATACTGCCTGCGCAGATACCATGGGATAATCAATCCCTGCTCTCGTGCGAGGCAATACAGGAATTTAATCATCGAAAGATAAACATACCCGTTAAAGAATCTTACCACATTGCCTGCGGAAACATAAAACAATGCAACCTGTGCCACATAAGGTAAAATCAGGAAAAGGGACGGCAGAAAGACGGGAGTTCCTCTCAAAGCATGGCACACGCGAAGAGTCAACAGGCTCCCCGTCAGAATCAGCACTGTAACCAGGCCGAGCCCCACGTACCCCAAACGGTGAACGGTTGTAATAGCGCCATTGTGCCACACACCGGTAACAGCAAACTGCTCACGCAAGTTATATCGCCCGCCCTGACGCATCATGGCCGTAGTCTCACGACGCATGAAATCCACTGAGATACCAAAACCGTCTCCCCACACATAATCCTGAATATAACCTGTACGGGGGTCAAGAGCCCATTTCCACATAACCACTCGCCAATCACTCGAGCCGTTTGCAGAACGCTCAACTTCATCAGAAACCTCCACTCCCGGCAGGATGGAAATACTACGCTGAATACCGAACGGCAAATCATCCAGCATCTCCTCGTGGCTCAAGTATACCAGGGTTCCGTATATTGCCAGCAAAACGAGCATCATGCACCACAGCTCTCTTTTGATGTGAGCCAAAGCCATGGTAATGACAGCCGAACCCAGCATCTGCTCACGCCAGCCAGATAACAGGATACCGACACACGAAAGCAGGCATCCCAGCAGAAGGAAAGGAGATAAAAGCACTTTGGACATAGGATACTGCCCATACAGCATGTATATACCATACATGCCCAACTGCAGGAACATGCCGAATCGCCCACCAGTAGCATCCTCTTGCAAATCGCCCCCACCGCCGGCATAACCGGCCAGAGATGCCAGAATTGCCAGGAAACAAGAAACCAGACTCAACCTGACACACCAACGCAACACTTTCACGACCTGTTCATATGAACAGGGGATGCAACTCATGGCCAGGTAGAACAGAGTTGCCAGAATACAGAAAACATACTCCTTACCGCCCACATTATCGGACTCCCAACCCAAAACAGCCATGGACACCGGGTGGCGAACAAAGGATATCCCCATGTAGAGCAGCATTATCAGGATCGGAATATCCAGGACCATGAGCCCCCGCCAGCAAAAGCGGACATACCCCATCCCCCACATGATAAACCAATAGAGCAACACAACCAATCCTATAATGTATGAAATCGGAATAGTTGCAAGCTTGCCAGGCAGAGGTAATAGTGCAACAACAGGAGGAACCAGGAAAATGAGCACCCAGCAACGCGGGCCCACCCACAACATAAAACCACCGCCAACTAATGCGGCAAGGATACCAAGAGACACCTTACTGTTTTCGGCAGACTCTGCACCGATGACGATACAAAGCACAACCAGGACAAGGCTGGCGATTACGTTCCTGACAATTGCGTTTGGCATGTACAGCAGGATATGAAAAAAGCCTCTCTCTGTACTGTCAATGCCGGTACCGGAGAGAGGCTGATTTACAAATTACAAGGCCGAGGGAATCTCTTTACCCAGCTCCGAGGCCTTGCGGCCCTTGCCATCGCCCGCGATACGCTCGAGCAGGACATCACGGTATCCCATGCCACCAGGAATCATGGGCAACACATGCACATCATACGGCACCATGACATCCAGCACATAAGCCTCCTTGGATGCCAGCATACGCGCAATGGCAGGAGCAAGCTCAGCGGGGTCAACCACACGCTCACACTTGATACCGAAGCCAGCGCAGAGCACAGGGAAGTTCGGATAAAGGATTTCCGGCGTGCGGTGAGTGCGGTCGTACTCGTCTGCCGGGTCTGCCAGGAAGGTCTGAGCGCGGTTAGAATCATATTTGAGGTCTTCCCACTGCACCACCATACCAAGGTGCTGGTTATCAAGAATGATGCACTTGATGGGCATCTTCTCGATGTGAATGGTAGCGAGTTCCTGCACATTCATGAGGAAGGAACCATCGCCATCGATATTGACCACCGTTTTTTCCGGATACGCAGTATGAGCGCCCATGGCGGCAGGCAAGCCATACCCCATGGAACCGAGGCCACCGGAGGTGGAGAGGCGGCGCGGCTGCTGGAACTTGTAGAACTGAGCCGCAAACATCTGGTGCTGGCCGACACCCGTGCAGATAATGGCATCATCGTCCTTCAACTGGTTATAAAGCTCCTCTACCACCTGCTGCGGCGCAATTTCGCGCTCATTCTTCTCGTAGCACAGGGGATAGGCTTTCTTCCATGCCTCAATGATACCGAACCAATCCGGGCGATTGGAAACAGCATACTCACGCGGAGCCATGCCCATGGACTCCAGCTTGCTGTTCAGGTAGGCAAGCGCAGCCCCTGCATCCGAACGGATGGCATAATCCACCTTCTTATTCTTATTGAGTTCAGCTGCATCGTAATCAATATGGATAATCCGTGCATGCTCACAGAAAGTACGCACTGCACCGGTGACTCGGTCATCAAAACGGGCACCGATGGCAAGCACCACGTCAGCCTCATTCACTGTATTGTTCGCATAAACGGCGCCGTGCATGCCAAGCCAGCGAACAGAAAGGGGATGATCTTCAGGCATGGCGCCAATGCCCATCAGCGTCGTAGCCACCGGAATCTGGGTACGCTCAGCAAACTCGCGCAGCTGCTCAGATGCGTTGGAAATCACCACACCGCCACCGGCATATATGGCAGGGCGCCTGGCCGCAAGCAGAATGGGCAGCACTTCATCCAGAGCATCTGTATTCAGCTCGATTTCCGGCAGATAGCCGGGCAGGTCCATCGGCTCATCAAAATCGGGGACAAACTTTCCTTCCTGGAAATTCTTGGGGATATCAATCACCACCGGACCAGGGCGCCCTGTGCGGGCCACATGAAAAGCCTCTCGCACGATACGCGGGATATCCTCCAGACGGGTCACCAGATAACTGTGCTTCACAATGGGTGCCGTCATGCCGAACACATCCGTTTCCTGGAAAGCGGAGGTGCCGATGAGCCCGCTACCAACCTGAGCCGTGATAGCCACCATGGGAACGGAGTCAAGCATGGCATCCGCAATGGGAGTAATCATATTGGTGGCACCGGGGCCGGAGGTCGACATACACACACCGACCTTACCGGTGACTCGACCGTACCCCTCGGCTGCAAAAGCACCGCCCTGCTCATGGCGCGGCAGAATCGTACGAATCGAAGGCTCATGGCTCAGAGCCTGATGAATAGGCATGCTGGCGCCACCAGGATAGGCGAACACTACATCCACACCCTCGCGCACTAGACTTTGTACGAGGGCCTCGGCCCCGGTCATCATTATTCCCTCAGACTTGGACTTACATGTGGACTCGTTATTCATGATATTCTATTCGTTATGAGTTCTGGCGAAAAAATCAGATTTATTTCCGCATTCGGCGGGGATTATATCAAAGGCGTGTGCTCATGGAAAGCATATTTTTAGCACAGGCACACGTTTATGTCAGAACTCAACGCCTGGGGTAGATAATCCTCACTTCATTTCCACAATCCAGCATCATGGCAAGCTCATTCAAATCCTTCTGCTCCATACGCAGTTTGATAGAGCCATGGCCATTCTGTCCATTTGTCAGCACCATGCCGTTAGAAAGCAGCAACACGCGCTCTGATGCAGGGTACTTCGGAGAACGCACAGGCACGGCAAGCCCCTCCAGATACCCCTCTCGCGCCTTAAGTTCAGTTTGCTCAGATTTCTGGTGAGCAGGTGGAATTTCATCCATACTCAGAATAGGGTAATCCGCCACCAGCTGCTGACCATCCCACACAGAAACCTCCCGCTGCAACGGGCGGATTTCCATTCTCAGGCGCATCGGCACAACCACCAATTTCTGCCCGATACGCAAGGCCGAAGGCTCCACTATTCCATTGAGCAGCATGAGGACATCCTGGGGGCATTTCTGCGTAGAAGCAATTCGCGCCATATTATCACCCTTGCGCACGGTATAGACAACCGCACCGGGATGCAATCTGGAAAGGTAGCGCGGCACATTGACCCGGCCACATATCTGCCGGGCTTCACGCCCTGCAATCCCTTCTTCCGACACATACGGCTGCAACAACAGCACAGCCTCCCCCCCCTTCTGCTCCTGCATCAGTCGGCGGGCCTGCTCCAATTCTTCCGGGCGCCGTGGCCAGAGAGAAAAATTATCTGCAGCAGCTGCCGGTGATAACTGACTAAATAAACCCGCGGCGACGAAAATCAAAAATATTAATTTCATGGGATTGTTGTATCATTTCCATCATAAAACAAAGCAGAGACACCTCCCAGGCGTCATCCACCCCGGCGACCACCGTTCGAAAGGGGTCACCGCTCGACAAAGCATCCTTCACCAATTTATCCTGCACTTCCCTCATGGATTCATGCACCAGCTCCTCATGCACATCCGAGCGGCTGAAACAAAAACCATACTCCATCAGCACGCGCAAACGCGCCCCCTGGGACTCCATCCACTCAAAAAAACGGGCTGCATCCGTTCCGAACCCCTCCGTTTCCACACCCCGTAAATCAGCAGGTCGCAGTATCCTTGGCCGCCTCGCTTCCACCCGCCCACTACGGATCCGGCACACGCCTGCCTCATCCATAGGTTCGGTAAGCAAACGGAAATTAAACTGCGTATCGCCGAATGAATCTATACGCCGGTCCGGCACATACAGCACCCGCGTATGTCGCATGGCGTATTCTATGGAACTCCGGTTCATGAGTACGGCAAAGGGCGGCCCCGCCAATCCATTTGGAGGAACCGCCCGTTATCGAAAAAGCTACCGGGCCAAATCAGGCCTTATTTGCCTCAATGTATGCGACCACGTCGGCCACAGACTTAAGCTTCTCGGCGTCCTCGTCAGGAACTTCCACGGAGAACTTATCCTCAAAAGCCATTACGAGTTCAACGGTGTCAAGGGAGTCGGCACCAAGATCCTCGATGAACTTGGCATCAGAGGTCACTTTTTCGGGGTCAACGCTGAGCTGAGCAGCGATGATTTCTTTTACCTGGGATTCGATGTTGTCGGACATAAGATGTGACAGATTTTAGGTGCCGTTATTCTAGCGCGTTCCATTCGTTCTTGCAACAAAAAAAACTAAAGTATGCTCAAAAAAACAGATTACACCCTCAAACCAGCAGCTAAAGCAATACCTTGCAGCGTAAGAGCGGGCTCAATTCTGCACTTTCTCCGCATCAACGGTGCAATGGCCGCAGCATCTCCGCCGGTAAGCACGACGTTCACAGACTCACCCAGTTCAGACTCCACAGCATCCAGAATCGCATCAACCATGCCAGGATACCCCACCCGCACGGCAGAGCACATGGCCTCGTGAGTATTCTGGGCAATAATCCTGCCACTTGCAGATTCAGGACAGTCCGGCAACAATGCAGTACGGGAGCACAAAGCCGAAGCAACAGCGGCATAGCCTGGTGCAATTGCTCCGCCGCGGAAAACCGGGGCATTTTCACCACCAGTCACGACATCAAAGGTGGCAGCGGTTCCCAAATCCACCGCGACCAGAGGAAGGGGAAGTTGCGCCACAGCCGCCAACACATTGGCAACCCGGTCTGCGCCGAGCGTTTCAACGCCCGGGTAAGTGGAAAAATCAACGTCCGGGCAAGCATCCGGACCCACTAAAAGGAAAGGGTAACCACTCAGAATCTGCCTGATAAGTGCCGCAGCCCTGGGCACTACAGAACAAAGACAGACACGGGTAAACGCCCATCCGCGCAATAAGCCCTGAACAGCAGATGCGGAAATATCAGCTGTGGGCAACACGCGCACCTCAAACTTTCCACCACAGCCACGCAGCGCAAACTTGGTTCGCGTGTTTGAATTATCCACCAGCAAGCATGCATCCGTCATACTCATACTCCATACTTCAATCTGACCACAGATTCTATACGGGCAGCGGCTCCGGTGCGCCCGGAGAGGTGCATAGCCCCGCACAATCTCTTCCAACCCGCCGCATCATCCGCCAGCAGACTGCGAAGAGTTGCCACCAGATGAGCAGTTGACTCCACATGGAAACCCGCTGCATCCTCCTGCAGCAACTCCAGATTTCCGAGCTCCTGCCCCGGCAGGAGAAAATTGACCAACATGGGCACCCTTGACGCATAACACTCAAACATGGTCGCAGCACCTGCCTTGCCTACATAAAAATGGCTTTCGCCCAGCAATCGGTGCATGCAATCCGTCTCCTGCAGTACCACCAGCCTTCCGCTGGTACACTCCGTTTTGAACAGGCGCTGCAATGCTCGCGCGCGCCTGCCTGCCAGAACAGTCAGTTGCATTTGCGGGAACTCAGCCAGCATAGCCGCTATATCATTCACCACCCCCTGGGTCTGCCGATACGCTCCATACAGGACCTTCAGCAACGAGGCACCAGGCGCACCCCGGTGCTCCGAAGGTCCGAATGCACCTTTTACCGGGAAACCGGTTGTAATCACCCTATCATCCGATAATGCGTAGCGCTCTATAACCCGGCTTCTGGAGCCGTCATCAGGCACCAGCACCAATGCAGCCTCCGAACGCATCCACGGACGGCTGATTTCACGTGCATCCGTTACCACCAAAGCGTAAGGCGGCACATGGAAACCCCGGTTTCTAAGTGCGTCCAACATGTACGCAAACAGGGGATAAGTGCAGAGTATCAGTTCCGGCTTCCACTCTTCAAGCATGTTTCGAGTACACTCCAGCAGTCCGTTAAACAAGGGCCACTGCACCATCCTGGACCAATCTGCCGTGCCGGTGAGAGAATAAGTCACCCCCCATAGCCACGGCGCACGGCGCACACAAAATTGATAGAAAAGCTGCGTGCACCGGAAGGCAACGGGATGCGCTTCTGCGCAAATATCCACAATACGGCAACGCCAGCCGCTTTCCTCATATCGCTCAGCCAATGCAGCCGCCGCCGAATGATGGCCTTGACCATAGCCAACACTCAGAAGTAAAAGTTTCCCTGCATCACCGGTGCTCATCTCGCCATCTCTCAGAAAAACAAGCTCCGGCAATATGCCGGAGCTTTATTACTAACTATCTAATACAGGCTTATGGCCCGATCTTATCAGGTCTGCCTTCAAACGCAGGGCGACGAGGCACAAACACAGAATCATTCGGCATAAGCTTGATGGCACGGTCACGTGCACTGAAATAATCGTACGTACGAGTCACTTTGCCACGTGTTATCTGAATCTTTCGGGAACCAAAGTCCGTGATATCGCCGCACTCTATCAGAGCCTGAATCAGAGTCATACCTTCACGGTAGGGCAGATTCTTCTTACCGGCAACATATCCGGTCACCTGTACGTATCGGGCATCAACAGCGGCCTCTCCCTTGGGGCCCACGCTAGCCATCACAATCGGATCAGAATAAATCTGCTGTGAAAGGTAAAGCGAGCGGAGCTTATTTTCCACCTGGCGGGCCGTGAGGCCGACCACACTCACGCGCCCTGAAAGATAGGGCATGGAGATAGTACCATCCTCACGACTTATCGTATAGTCTCCGTTGACATTTACAACATCTTCGCTCGGAATATTCTTGAACTGCACAGATACGGAACCACCTTTCGTAGCCCGGGGCTCAGTTGCGGCATCCTGCGCCAGCAGCGGTAAAGCCAGCAGGCTCAACACCAGCAGAAACACTTGTCTCAAAATACCATTTCTCATAATCAGCCTTTAATAAAGTTCATCCTCATTCTGTTTTTCAACCTTCGCAACAGGCTTTGACTCCGACTTCATGGAGGAAGGTTTGGGATCCACGCGGCCTTCGCCCTTGCTGTAGTATGAATAATACGTCGTATAGTACTGGTATTGAGTATCGCCGCTGATATCGACATTATTCATCACAAGGCCCATAATCTGCCCACCGGCGTTCTGCACAAGGGATTTGGCTCGCAACAAAGCCTTGATAGGCATCTTGCGCGGCTGCAACACCAGCAAGGTCGCATCGGCCTTGCTCACAAGCAGAGAGGCATCACTCACACCCAGAACAGGCGGAGAGTCTATCAGCACGATATCAAAGCGGCGCGAAACTTCGGAGATAAGGCGCTGCATGCGGTGCGAACCAATGAGACCACTGGGGTCTGTCGGGATGGGGCCACTGGGCAGCATGTAAAGATTCGGGTGGCCTGTCTGGAACACCACATCTTTGAGCTCGGCCTTTCCGGCAAGATAAGTGGACAACCCTACATTGCTCTTCAGTTCCGCATAGCGGGCCAAGCGCGGGCGGCGAAGGTCAGCATCCATCATGAGGGTGCTGTACCCGGCCTGCGAGAACACATAGGCAAGGTTGCTCAAGGTAGTCGTCTTACCTTCACCGGCATTTGCAGACACCACGGCAATAGTAGTCGCCTTGTACAAATCCTTCTTAAGTTCGATATTGGTGCGGAGAATACGGTATGCCTCGGCATCAGGGCTGTCGCCACCCTGCAGAATCAGCAGGCCGGCATCCTGGGGTATCACACCCAGCACCGGCAGCCCCATGCTGCGCTCGGCATCTTCAAGCGTCTTGATAGATGTGTCGAAATAGTTACTGATGAAAGCAACCACCACGCCGGCAAGCAAACCAATCACCGCGCCCACAATGAGGTTCAACCGATAATTGGGGCTGCTGGGAGCACTGGGAAGACCGGGGCGGCTGTACACATCCAGGCTGGTACGCGGCGCCATCAAGCGCATTTTATCCGCTATATAATCATTCTCCAGCTTATCATAGCGGGCTTTTTCCGCAGCATATTCCTGAAGAGCATTCTTTACCTTCTGGTCCTCGAGAGTCTTATCGCGCAGGCGGTCTCGAGCCTCGGTATAACGCTGCTCCACATTCTGCAATTCAGACTTCTTCACATCGAGCTGATCCACCATTGCATCGCGCATGCCCACCAGTTCTTCATACAACTGCTCCCGTGTAGCCTTATGCTGCTCATCGAGACGCAGCACATTCGGATGACGAGGCCCGTATCCACTCAACAGCATCTGGGCATGGTTATTCTCTTCCTCCGTATAGCGGTTATTCAACTCGCGGACCTTGGCAGAGCAATACGATTCCGCGGTCAACAAACCCGTGCGCGTCACATAGCTCAGGAGTTCAGCATCCTTCAGATCCTGCAACTTGCTGATGTGCACCGTCATCTGGGCAATCTCCGTCTCCATGGATAACTTGGAGTTATTCAACTGTTGCAGCGTCTGCTCCTCTGCACCCGTAGATACCGGGACTCCATGACCGTTATCACTCCACATGCCCTGAATATACTTTCCGGAGCGAATATACTGGCGCACCACGTCCGCCTTGCGTTCAAGCTCGTCCTGGCGGGAACGCAGCACCTCGTAACGCTTGTTAATCGCCTCATTGATAACGGCATTTTCCTTTTCCTCTCGCAGCTCCTTGTAGCAATCCACCACAGCCTGGCAAACCTGCTGGGAAACGCGCGGATCATTGGTGGTCACCGTGATATCCACCAGGTTCGTATTCTTACGCGGCATCACTCTGACCATTCCCATCAGAATGTTTGCAGCAGTCGTCTCATCCAACTGCCATTCGTTGGGCAGATCCAGCTTATTAGCCACGGCAATCAAATTCTGCTGCGACACCAGAATTTCAAACTGAGTCTGCATGTAAGCCACGCTATCACCCATAGCGGCAATGGGGTTGCCTTCGCCGCCCACCGCCACGTTAATGAGGTCACGCGGTTGCTTGATCTCAAACGTCATGCCGCTCATGTACTTAGGAGTCATCATCTTGGTGATTACCGCACTGCTGACGAACACCAGGAGAAACACAAGCAATATCGTCTTCCATCTGCTGCGCAAGACCTGCATGTAATCCTGCGCATGCAACATTGCCTCCATCTGCTTCGGCGAATTTACGCTCGTATCCATATATACTCGGCTGTAAGAATTAAACGCCGGAGAGGCTCGGTACTACGCTCCTCTCCGGCTGTGACTGAAATTATTTAGAATGTATAGGTCAACCCTGTCGAAACGTTGTGTCGAGTGTACTCGTATCCACCTCTATCTCTGTCTGATTCATACCAGGTATAGGTATAAGACACAGAGCCCTGCAATCTTTCTGAGAACATATAACTCATACCCACTGTGGGGGAGATCGTCGTGTTGGTTTCATCCTGCAGACGCCCTGTTCCCTTGGTGTAATTACTCCTCATCACAGAAAGGCCGAAGGAGAATGCTACATCCGGCGAGAGTCTGTACGAACAGTTAGCACCTACTCGCCAGGTCAGATCCGAAATATAGTTCGCACCGACTCCTCGGTAGGTATCCACGTTCTCATTGGAAAGGTTAAGGTACAGGTTGGCACTCAATCCCTCTGAAACTCGGCGGTTATACCCCAGATAAACAACCGGCGAGAGGACTGATTCACTGCTCACCCACTTAGTCTGCACACCCACTGAAGCAGAGCAGCTCGACACGGGATCCAGAGAACGACTGAAACCTATGGTCGCGGTTATATTCTCTGAGTTGTATCCCTTATCTCGCAAATCATAGCGGTAAGAAAAGTTCGCATTGTATGAAAGCAACTCAGAAGAGCGATAGTTTAACCCGGAACCAACGCTGATGTATTGGCGGTCATCGGACTGGTACTCCGTTTCACTGTACAGGTTACCACTGTAGCCAGTGTTCACATTCCAACTCCACCGGCTATCGATGGATTGACTGTAGGCATTGGAAAATGACCAGTTAAGGCAATCCCCCTGACGACGCGAAGCTGAAATTCCACTCGCATAGTCCGGCTCAGGACTGTAGGTCACAGAAAGACTCGCAGAGTACGTACTGCGGGAAGTAAAAGCATGCACGAGACTCGCGGACAAACCGCAGTCCGCATACATCTTCTTACCACCTTCTGCACCTCTTTCGCTGGATTTGGCGTAACGAGTCGCGCCAATATTGAATCTGTACGATATCTTGTCTACCGACTCATAATCAGCAAATGTGGCACCAAAGCCCGCATTCACATACGGGCTGGCAGTCTCATCCTCTGATACTGCATCCATGTTCGAATCATAACCGACTCGAACGTAAGTGTTATACTTAGCAGCGTGCGACTCAGGCAATCCCACTGACGGAGACGCATCATACAGAGATATAGCACGGACATTAACTGCACACAATCCAGTGAGCAGCAACACTTTATAAAAATTAGACTTCATACAGGAATATATACCTCAGCAAACAATCAGTTGTTTGCTGATGTAGGCGGAGGGGTCGGTATCACCGAATATTCAGGAGCTGAGGGGGCAGTCGGCACATACGCTTCAAGCACCTCAGCTGACACACCATTACCAGCCGCGGCCGCAGCAGAAACAGAACTCCCGACAACACCCTGAACCACCGTAGCAGCCACAGATTGAGTCTGCGGCATGGTGTAAAGCGCAGCAAGCAACTGATAACCCTGCGTCGCAGCTATACCGGCACCATCGGAAGAACTCTGGTACGTTGCAGCACTCCGCACAAATCCAGCCTCAAGAGAAGGCGAAGCCAGGAGCACAGAGCGCAGGATCGCATATGTCTCTGTCACACTCCAGCTCTGACGCTGCTGCATCACATTCTGAAACACTTCCACGGCCTTGTTCGGCTGAGCCTTCACTAACTCATATACCGCCATACTAAGTGCATCCAGAGATACACCGGAAGACTTCTGCGCCATCGCAGACACAGAAGAGAGGCTTGCCTCTTCAGCATGCACAGCACCGGCAAACATACCAGCAAGCAGAATAACAGAAAGTACCTTTTTCATACGCGTATCACCCTTATCGTTCAGGCTAAGCGGGTAGCGGGAATCGAACCCGCATAATCAGCTTGGAAGGCTGGAGCTTTGCCATTAAGCTATACCCGCAAACTCGAGCGAATCGTAGCACAGCATTCTCCATTTTTCAAGCACAATCTGATATACAGACAAAATTTATTTTTTTCGCTTGACAGATCGCAGCATCAAATTTATAATCCGGCGCACACCACATGCGGGCGTCGTTCAATGGTAGGACGCGTGCTTCCCAAGCATGAGACACGGGTTCGATTCCCGTCGCCCGTATTTTTTCAACGGCAGAGTCGCAAAACGCCTCTGCCGTTTTGATTATACAATCAGGAACATATAAACTTGACAATCAGCCGCAAAACATTTAACTTTTCCGAAACACCTTTTTACAACCACGATAAAGACATGAAACCAGTCTCCTCATATCGCCAGATGGAACTGAACCCTCGGATGGCAGACGGGGAAATGCATTCACCGGAACACATCCGGCAGCAGATGGAGCAGGCGCGACAGCAGGAAGAGTTTTATGATGCGCAGAGGGCGCAATGCAGGGCCCAGCGGCTGGAACTGGAGGAGAGCAACCAGCGCAAGGCACTTTTCAACGACAGCCTGAATGAAATAGGCATGAAGCTCCACAACACCGTACGCAGGCTGGAGAAAGAGCTGGAATCCATGGCACAGGAGGAAGCAGAGATCAGTCAGATCAATGAATGTCTGAAGCGGCATCTTCAGATACTCTCATCCATGCAACCGCAGCACTGGAGTTCAGAAGGGTTCAATGAGCGCCTGCAGGAGGCCATGCCCAAACTGGAGCGCGCCATCAACGATTTTGAGGAAGCCTATTCCGGGCCTGCGCGTTACCGGCACACTGACATATTCCGCTACAAGCCGGGAATAAGCGGGCGCCGAGGAATAAACTGGGAAGGTATCGGCAAGCAGCTATCGGACGGTTTTTACTTTCATCTTCCCCTCTTTCTTTTACTCCTCATCACCTGGGGAGTGTGCAACCTGATAACCCAACACTGATTATGAAACGCACTCCATCTTCATATGACCAGCTTCTCGAGCTGCAGCGCCGCCCCATGCAATATGGCGCCCACTCACCCAATCCACGCATTGCGCACCGGAACCGCTACCCCGAAAACACCCTGGGGCCGCATGAAGAGGTGGTGCAACGGCGCAAGGATTCAGTTCGCAAAAAGGTAAGAATCGAGAAAATAGCGCCAGACAGCCGTAATATCCTTCTGGAAAACCTCGGGTTGCTCCTGGTGCTGGTTCTCTCCATCGCTGGTCTTTACCTGCTCACCATCCACTTACTCACCCACCCCTGACCCCAACATCACATATGGCACAGAACAACCTTATCGATGTGGCCTACATCGCCCGGCTGGCCAAACTGGAGCTGACCGCAGATGAAACCACCCGTTTTTCCGAAGACCTGAACCAGGTGCTGGCCTATGTGGCACAGCTTGACCAGTGGGACACCACCGGCGTGGAGCCCATGTACCACCCGCTGCCGGTGTATGATGCCCTGCGCGAGGACGTACCGGGCACCAGCCTGAGCAATGAAGCCGCCCTCTCCAACGCCCCCGCCCAGGAGGACGGCCAGTTCCGCGTGCCCAAAGTAGTTGAATCCGCCCATTAACCCACATCCTTCTCATCAGACCATGCTTACCGGAACCATTTCCCACTGGCGCCAGCAGCTCACCGGCGGAGCCATTTCCCCCGCCGAGCTGGTGGAAGAAGTCGCACGCGCGATGGAAGAGCGCAACCCGGGTATCAATGCCTACCTCTCCTGGGATAAGGAAGCCGCCCTGGCCGCCGCCGCCCGGGCCGACCTCAGCAAGCCGCTTGGCGGCATCCCCATCGCCGTGAAGGACAACATTGCCATGCTCGGCCAGCCCACCCGCTGCGCCTCCCGCATGCTGGAGAACTTTGTTTCGCCCTACGATGCCACCGCCGTCACCAGACTGACCGCTGCCGGAACCATTCCCTTCGGCCGCACTAATATGGATGAATTCGCCATGGGCTCCTACGGCCAGAACTCCGCTTTCGGTGAGACTCAGAACCCCGCCGCCCCCGGGCATGTGCCGGGTGGCTCCTCCAGCGGCTCCGCTGCCGCAGTGGCTGGCGGCATGGCCATTGCCGCGCTGGGGTCTGATACCGGCGGCTCCATCCGCCAGCCAGCCTCGCACTGCGGTGTGGTCGGCATCAAGCCCACCTACGGCCGCGTATCCCGCTATGGTCTGGTGGCCTTTGCCTCCTCGCTGGACCAGATCGGCCCCATCACGCAGAATGTGGAAGATGCCGCCACCATCCTGAACGCCATCTGCGGCCACGATGCCAAGGACTCCACCTCCTCCACCGTGCCCACCGAGGACTTCACCGCCGGGCTCGGCAAGGACATCAAAGGCCTGCGCATCGGCCTGCCCCGGGAATACCTCTCCAGCGGCAACAGCCCCGCCGTTGCCGCCGCGCTCGAACAGAGCATCAGGAAACTCACCGACCTGGGAGCCGAAATCGTGGAAGTCTCCCTGCCCCACGCAGAGGCCGTAGTGGCCGCCTACTACATCATCGCCTGCGCCGAGGCCTCCTCCAACCTTTCCCGCTTCGATGGCATCCGCTACGGCTACCGCGCCGCCGGCACCAACGGGCTGGACGACCTCTACAGCAAGACCCGCGAGACCGGTTTCGGGCCGGAGGTAAAGCGCCGCATCATCCTGGGCACCTATGTGCTCTCCAGCGGCTTCTACGATGCGTACTACGCCAAGGCCCAGAAGGTACGCTCCCTGGTGGCGGGCGACTTTGCCGCAGCATTTGAGAAAGTGGACCTGATTCTGGGCCCCGTGGCACCCACCAGTGCCCCGAAGCTGCATGACGCCAGCATGACCCCGCTGCAGACCTACCTGGCAGATATCTACACCATTCCGGCCAACCTGGCGGGTCTGCCCGGCATCTCCATCCCCACCCCGGTAGCGGAAGGTGAGCATCCCGTGGGCATTCAGCTGCTGGCTCCGCACTTTGCAGAAACCCGCCTGCTGCAGGCCGCCGCCGCACTGGAAAAAGCCTTCCAATAACCTTCATTCATGGAAACGCCCGTCTACATCAGCATCGCCGGTTCCGACTGCTCCGCCGGAGCCGGACTGCAGGCCGACCTCAAAACCGGCTTTGCCCTGGGATGCTACCCCCTCACCGCCGTCACCTGCGTGGTGAATGAAGTACCCGGGCTGGTGGAAGGCATCGTGGCCATGGAGCCTGAATTCGTAGCCGCGCAGGTGGCACTCTGCCTGCGCAGCTTCCCGGTGCGAGCCATCAAGACCGGCATGCTCTACTCCCCGGAAATCGTGCGGGCCACCGTGGAAGCGCTCAAGGACTTTGATGGTCCCATTGTGGTGGATCCCGTCATGATAGCCACCGCGGGCGAGGCCCTCATCCTGCAGGAAGCCATTGCAGTGTATGAGGAGGTGCTCATCCCCCGCACCACCCTTCTCACACCGAATGGCGATGAACTCGCCAAACTGGCCGGCACCGCACCCATCACTACCGTGGAGGAGCTGGAGGAGGCCGCCAACCAGCTCTGCGCCCGCTACAACTGCGCCATCCTGGCCAAGGGCGGCCACGTGGGCGGCAGCACCTGCACCGATATCCTGGTGCAGCCCGGCAAACCCACCCTGCGCTGGAGCCACCCCCGCACGGAGGGCATCTCCACGCACGGCACCGGCTGCACCCTCTCCAGCGCCATCACCGCCTTCCTTGCCAAAGGCCAGCCGCTGGAACTCGCTGTCGAAAACGGCCTCAGCTACATAGCCCGCGCCATTGCCACCTCCCACAGACTCGGTGAGCAATTTGCGGTGAATCACAGCGTCTGAACGTGCAGAAGCGGGACTAAAGTCCCGTGCTCCGAATACTCACCGCCTGCACATCCGCAGCAATCTGTGCCTGCAGCCCGGCCACGGAAGCAAACTTACGCTCCGGACGCAGGAAGCGGAGCAGCTCCACCTGCAGCGGGCGTCCATATAAATCGCCCTGCCAGCCCAGCAGGTGCGTTTCCAGGCGCAGCACCTTCTGAGCCTCATCAATCGTAGGCCGGAGCCCCAGATTGGCAATACCGCGCACCACGGTGCCATCCACGCTGGCTGCGACCTCGTACACCCCGAAGGGAGGCAGCACCGCCGCGGGGTGAATCTGCATATTCGCCGTGGGGAAACCCAGTTTCCGAGCCAGTTTCTGGCCGGGTTCCACAGTGCCGTGTATGCTGAACGCATGCCCCAGCATCTCCTGCGCCAGGGGGAGATTGCCCTCTTGCAGCAGCTCGCGGATGCGGCTGGAGCAGATGCGCTCCCCCTGCAGCTCCGCCATATCCTGCACGCAGGCGCGCAGGCCGTGTTCAGCAGCGTATGCCTCCACAAAGGCGGCATTGCCCACGCCCCCCTTGCCGAAACGCCAGTTGCGGCCCACGGAAATACCGGCCATGCGGCAGGCACCACGCAGCGCACCCAGAAACTCACGGGGGCCCGTAGCCGCCAGCTCCGGGGTAAAGGGAAGCTCCAGCAGCACCTGCACCCCCAGCTCCGCCAGCAAGGCGCGTTTCTGCTCTGCCACCGGGGTAATCAGTTTCGGCTGCCGCTGCGGGGCCAGCACCGCCAGCGGGTGCTGCGCAAAAGTGAGCACCCCGCGCAAGGCTCCCGGCGTATCGGCCGATTCAATGACCCGGCGGTGCCCACGGTGCACCCCGTCGAAAAAGCCCATAGCCCAGTGAACCATGTGGTTCACCGCCGCAAGCTCAGCAATGGAATGCAGAATCAACATCGTCTCAAGCGCGGTCAGCCAGCACCTTTTCCACCGGCAGCAGACGCGCCAGCAGTTCCTCTCGTCCGGCAGCCTTCAGCGTGGGCACATCCACTGCCTCGGCAATATTGAACTTACCGCTGCGGATGCGGCGCAGCGCGGTGAGATGCGCCCCGCAGCCCAGATACTGCCCGATATCGTGCGCATAGGTGCGCACATAGAACCCCTTGGTGCAGTGCACGCGGAAATCCACCTCGGCCGCAGCGAGGTCAATGCGCGTGATTTCATAATCCAGCACCGCCACATGGCGGGCCTTGCGCTCCACCTCCTTGCCCTTGCGGGCCAGTTTGTAGCAGGGTACGCCATTGATTTTCACCGCCGAATACATGGGCGGCACCTGGTCAAACTCGCCGTTGAAATGTTCGAACGCCGCGCGGATGTCCTCCTCTGAGAGCGCATCGGTCGGTTTTTCGGCCACCACCTCACCATCGGCATCCTGGCTGTTGGTCTCCACGCCCAGTTTCATGGTGGCGGTGTAGACCTTATCCTCGCACATGAGCAGGTCCTGCATCTTCGTTGCCTTGCCGATAACCACAATCAGCATGCCGGTAGCCATGGGGTCCAGCGTGCCGCAGTGGCCCACCTTCTTGGTCTGCAGAATCCGGCGGCAGAGCGCCACCGCATTGTGGGAAGTGAAGCCGGGGTCCTTATCCACCAGCAACACGCCGCTGGGTGCCTCCTCACTCATGCCTGAAGCTCCTTTCTGATAGCGTTCAGCACGCGCTCACGGCAATCAGCCATCTCCCCGCGCATGCGGATTCCGGAGGCCATGGCATGCCCGCCACCGCCGAACTGCGCGGCAATGGCCGCCACACTCACGGTGGGATCCTTGCTGCGCAGGGAAACGCGGATGCGCCCGTCATCCAGGTCCTCAAAAATCACCGCCACGCGCACTCCCTGGAGCACGCGCACCACATCCACCAGGTCCTTGGTGTCCTCCAGCCCCACACCCAGCTCGGCCTTGCGGCCCGCCGGCATGGAATAGTGAGACAAAGCACCGCCGCACTCCACCACCATGTGGTTAAGCACCTCGCGCTGCATCAGCATGGCAGTATAGGGAATTTCCTGGTATACGCGCCGATTCACATCCGCCACATCCACACCGGCGGCCAGCAGCTCACCGGCGGCGTGCATCACCTCCGGGGTGGTGCTGCCGTACTGGAACGAGCCCGTATCTGTGTTGATACCCACATAAAGCGCCTCCGCCATCGGTTTCGTGAGCTTCACGCCCCAGGATTTCAGCATGTTGAAAAGCACAAAGGCGCAGGCCGCCGTTTCCGGCTCAATCACGTGCATGTGGCCATAGCGGGTATTTGTGCCGTGGTGGTCGATGTTCACAATGAGCGGAAACTCCGCAAAAAGCAGCTGCGAGCGGTCGCCCAGGCGCTTCCAGTCACCGGTGTCCACGCAGATGAGCATCTCCAGGTCAGCGGGCAACTCCTCCGGCAGCGGCAGAATCTGCTCCGTTCCCTCCAGGAAAGAATAGCGGGCGGGCACACCGTCCTCATTCCACATATAAACCTTCTTGCCCAGGCTCTGCAAGGCCAGGCCAAGCCCCAGCGTGGAACCGATGGCATCGCCATCCGGCCGGAAATGAGAAGTCACACCAATGGTGCTGCACTGCTGAATACGGGATAAGAGTTGCTCGTACATGCGCGCTTATCATACCGCGTTTCGGCACTCAGGTCAACCGCTTTCGCGCCAGCAGCAGCGCCATGGTACGCGGAAAGCGCCGGTTCAGCCACCAGCCGGCGGCTGCCAGCAGGGGAATCACCAGCAGCGGCACCCAGATATTCCAGAGGAAATGAGGGTTATAGCCGCCATACAACGGCGCCAGGAGAAAGGAATGCGCAGCGTAGATGAACAGCATCCACCGCCCGCAGAAGGCCAGGGCCGCTGCACCACGCGGCAGATGCCGCGCACACGCAATTCCACCCAGCAGCATGAGCAGGGCCCAGCCCAGCGCCCCCACCGGCAGGCTGCAATGCCGCCACGGAAGCTCCACCCACTGAGCATAAAGCGACAGCAGATACGGCTGGCTCAGGCAAATTACCCCCGCCAGGAAAAGCGCAGGCATATTTTTCTCCGCCCAATCCCCGATTCGCGCCAAGGGCAGCGTTTTCAAGGCAAAACCCAGCAGAAAAATCCAGAAATAATCAAAGCGCACCGCCGCGTACTGCGCGGGGGCCGTGGTATAGCTGCAAAGCATGAGCACCGGCACTGCCACCCGGACAAAGCGCGGCAAGACTCGCAAGGCCAGCAGCCCGGCAGCCACCAGTTGATACACCACGAGCGTTTTCAGGAACCAGAGCGGCGTGTTGTACGCCGCCTCTCCCCAGCCGATGCTGCGCTGCCAGCTGAACTCAAAATCCGGGGCTGCCACCGCCATGAGCCCCAGGCTGAGCAGCGACCACAGCAGCCACGCCAGCGCCAGCCGTCCGGTGCGCACCAGCACATTGCCCACCTGCCCCGGCAGAAAATAACCCGCCAGCAGGAAAAACAGGATAATCGCCCCGCCCACGGCTCGCCCCAGCCCCGCCGGGGCGGCATTCGCATGCAACCACACGATGCAGAACATAGCCAGCGTGCGGGCGCAATCCACCCAGCAGGCCCTGGTGGAGACGGCGCCGCTCATTTGCTCACGCTGCGCACCAGCGCGCAGGCCAGGTCGATGCAGGATTCGAGGTCGCGGTCATCCAGGATTCCGTTGTGCGAGTGGATATAGCGCACCGGCACTCCGAACACGATGGCCGGGCAGCCATACCAGTGCGGGTAGGCGGCGGCGGCATCCGTGCCGCCGGTGCGGCGCACCGTGGGCTGGCAGGGGATATTCTCACGCTCAGCAATTTCCAGGACGGTATCCACCAGCGCAGGCGGGGTGATATTCGTGGGGTCGAACAGGCGCACCTGCACCCCCTTGCCCAGCACCCCCTGGCGGCATATACCGCTCTGGCCGTAGGTATCATCCGCCGGCGGTCCCTCCAGCACAATGGCTAAATCGGGGGTCTGTTCCAGCGCGCGGGCGCCGCGTGTGCCCACCTCCTCCTGCACGGTGCCGATAGCCTGCAAGGTGCAATCCAGCTGCTCGCCGGCCAGGCGGCGCATCACCTCAATCATGCAGTAAACGCCGGCGCGGTTATCAAAAGCCTTGCCCATCCAGCGGTGGGGCAGCTCCAGCGGCTGGAGCTCCACATCCGGAGTCACCGCGCATCCGATGCGGATGCCGCAGGCGGCCACCTCCTCCGCGCTGGAAGCGCCGATATCGATGAACAGAGAATCCGTACTCATCACCTGGTTGCGCTGAGACTCCGGCAGCAGGTGCGGCGGGCGCGTGCCTATCTGCCCGGGAATGCGGCGGCCATCGCGCGTATGCACCAGCACGCGCTGGCTGGGCAGCGTGTGGTTCCACCAGCCGCCCAGCGGCACAATGAGCAGGAAACCATCGGGCGTAATCCCCTGCACCATGAATCCGATTTCATCCATGTGCGCCAGCAGAGCCACCACGGGGCCCGCCCCGCTGCCCTTCGCCTGGCAGATGAGGTTACCAGCCACGGTTTCCGTAATATCACAGCACTCCTGCAACTCCCCGGCAATGAGGGAGCGCACCTCATCCTCAAACCCGGACACCCCGGCTGCATTGCTGCAGCGCTCAAGCAATTCTCTGTTCAGCATGCCCTTACTTTACACCCGCCACCCCGGCGGGTCAAGCAGATACAGCTCCGCCCCGCCAATTGCCTTTTGGCGGGGCGGATACCTGAAATCCGGAGAGGCTCAGGGCAGTTCCTCCGGTTGGGCCTCCGAGACAGATTCAGCCTTCTCAATCTCACGCTGGGCCATGATGACCGCCACCGGGTAATTTGGTTCAACATCCTCCGAGATAATCACCCTGGTTCCGTACTCCACGATATCGAAAAGCATGGTTGAAACCACGTGGGGCAGGCGGATGCACCCGTGCGAGAGTCGCTTGCCGGGCACCACCTTGCCGGTGTGCATACCCACGCCATCAGACGTAAGGCGCATCCAGTTCGGCATGGGTGAGCCTTCGAAACGCCCGCCTTCCGGGATCTGTTCCGTAAAAGCATCCGCATTGCGGTTGATGCATTTACCCTCGGCGTTATACATCTTGCCATACCGATTGGAGGCATGTTCCTTTTCCTTGAAACGCACCCGGTAAGGCCCCGTGGGGGTGGGATGCGTGTCTGCTCCGGTGGAAACTGGCCAATCCGCCGCCACCTGATTATCCACGTAAAGGCGCCCGCGCTGCTGGCTCAGGCAGATGATGACAGGACATTTTGCATCGGCCCGCTCCAGCAAGGCATCATCCAGGTAGACCTCCATCACAGCGGGATAACTTGAATTCCGGAACACAAACTGCTCGTAAGGAGTCATGGTCTCGTACTCCAGGGCGGGCGCCGCATAATTCGTCTGCGTGCAGGATGACAGGCCTGCCGCCAGAACTGCCGCAGAAACTGCTACAAAAAACTTTCGGACATCAATCATCATATCACTTAATTTCCACCGGGGTTCCTACGGGGGTGTTATCAAAGAAAATCTTGGCCATGCGCTTAGGCAGACGGATACAGCCGTGGCTCTCCGGCGCGGAGGTCACCACACCTTCGTGCATCCATATACCACCCCATGTCAGCTGCATGCCATTGGTCATGGGAGCCCCTTTGTAGATACCGCCGGGTGGAATGGGTTCACCTTTAGTATAATTATCTACCAGCGTGTTGCCATCAGCATCCACAATGCTGCCGTAGGTAGAGGAAATGTGGTCTTCATCCTTGGCAATAATCGGGAACACCCCCTTGGGCGTATCCTTACCAGCCTTGCCGGATGAAATCGTACTCCACCCCACACGCCGACCAGCGATATAATAATGAGCCTGCTGCAGCTCAGTATCAATCACAATGCGTCGGGGACCATCCAGGCCGGCGGGCACATCCCACTGCCCCGTGCTCACCGACTCCGTCACATCCACCTTGATTTTGGGGCGGGCAAAGGCGTAGCCTGTCGCCATTTGAGCCAAATCATTGGGATTATTCACACAGGAGGGCGCCAGCAGGGCCGCAACGGAACATATGAAAAGATATCGTTTCATTATCAGATGCTATGGGTACCCGCATTTATGCACGCTAACCACCTTTTTGTCAAGTACATTCCGTGCTCCCGGCAGATTATTTTCCAATGGTGCACCGCAGGTACCGCTTGCCTCAGCGGCAGCTTCGTGTTAGCATAGGGGCATGAGATTACTCCTGGCCCCCATGCAGGATGTGACAGACCTGGCTTTCATGCGCACGCTGCAACGAATTGACTCCCTCCCGGATGCATTCGTGACGGCCTATTTCCGGAGCACTCCCACCACCTGTGCACTGGCAGAGCACAACCTGCGCTGCATCGATGAAAATGAAACAGGAGTTCCCATCCTGGCCCAACTGGCCGGCAGCGATGCGACCGCCCTGCTGCGGGATGCCGCCATGCTGCTGAACCGCCCGGGGGTATCCGGTATCAACCTGAATGCGGGCTGTCCATCTCCTCTGGTCAATCGCCACGGTGCCGGCGCCGGGCTGCTGCGGGATCTGCCCCGCTTCGCAGAAATCGCCAGTAAGCTGCGCCGCGCCATCCCCGCAGGGCAATTCAGCATCAAATGCCGCCTGGGCTGGGAACATGCAGCCGCCGAATTCCCCTCTATCCTGGAAATCCTGCTCGCGTCATCCCCGGATGAAGTAAGCATACACGCCCGCACCCGCCAGCAGCTCTATGGCGGCACCCCGGATTTCCGCTATGTGCAGCAGGCAGTCGCCACCCTGCCCTGCCCGGTGCTTGCCAATGGGGATATCTGCACCCCCCTGCAGGCCTTTGCCTGCCTGGAAATGACTGGTGCCACAGGTCTCATGATTGGCCGCGGCGCCGTGCGAAATCCCTACCTCTTCCGCCAGCTGCGCGGTGGCCCCGCCCCCACGGCAGAAGAAATGACGCAGTATTACAACATCCTCGTGGAGGAAACCGGCCGCGTACTCCTGCACAAACGCACCGAAAAAGGCCATTGCAACCGCATGAAGAAATACCTCGCATTCTGCTACCCGGATTTTCCCCCGGACGCCGAATACCGCCTCCGCCGCTGCACCAGCATCACCGAAATACTCCGCATCCTGAACCATTCGCGCCGGGGGTAAAGCCCCCGCTCAATAGGCCGGGCTCCACAAAATCATCTCCGGACAAACCATTTCCCTCGCCAGACTTCCGGAAGGAAATTCCCCGGGGCCACACGCATCCCAAAGATTTTGAGTGCAGAGCTCGACAAATGGGAGTTTGTGGGGGAACTCTGTCGGAGCAAGGGACTTCAGTCCCGATTGGAAGCACCGTTATTTCGGGACTGAAGTCCCGTGCCCCGACAACGACAAACATCAATTTATCAAGCAGAGGGGGCTTCTTCCCATGTTGCTGGTATTTCTATTGCTTACGAAATCTTTGGGGCACGTGTGCCCCGGAGCACTTCCTTTCCCACGGTTTGTTACCTCCCCGCAGTTGTTCTTCAGGTCTGGGATTCCGCATCATCGCGGCTTCTTGCGGACTTTCACCGCAGTGCGCATATCGCACCAGTCGTACACAAAGAAGGGACGCCGTCAGGCGTCCCTTCTTCTCATTCTGAAAGATCTTACTTCCACTTATCGTCTTCCCCACCTTCGGTCGAGGCGGAGCCGGAACCAAGATGCTTTGTCTTAAGCGAACCGGTGAAAATGAAGGAGCGGTCAACAGGGTCAGACAGAATCGGCTCGCCCTCACCCGTGCTGTTATCGTTAGCGTAGTAATGCCCCACCACGGCAGTGGCACCACGGCCAGCAACCGTGCCGGAGCCGTTCTCCGGAATGTCCATGTAGATCTGGAAAGATTCCAGCGTAACCGATTTCGCTTCCTGAGGAATGCCCAGGAAGCTCCGGAACTCATCACTTCTTGAATAAGTATCAGAGCTGACAAAATTCACTTCACCCCAGAAGCGCCAGCACCCATTCTCCAGAGTCGGCTGCTTGGTGATGGAGAAGTACGCAGGCATCGGAGCATCCAGACCGGCTATAACTCTCGCATCAAGCATCCATCCCGTTACTGCATCCCCAAACTGGATCTCCAGAACAGGACTAGAAAGGAGCTCTACCTTACAATTCGTAATAGCACGAGCAGGGCCATCACTGCTGCTGCCACCGCCGCCTCCGCAAGAGCAGAGGGTAAATCCGGCAATCATGCCCACAACAGCCAGGAGAGGAAGAAAGATTTTTTTCATATATCGTAATATCGGTTATAGGTGAAATACCTTACTTTTGCCAGTCTAGCATACAGTGCTCGGAAAGCAAGAAAAAAAAACGTGTGCAGATTATTTATTTTTTCGCGTGTAGCAGCATCTTTCCGGGAGCAGGCGGCACAGGCCTGCTGATACGATTATTGCACCGGCAACGAAAGAATAATGTGTTATACGTATGGGTGGGGCAACAAATTGGAATCGGCAGCATCGGACAGGCGCTGTAATTCAGCTCGCCAGAGGTGGGTTAACGGGCACCCGGCCAAATGCACCCCCGGAGAAATCATAAACATCATTTCCGGAATATGAAGGAACAATGAGAGATTGGCCTGCTGCTCACAAAACCAGACCCGGATTTATCAAAAAAAACAAGAGCCACAGCACAATGCCGGGCCCTTGTTTCATTGAGTTATGGAAACAATTATCACTTGGAAACATTGAAGCGGAATTCGACCACGTCGCCGTCCTGCACCACATATTCCTTGCCTTCGATGCGGAGCTTGGCCTGCTCCTTGGCCTTGACCAGGGAGCCGCAGGCCACAAGATCCTCATAAGCAACCACCTGGGCCGCAATGAAGCCGCGCTCAAAATCGGTGTGGATGACGCCGGCGGCGCGGGGCGCCTTGTCACCGGCGCGGATGGTCCAGGCCTTGGTTTCCTTCACACCGGTAGTCAGGTAGGTGCGCAGGCCGAGCAGGTGGTACACGGCACGGATGAGGTCACTCACGCCGGAGTCCTCTACGCCGATATCGTTGAGGTACTCGCGGGCCTCGGCGGGGTCGAGCTCGGAGAGCTCTTCCTCGATGCGGGCGGAGATGACGATAGCCTCGGCATTGTGATGCTCGGCCACGTACTTGCGCACGGCAGAAACGTAGGGGTGCGAATCGGGGTCTTTCACCGCCTCAGCCAGCTCTTCCTCGCTCACGTTGCAGGCAAAGATACTCTTCTTATCAGAAAGCAGGTAGAAACTGTGCAGGAGCTTGCGCTCGTCTTCACTCAGCTCCAGGGTGATAGCGGGGTTGCCGGCATCCAGGTGGGGCAGAAGTTTCTCGATGAGTGCCACCTCGGCCTTGGCTTCCTTATCTCCACCGCGTGCTTTCTTGATGCGGCTTTCCTTGCGCTTTTCCATAGCGGCCAGATCGGCCAGGATGAGTTCGGCATTGATGATTTCGATATCGCGCACAGGGTCTACGGAGCCGAGCTCGTGGATGATATCATCATTCTCAAAGCAGCGTACCACCTGCACGATAGCATCCGTCTCGCGGATATTGGAAAGGAACTTGTTACCCAGGCCGGCACCTTCTGCCGCCCCTTTCACCAGGCCGGCAATGTCCACAAACTCGATGGCGGCGGGCACCACACGCTCGCTCTTGCTCATTTCAGCAAGCACAGCCAGGCGCTCATCCGGCACTTCCACCATGCCCACGTTCGGGTCAATGGTGCAGAACGGATAGTTGGCAGCCTCAGCCTTTCGGGAGCGTGTGACTGCATTGAAGAGTGTGGATTTGCCAACGTTCGGGAGACCTACAATACCTGCCTGTAACATAACGCGCCCATTCTACACGATAGCAGCCGCGCGGAAAAGCCTAAACTACGCCATGCTCCGGAATATCACATGTATCCCAAAGATTTTGTAAGCAATAGAAACATCAGCAACATTTGGGAAGAAGCCTCCTCTGCGCAACAAATTGATGTTTGTAGCCATCGGGGCACGGGACTTCAGTCCCGAAATCACGGTGCTTCCAATCGGGACTGAAGTCCCGTGCTCCGGCAAGCGGGTTCACCTACGTTTCTCCTTGCAAGACAGCATTCAAAATTGACATAGGAGGGAACGGCGGTGTATTATCACCCGCAAACATGAACACCTACAAGATTGCAGTTCTGGCGGGCGATGGTATCGGCCCGGAAGTAATGGCAGAGGCCCTGCGCGTGCTCGACGCCGTGGAGCAGAAGTTCGGATTCCGCACCGAGCGCACCGAGTGCTACGTGGGCGGCGCCGGCATTGATAACTGCGGCAAAGCCCTGCCGGCCGAGACCCTGGCTGCCTGCGAGGCGGCAGATGCCATTCTGTTCGGCTCTGTGGGTGGCCCGAAGTGGGATTCCCTGCCGCCGGACGAACGCCCGGAGCGCGGCGCCCTGCTCCCCCTTCGCAAGCATTTCTCCCTGTTTGCCAATCTGCGCCCCGGTATCTGCCTGCCCGAGCTGGTGGATGCCTCCCCGGTGAAGAATTCCCTCATCCCCGGCGGCTTCGATATCCTCTGCGTGCGCGAGCTCACCGGCGGCATGTACTTCGGCGAACCCAAGTTCTACGGCGAGCGCGATGGCGAAATCATCGGCCTGGATACCCTCATCTACAAGAAGAGCGAGGTGGAGCGCATCGCCCGCGTGGCCTTCGAGGCCGCCCGCGGCCGCAACAAGAAGCTCTGCAGCGTGGATAAGGCCAATGTGCTGGCTTCCTCCGTCATGTGGCGCGAGGTCATGAACACCATCGCCGCCGAATACCCGGACGTGGAGCTCACCCACATGTATGTGGACAACGCCGCCATGCAGCTCGTGCGCAACCCGAAGCAGTTCGATGTAATGGTCACCGAAAACACCTTCGGCGATATCCTCACGGATGAAATGGCCATTGTCTGCGGCTCCCTGGGCATGCTGCCCAGCGCCTCCCTCAGCCACGGCTCCAACACTTTCTTCGGCCTCTACGAACCCTCCGGCGGCTCCGCCCCCGATATCGCCGGCAAGGGCATTGCCAACCCCATCGCCCAGATTCTTTCCATGGGCATGCTCCTGCGCTACACCTGCAAGGAAACAGCCGCGGCCGATGCCGTGGATGCCGCCGTGCGCAAGGTCATCGCCGCCGGCTACCGCACCGGCGACCTCGCCACCGGCGCCGAAGGCGAAATCCCCGTCGGCACCCGTGGCATGGGCGATGCCATCATCGCAGCACTGTAAATTTCACTTATTTTTCTATTTTTTGCAGATTTTTCTTGTAATTATTCTAAAATAAGCTAAACTACAGCCATGACAACAATCGACAACCTCAAGACCGCCATCATCGGCGAAAGCACCGCCAGCGCCAAGTACGCAGCCTATGCCACCCGCGCCGCCCAGGAGGGCTACCCGCTCATTGAAAAGCTCTTCGCCGCCGCCAGTCGCGCCGAGCGCATCCACGCCACCAACCACAACAAGGTGCTGGTGAAGATGGGTGAGGCACCCATCGACCTGGAGATGCACATCGAAGTGGGCAACACCATCGAGAACCTGAAGGCCGCCGTCGCCGGTGAGACCTACGAGTTCACCGAGATGTACCCGCCCATGATTGCCCTGGCACAGGAGGAAGGCAACACCGATGCCCTGCGCAGCTTCACCTGGGCCAACGAGGCCGAGAAGGAACACGCCGACCTCTACAGCAAGGCTCTGGCCCAGCTGGAAGCCGGCGAGAAGCTCGACCTGCCCGCCAAGTACTACGTCTGCCCGCTCTGCGGCGATACCTTTGCCGAAGGCACCGAGCCCGACCGCTGCCCGCTCTGCAACTTCCCGAAGGCTAAGTACATCGAAATCTAAGTCCGAGCGCAGCGAGGATATCGTCGCCGGAACGGCGATATCGTCTTGCCGCAGGCAAGATTTCGTCCGGCGGAGCCGGATATCGTTCCCCATTCACTAATCCAACACAACAACAAGCGAGCATCGGGAGAGGCATTTCCCGGTGCTCGCTTGTTTTATCAATGAGGATCTGGCGGGGTGAGAGGAAATCCTCACTGCACCGTCGTGCGGTACTCCGCACTCCGCAAAACAGCCTTGGCCTCACCGAGGAGGAAGAAGGAGCCGCAGATGAGGGTGCCGGCAGGCATACCGGCCAGGCATTCATCCAGGGTGGCGGGGGTGGAGATGGGGGCAGAGGATGCGGCTTGCACCTTGGCCGCCATTTCTGCAGGAGCAAGAATGCGGGGTGACTGCACCGGGGGCAGCACCCACTCACCCACGATGGGAGCGAGGAGCTCCAGCACCTCATCCAGCGCCTTATCTGCCGAGCCGGCGTAGATGCAGCGGGCCTTGCGGTCGCCATAGGTCTCGCGCCAGGTGCGGGTGAGCACCTGCATGGCGTGCGGATTGTGGGCGCCATCCATGATGACGCCGGGCTGCACCTCCTCGAAGCGCCCGGGCCAGCGCACTTCAGCCAGGCCGCGGGCCTCTTCCTCTGCGCTGCAGAGGAAATGCGGCAGGGCGCGCAGAGCAGCCAGAGCCAGCGCGGCATTGCGCCGCTGGTGAGCACCCTTCAGCCCGAGGGGCTGCCCGCATTCGGCGGAAATCACGCGGCAATAGGTATCCATGCGCTGTGCAGCCTCGTGAATGGCACGCATGGCCTCCGGCTCCTGCGGCGCGGAAACCGCCGGGCGGTGCCAGGAGAGGATGGCGGCTTTTTCACCAGCCACCGCGTAAAGCGTTTCGCCCAGATACTGGGTATGGTCCAGCCCGATGGGTGCCAGCACGGCCACATCCTTGGGCACGGCGTTGGTGGCATCCAGCCTGCCGCCCATGCCGGTTTCCAGCACGATGAGCTCCACCTCCTGCTCCGCAAACCAGAGCATGGCCACTGCCAGCACCAGCTCAAAGAAGGTGGGGCACGGCTCCCAGTCCTGCACGATGGTGCGCACCTTGTTAATGAGCCGCGCGGCATCTGCATCCGGGATATTCTGCCCGTTCACGCGGATGCGCTCGCTGAACTCCACCAGGTGCGGCGAAGTGAACAACCCGGTCTTGTACCCGGCGGCGCGGGCCACGCTCTCGCAGAACGCACAGGTGCTGCCCTTGCCATTCGTGCCGGCCACGTGGATGACCTGCGCCCGGGGATACAGCACGCCACAGGCCGTGAGCAGACGCGTCACCCCCTCCAGCCCCAGCTTGATACCGAAAGCCTGAGTGGAATACAACCAATCAAGCTCCTGCTGCAACGTGTTCATCTTATTTACTTCGTACTTCCCACCTCGTACTTCGTACTTTAGTAGCGGTATGCCTCTGCCTTATAAGGTCCTTCCACGGGCACACCGATGTAGTCGGCCTGCTTCTGGGTGAGGGTGGTGAGGCGCACGCCGAGCTTGGCGAGGTGCAGGCGGGCCACCTCTTCGTCCAGCTTCTTGGGCAGCACAGTCACGGAAGGCTTGGCGGTCGCGCGCTCCTGCCAGAGAGCAATCTGCGCCAGCACCTGGTTGGTGAAGCTGTTGCTCATCACGAAGGAAGCATGGCCCGTGGCGCATCCCAGGTTCACCAAGCGGCCTTCGGCCAGCAGATAGAGGCTGTGACCATCCGGGAAGGTGTACTTGTCCACCTGCGGCTTGATGTTGGTACACACGATACCGGGGTAAGCCTGCAGGCGGGCCACCTGAATCTCGTTGTCGAAGTGGCCGATATTGCAGACGATGGCCTGGTCCTTAATCTTCTCCATGTGCTCCAGGGTGATGATATCGCAGTTGCCGGTGGTGGTCACGTAGATATCGGCCATGCCGAGGGTATCCTCCACGGTGAGCACGCGGTAGCCCTCCATGGCAGCCTGAAGGGCGCAGATGGGATCCACCTCGGTCACGATGACCTGGGCCCCCAGCCCGCGCAGCGCCTGGGCACAGCCCTTGCCCACATCGCCATAGCCGCAGATGACCGCCACCTTGCCGGCAATCATCACATCCGTGGCGCGCTTGATGCCGTCCGTCAAGCTTTCGCGGCAGCCGTAAAGGTTATCGAACTTGCTCTTGGTCACCGAGTCATTCACATTGATGGCCGGCACCAGCAGGCGGCCATCGCGCTCCATCTGGTAAAGGCGGTGCACGCCGGTGGTCGTTTCCTCGGAAACGCCCTTCCACTCGGGCAGCCAGCGGTGGAATACGCCAGGCTGCTCAGCGGCAATGCGCTTCAGCAGCGCCTTGATGACGCCCTCTTCCTCACTGCCGGAGGGGGTGTTCACCCAGTCGGAACCCTCCTCCATCTCATACCCGCGGTGCAGCAGCAGGGTCACATCGCCGCCGTCGTCCACCACCAGCTGCGGGCCCAGGCCATCGCGGTGGCTCAGGGCGGCCCAGGTGCAATCCCAGTATTCGGTGAGCGTCTCGCCCTTCCAGGCAAACACCGGCACACCCGTGGCCGCAATGGCGGCAGCAGCGTGGTCCTGGGTGGAGAAAATATTGCAGCTGGCCCAGCGCACCTCGGCACCCAGTGCCACCAGCGTCTCGATGAGCACGGCAGTCTGAATCGTCATGTGCAGCGAACCGGTGATGCGCACCCCGGCCAGCGGCTTCTGCTCGCCATATTTCTCACGGCAGGCCATAAGGCCCGGCATCTCGTATTCCGAAACGGCAATTTCCTTGCGCCCCCAGTCCTTCAGGGAGATATCCGCCACTTTGTAATCTGCTGTCGCTGTCATGTCGGCGGGGAGTTTACAGCGAATCCACCGAAGAGTCAATGATAATCGCGTGCAATCGCGCGCGCACGAGAGAGCGCACTCGCTGTTTATGCTTGAATCATTCATCAAATTGTGTTAGGATGCGACGCGATGAAACGCATCTATACACTGATGACGGGTCTGCTGGTCCTTGCGGCATGCTGCACGCAGGAGGCCCAGGCCGACCGCTATTCGGACTACTGGCTGCCGGAAAACATGGCTAAGCGCCAGTGCGCCTCGGTGCATCTGCACTATGGGCCCAGCATTCCGCGCCACACCGCCGCCTACCAGGAAGCCGTGATTGAAAAGAGCGCCCCCGGCACCTATTTTGCCTGCAACAACTTCGGCTGCGGCTACATCGGCGTGCAGGAGCTCGGCCACAAGGACAAGGATGGCAAGCCCGTGCGCGTGGCTATCTTCTCCATCTGGGATGCCAAGGACTCCGGCGATAACCCCCACGCCGCCCCCGAGGAAGAACGCGCCAAACTGGTGCAGAAGGGCAAGCACGTGACCACCCGCCGCTTCGGTGGCGAAGGCACCGGCGGCAACTCCATGCGCCCCTTCAACTGGAAGGAAGGCGACGTGATCAAGACCCTGGTGGTGGAGCACGAGGACGGCCCCGATTTCCGCCAGATTGCCGGTTATATCTTCGACCCCGCTGAAAACAAGTGGATGCTCATGAGCTGCTGGCGCATCCAGGCCCTGAACCGTGGGCTGGGCGGCGGCTGCGGCTTTGTGGAGGACTTCAAGCGCGACGTGGAATCCAAGAAGCATGAGCGCCGCGCCACCTTCGGCCCCGCCCTGCGCTGGGACGGCAAGCAGTGGCACGCCGCCACGCAGTTCCGCTTCACCCGCGATGGCAACCCGCTCAAGGAAATCAACTGCCGCTTCAACCCGCAGCGCGGTTACTACTCCCTGGCCACCGGCGGTACCATCAAGGAGGAGGCAGACTTCCCGGTATTCAGCTCCAGACCCCTGCCTCAGCAGCCTGCTGCAGTGCCCACCCCGGGTGAGGATATCATGAAGCTCATCCAGCGCCCCAGGCTGGAGATAGTGAACTATCCCGCCCAGTAAGGGTTCTGACATTTCCACCCCTGAACCGCCTGAGAGTAATCTCAGGCGGTTTTTATTACCACGCAACGCCGGGAGGCGTTGCGCACACTTCACATTCTGCATTCTGCGTTCTGAAATCTGCATTCTCTTGCATTTTGCCTTGCAATCGAGCGATGGAGAATCTACAATGAAGCCATGCTGATTGCCCCCTCAATGCTTGCCTGTGATTTCCGCCGCATCGGTGAAGAAGCCAACCGCGCCCTGGAGGCCGGTGCCGACTGGCTGCACCTGGATGTGATGGATGGTTCCTTTGTGGACAACATTTCCTTCGGCCCGGATATCTGCGCCGCCATCCGCTCTGCCGTGCCGGCCGGGGCGTATCTGGATGCGCACCTCATGATTGATGCGCCGGACCACTACCTGCCCCGCTTCGTGAAGGCCGGTATGAACATGATTACCATCCACGTGGAGCGCGAGGGGGCTGTGGACCTGCATGCCACCCTGGCTGCCATCCGCGCCGCGGGCATTCATGCCGGTCTTGCCGTGAACCCCGCCACCCCGGTGGAGAAGGTGCTGCCCTACATCGGTGAGCTGGATATGGTGCTGGTGATGAGCGTGGTGCCCGGATTCGGCGGCCAGAGCTTCATGGGCGAAGTGCTGGACAAGGTGCGCGTGCTCGATGCTGCCCGCAAGGAACATGGGCTCAACTTCATCATCCAGATGGACGGCGGCATCGGCGCCACCCAGGCGCCGCTCTGCGCTGAGGCCGGGGCCGATTGTCTGGTGGCCGGTTCCTCCACCTTCAAGGCGCCGGATATGGCCGCAGCCATTGCCTCCATGAAGTGATGGACAAGGGAACGCAGAGCTTACTCAATGTGCTGCTGAGCGTGCTGGCACCGGTCATGGTGCTGGATCACTGCTCGGTGGCAGGCCCGGAGCTGTGGCAGCTGGGCACGGCAAAGGCCATGTGCCTGGCGCTTTCGCTGCCGCTGGGTTTCGGCGTGTGGACCTTCTGGCAGAGCCGCAAGGTGGAGCCGCTCACCCTCTTCGGGTTGCTGGGCACCATCCTGACCGGCGTGGTCACCATCTATGCCAACACCGGCGCGGGAGATGCCATACGCCCCGACACGCCCTGGTGGTATGCCGCCAAGGAAGCCGCCATTCCCCTGCTGCTCTGCGGCGCGGTCATAGTCACCGCCCGGCGGCAGGATTCGCTGCTGCGCCTCCTGCTCTACTCTGATTCGCTCTTCGATATCCCCACCATCGAAAAGGCTGTGGCCGATAAATCGCAGCAAGGGGCGTATGATTCCCTGCTCTGGCGCTCCAGCCTCTTCCTCGGGCTCTCGCTGGTGGCCTCTGCCGTGGGTAACTTCATCCTCTCCCTCTGCTTCCTGCTGCCCGTGCTCGACCAGCCCGCCGCCCGGCAGGCGCTGGAATACAACTACGCCGTGGGCCGCATGACCTGGTGGGGCTACCTGGTCATCGGTGTTCCCCTGCTCATCACGCTCGTCTTCGTGCTGCGGCACCTCATTGCCCGGCTGGAGCATCTGACCGGCCTCGACCGCGACCGACTGATGCTGCATTAAAGCCCCGGCAGCAAAGGCACTACGAAACGGCTGCCCAGTGCCAGCCAGATGGGCAGCGTGACGAAGGAGCACAGCGTGGTAGCCAGCAGCACCTGGGTACCCACCTCCGGCACACCGCCGAAACGCTTAGCCAGAATCACCGGAATCACCGCGCTGGGTATAGCGCTCTGAATCACCATGATGCGCTTCATCAGCGGGTCCACCGGCAGCAGCCAGGCCAGCAGCAGAATGAGCGCCGGCGCCAGCAGGAGACGAGTCACCACGCCCGCCACCAGCATGCGCGGCTGCCAGGTGAAGTTGCGGGTCAGATCAAACAGCGAGCAGCCAAAAATAATCAGGCAGATGGGGGTGGAAACCGCGCCTATCATCTCGGCCGCCTTCATGAGCGGCGGCAGCGCCACATACGGCCCGAGGCCCACCCAGGCAATGAGCAGCGAGACGATGACCGCCAGCAGGGGTCCGCGGAGCAGAAGCCCCAGGCGCAGGTTCTTCACCCCGCCGCACATGAGGATGACCCCCAGGCTCCAGATGAAGAGCTCGCAGCCCATGTTGTGAATGAAGAGCACACCCAGCGTAGGATCACCGGGGGCTGAAAAGAGCATCTGAATGATAGGCACCACGAAGAACACATAGTTCTGCACCCCGGCAGTGAGGGTGAAGGTGCGCAGCCCGGTGCCGATGCGCAGCCGCAGCACCCAGGCCACCGCATAGGCCGCCAGCACACCCACCAGCATCTCCAGGAAGCCGCACAGAATCCCCTGCAGTGAGAAGCCGATGCCGGCCATGGCGGGGTTGGCCTCCACTACCATGTATTTCATGATGCTGTGGAAAATCAGGCAGGGGTATCCCACATCCATGGCCAGCTGCAGAATCACGGCATCCTGATCCGGCGCAATGGCTTTCTTGAACCGCAGCCAGAACCCGATTCCGAAGAAGATGAACACCGGAATCGACGCAAAAAAAGAATTGAGGACGAGGTCAATCATGGGCTTTCCTCCAGGATTCTATCACAAATCGTGTAAATAGTCGAAAAAAAATCACGAGCATCCCGAAGATTGTGTACATTTTTGACAAAGCCCCCCTATTGAAGGATACCCGCAGCATAATCGGTGGCCATGAGTCCGGCACCTATAATACCCGCATCAGCCCCGAAATGGGCGGGGAGCAAACGAAGGTTAGCATAATGCACCGGGAAAAGCTGTTCCTTCAGGCAGGTGCGCAGCGGGTCGAAGAGCAAATCACCCGCCTTGGCCACACCGCCGCCGATGATACAAGCCTCGGGCACAAAGGCGTACATCATATTCATGATGAGGCAGCCCAGTTTCTCTGCAAACTCCCGGTACAGCTGCAGCGCGACGGAGTCGCCGGCACGGGCGGCAAGCTCCAGCCGGTACGGAGAGCAATCTGCCAGAGTTTTCTGAATCCCTACCTCTGCATATCGGGCCACGGCATCGGCCGTGAACTCATTGTGGCCTATGTATTCCTCCACGGCTCCGCGGTTGCCGAATGGCCCCACGCGACCCTGGAAATCAATACTGGTCTGCCCAAGCTCGGCGCAGGAAACATGGCGCCCGCGAAGCATGCGGTCGTGCACCACGATGCAACCGCCGATACCGGTGCCCAGCGTGAGGCAGAGCAGGCTTTCCAGCCCCCTGCCCGCGCCCAGTTTCCACTCAGCGTAGCCCATGCAGTTGGCATCATTATCCAGCACCACGGGGAGCTGCAGCTCACGCTCCATCACCTCGCGCACGGGCACCTGGTGATTCCACACCGGCACATTGGTGAGCTGGTAGAGCACTCCCCTGTAAAAATCCACCCAACCGGGCATGCCCAGCCCCACCGCCGCCACCTGCGGGTGTTTGCGCAGCAGTTCCTTCATGGTGGAGCACATGGCCGCCATGATGGCGGCAGGGCTGTCGAACTCCGGCGTAGGCAGAGGCTCAGCCTTATCCACAAGCTCCTCTCCGCGGGTCACGCCAATCTTGATACTCGTACCCCCGAAATCCACCGCTATGGCAAGCCTTTCACTCATGGCGGCATTATACCCGACTGAGTAAAAATCATCAAGTACTATATCCATCATATTACTGCGGCGGCACACGTGTCCCAAAGTTTGAGTATTAATCTCGATAAATGGGAATTTGGCGATCAGTTTGCGAGCGCAGGCGAGCGGAATTTATAGCCCACGTCAGTGGGCGACATATCCATAGCGAGG
>CALFTQ010000180.1 GCA_937916135.1 uncultured Verrucomicrobiales bacterium
AGATGAGCCTGCTGCGCCAGCTGGTGGGGCCGGAGCACAATGTGTGCGTGGTGGGCGATGACGACCAGTCCATCTACGGCTGGCGCGGTGCGCAGATTTCCAATATCCTGGATTTCGAGAGCTTCTTCCCGAACCCGACCGTCATCAAGCTGGAGGAGAACTACCGCTGCACCCGCCAGGTGCTGGATTGCGCCAATGCCCTCATCAAGCACAATGCCGGACGCCGCGAAAAAACGCTGCGCACCAACAAGGACGGCGAATACCCGGTGCGGCTCATGGCCATGCCCGGTTCGCAGGAAGAGGCCGAATTCATTGCCGATGAGATTGATCAGATCCGCTCCCGCAACAGCCTGCCCTGGGAGGCCTTTGCCATCCTCTTCCGGGCGAATGCCCAGAGCCGCGCGCTGGAAATGGCCATGCGCGAGCGCCACATTCCCTACCGCATGGTGGGCACCAAGAGCTTCTTCGACCGCCGCGAGGTGAAAGACCTGCTGAGCTACCTGCAGATGATGGACAACCCGGATGCCGACCTGCACCTGCTGCGCGTGCTGAACACCCCGCCCCGCGGCATCTCGCCCACCACGGCATCCTTCGCCATCGACTGGAGCCGCGACAACAAGAAGAGCCTGTGGGCCACCCTGGTGGATATCTCCTTCCTCTCGGAATGCTCCACCCGCTCCCAGAACAGCATCGAAGCCTTCACCGAGCTGGTCACCCGCTACGGTTCCGAATTCGCCGCCAGCGAGCGCCCCTTTGTCGATATCCTCCAGGATTTCCTGAACGAAACCGGCTACGAGGAATACATCGCCAAGAACTGCAAGACCGAGGAGGAGAAGATGCGCCGCCAGGCCGCTATCGATGACATCAAGGTCGCGCTGCGCCAGTTCTGGCTGCCCGGCCACAAGCTCACTGACTTCCTTGCCGGCATCTGCCTGGATGACAGCCGCGACGATGACGATATCGAAAGCAAGAGCGGCGTGTGCCTCATCACCATGCACGCCGCCAAGGGGCTGGAGTTCCCGCAGGTCTACATCGTGGGCGTGGAGGAAGGGCTGCTGCCACATACCCGCTCGGTGGATGAAGGCAGCATGGACGAAGAGCGCCGCCTGTTCTATGTGGGTATCACCCGTGCCCGGGAGCGCCTTACCATGACCTACTGCGCCAAGCGCAGCCGCTACGGTCAGGAGGAGCGCTGCCAGCCCTCCAGCTTCATTCATGAGATTCCCAGTCACATGTACGAGTTTGTGGACTACGACAAACTCATGAAATCCCCCGCCACCGAGGAAGAATGCGCGGATTTCTTCTCTTCCATGCGTGCGCTGCTGGCAGACGATGATTAGCGAGCTCCCCCGTTCAAGATTGTCCGATAATCATATGATCCGGGCGTGAGAGGGAAGGGCATGTTTGCCCCGGCAATTATGGATGGAAGTTTCCGGCGCTCGTCTGAGTGTCCATCTTCAATCTTTAATTGCCGAAGCAATAATATAAAATTGACATTTGACGCGCAGCCCCTTAAAATGGCAGCACGCGGATAGATGATGCCGCCGATATACTTACCACCATATTCCCCCTTCTCAAGCAATATGACCCCCAAGCTCAAGACTTTTCTGGAACGCGGATTCAGCACCATCGTGCTTCTCTCCCTACTCGGCGGCGCTGTGGCCTGGAACGAGCCAATAGGCTATGCTGTGCTTATCAGTGTGCTTTGCAATCTGACCAGCTGGGAGTGGTTCAACATGCTCAAGGGCACAGATGCCAACCGGGGCCTTTCCCTGGTATTCGGTCTGGTGTATCCCTGGTTGCTGGCGTGGCTGGTTCTCTGCAATGGCGGAATGATGGTGGTACCCACCACCGCTCTCGGGGCGCTGGCTCTTTATACGATTCTTGCGTTCTGCGGCCAGCTGTTCCGTATGGATTACCGCGGCAAGTCCGGTGCTGAGATGATGACCGGCATGGGGCTCACTCTGCTCTCCTTCGTCTATCCGGTGTGGATGTTCTGCTTTGTGATGACCGGGTTGAGCGAAAATGGCATCTGGGCCATGCTCTGGCTCATCCTCTTCACCAAGATGAGCGATATCTGGGCCTATGTGAGCGGCGTGCTCATGGGTGGAAAGTTTTTCAGCCGCAAGTTCAGCCCCTGTGTGTCACCCAAGAAAACCTGGGAGGGTATCATCGGTTCCATCATTATTACTCTCACTGTGGGGGCTATACTGCTGCCAGTCATGGGCATGCTGGAGTGGAGCATTTTCTCTAGTTCGCTTTTCTATCTTATCTACATCCCGATGGGGCTGCTGCTCTTTTTTGTGTCCGTGTGGGGGGATCTGGCCGGCTCTTTGATCAAGCGCGGCCTTGCCGTGAAGGACAGTGGCTCTCTGCTGCCCGGCATCGGTGGCATTTTCGACCTTATCGATTCCCCTGCATTTACCGTTTCCGCTGTGGTATGTGTGGCTCCGCTGGTGAGTTGCATCCTGCAGGTGGCCTGCGACATCTGATTTTTCTATGACCACAAAAACTCCTCTACTCATCAATCCCAAAGCCGGCAGCCTGTTCCGCTCCGGACTGAAGACCTGGCTCAGGAATAACCGACGGGCGTTTCGCCTTGTCCCCACAGAGAGTGCGGAGGATCTGACGGCGAAGGCTCGGGAACTGGCAGAATGTGGTGAGCCGATAGTGGCTGCTGCTGGCGGCGACGGCACGTTGATGTGCGCGGCCCAGGGGCTGGTTGGCACAGAATCTGCTCTGGGCATTTTGCCTTGTGGTACCATGAATGTGTTTGCCCGTGAACTGGGGATCGGCTCCCGCCGGTTTGATGTGGCCCTGGAAGCTATACAGAGCGGAATCACGCAGGAAGTGGATATCTTTGCTGTGAATGGCAGACCCTTCCTGCAGATGGCCGGTTTCGGCCCGGATGCCCGAGTCATCGAGCTTATCACGCCCGCGCTTAAGAAGCGCATGGGTGCTGCGGCTCATGTGGTGACCGGGCTGAAAGTGGCTCTGGAGCGCCCGCCTCTCATCACCATGACCCTGCCGGATGGTGAAAGCATGCAGGGAACTCAGATCATCATGGGAAATGGTAAACGATACGGTGGTGCGGCGCACCTTTTCGCTGAGGCTGCTTATGATGATGGGCGCCTGGACGCGGCCATTATCGACCAGGAAAATATGGGGGTGCTGTTTGAGATGCTGGGGCTCATTGCCTCCAAGGGGGCAACGCAACACAATATTTCTGACTTTACCCGGCTGTGCCGGATAAAAGGGTGTACTCTTACCTGCGAAGGCCCGCTTTCCTACCATCTGGATGGCGACTACGCCGGAACCCTGGCTCCGGGGGATAAGCTTACCGTTGAACGCATGCCCTACAAGTTGAAAGTTTGTGTGCCTGCAAATCCCATGGAAATAAGCCCGCTGGAGCGTATTATGGCTCACCCGGTCATAGCCGCCATGCGTGAAAAACTGCAAGTGCTGAATGAGCTTTGAATGGCCAGTGTGTTTGCCGCGATTATCATCACCAGCGCGGTGGAACTGACTGTTTTTCATTGACCAAATGCCCATAGTGTTGTATGCTCTCGCCGCGTATGGCAGCTCTTTCCTCCACTGATATATTTGGAATACCTTATGTGACCGCCTCTCTGGCCTCTGCCTGTGCGGAGTGGGTGCAGCTGGCGCACGAGTTACAGCGTCCTCTCCTGGTCGCTCATTCAGATGTGCATGTGCTTACCCGTGCCTTGCATGACGAGGCCGACTATGGTGCAGGACTGCGCACTTTTGATTTTATTTGTCCGGATGGCATGCCGATTGTGTGGCTGATGCGCCGCAAGGGGGCAGAAGCCCATCGTCTGTATGGCCCGGACGTCATGGAGGAGATGTGGAACCGTGGCCGTGCTTCCGGTGTGAAGCATTTCCTGCTCGGTGGCTCGGAGGATGCCATTTCCCGTTTGAAGCGCAACCTGGATGAACGCTATCCCGGAGCAGAGGTGGCGGGGCATTATTGTCCTCCCATGCCCCCGTGGCCGGAGGGGGAGGACCAGCGCATGCTGGAGGCGCTCCGGCAGAGCGGCGCTCACTGTGTCTGGGTGGGGCTGGGCTGCCCCCGGCAGGAACGATGGCTCTTCGAACACCGTAACCAGTTGCCGCCCGCCTTATATTTCGGCGTGGGCGCCGCTTTCAATTTTCATGCCGGCCTGGTGCAGCAGGCTCCGGCCTGGGTGCGCTCACACGGCCTGGAGTGGCTTTACCGCCTGTGCAAGGAACCTCGCCGCCTCTTCAAACGCTATCTGGTGCACAATTCCCGCTTTATCTGGTATTGCCTTACCCGAAAGCCCTGATTTCTATTTTGCTGGCTTGATGAAGATTCTCTTTCCCTGCTCGTAAATGCTGCATGGTATAGCGGCTATGCTGTAGGCAACGGGCACCACCGTGTTGGCCAGAAGGGTGCATGGCACATCGATGAGGACAAAGGCAGCACCGGCCAGGGGATATGCGTACCAGGCGTGTTTGTTGCTGCGCGAGGGGGTAACTGGTATGATGAACCCGTGTCTTGTGTTGCAGAGGTGGCTGCCCACATTCTGGTGTTCGCTGGTTACCAGGTTGCGATAATAGGGCCGGGCGTGGCGCGGAAGCTCCGCCTGCCAGCCATATTGCAGGTGGGTGGTCACCGGGTTGCAATCCAGTGAGTCGAGCTGGTAGCCCGTGGCCTGCCCGTGGTGCCCCACCACGCGCGCGCCTTCCGGCACATTCCGGCCTTGAATCAGATTGAATACATCATCCTCTATGATATCGGCCGTGCCGATCGGGCGGTAAACATAACGCTGCGGCGCCCCTTTGATGGGAATATACTGCCCGCTGGAAAAATCGTTGGCATTGAAACTGCTCACCTTATCGCGTCCCGTGCGGCGCACGGTGGTCAGAACGCCTTGCAGGTAGAGTTGGCCGTTGTGCTTGTAGATAACCAGGTTTTCCTGATCCGGCAGAATCACGGCCTGGCATTGCCGCCCGCGGTCGGCACATGCCCGGTGTGTGTTCACGCAGATGCAGCTGTTCAGGAAGAAAACAAGGAGCAGGAGAGAGAAAATACGACCCATGCATCATACTATAGCAAGTATATCATGCGTTTGCAAGCAAAAGTAGCCACCTATTTCTTCTTCGCTTCCATGTGTGTCCTAAAGATTTTGTAAGGCGATAGTAATATCAGCGTCATTTTGGAAGAAGCCCCCCTCTGCCCGATAAATTGATGTTTGTTGTTGTCGGGGCACGGGACTTCAGTCCCGAAATAACGG
>CALFTQ010000181.1 GCA_937916135.1 uncultured Verrucomicrobiales bacterium
CCAATCGGGACTGAAGTCCCGTGCTCCGACAGAGTTCCCCCACATATTCCCATTTGTCAAGCTCTGGACTCAAATTTTGGGGCATGTGTGTTCGGCAATGAACGGTTCAGTATGTGCCACCTGCTGATAGACAAAACGCCACCCCGCTCGGGTGGCGGGGTGGCGTGTCAAATGGGAATGTGAGGTGCTTTAGAACGAGTCAGCCGCGGGCATGGTCTCAGCCGGAGCTGCGGCAGGAGCCGGTGCAGGGGCCTCTGCTGCAGGTGCCTGCTCGGCAGAGGGGGCGGGCTGGGCTTCGCCTGTGGGTTCCCCGGCAGGGGCATCGGGGGCAATTTCAAGCCCCTGCTGCTGGAGCTGCTGGAGAATCTCGGGGGGCAGCTGCTGCAGGGAGCGGGAATCCATCTGCGGCTCCGGTGCCTTGGAGATGGAGTTCAGGGTGATGGTGAAGATGAGGGTGCTGTTGTTGCCGATGGGGCCGGGGCCCTGCGGGCCGTATGCCAGCTCAGAGGGGATGCACACTTCCCAGGTGGAGCCCACGGGCATGCTCTTCAGGGCTTCGGAGAAGCCGGGCACCACGCGGTCAATGGGCATATCAATCGGGGAGGGGCTCTTGTCGAACACCGTGCCGTCAATCAGCTTGCCTTCGTACATCACGTTGCAGAGGGCGCCGGGACCATCTGTCTCAGGGTTGTACTTGGGCCCCTCACCTGCGGTGATGACGCGGTAGAGCAGTCCGGAATCGGTCTTGGTCACGCCCTCGCCCTTGGCGAATTCTTCCTGATAAGCCTTGCCGGCGGTCAGGTTGGCTTCGGCCTTCACCTGCTCGCGGCGCTGCATGGTCATGACGAAGGTGTTCATGCCGGCCTCGATAGCGGCCTGGTCCATGCTGGGCTGCTTGCCAGCGAGGCTGTCCTCCAGAGCCTGGAAGAAGGTGTCCTTGTCGAAATCATCTGTGGTGAGGGTCGTGGCGCCGGCGGAAACTTCCTGGCCGAAACGGTAGCCGATGAAGTAAGAGAAAGCTTTCTTGGCGTCCTCTTCAGAAACCTCGGGGAGCGCGGCCTCCGGGGTAGCTGCAGCGGCAGCCTCCGTGGCCACCACGGCCTCGGCCGGGGCGGGCGTGGTCACAGCAACTTCCTGATTGCTCTGGGAGAAGCAGTATGTGGTCGTGGCGCCGACGATGGCCAGACCAGCCAGAATCATGATGTACGTCTTTTTCATAAACGGGATGTACTAAGGTTGACAATGTGTCTACTATGAATACGCAGAAAAGTCAAGAATCTTGCGTGTTCACCTTGAATAGTTGGATGTCATTATCACATTCCCGTTCAAAACAAATCGGCCCGGCGAAGCGTCATGCCTGCCGGGCCGGGGGATATCAGGTTGTGATTGTATCAATTATTTATGCGGGAACAGGGGAATGAAGGAGATACCCCAGGAGTGGTGCTCCCCGGCATAGGGCTGTTCGATGATGATGGTGTTCTCTCCCTTCTTGAGCGGAAGTTCAACGGGGTCGAGAGCCCACCATATTTCTTCAATATCGAGCGGCTGCTCAAAGTTCCAGGCATTGCCGGGGTGCTTGAACTTGCCGGCGTTCTTGAAAATGCGCGGGTTGCGCACCTCTGCGCCGTTAATCCAGATGCGGGTGCCGGCCTGGGACCATTCGCCGGCCCTGGGCACGCCGGTCCAGCGGCGGTTGGAACGGGCCGGGGCATCGAATCCAATCATGAAGGGGTATTTCCCGGCCTTCTTGACCTTGATGGTCGTGGTGGCCCATACCGTGCTGCCGGGGCGGGCGTGGGTGAACATGCCCAGATAGCCGGTATCCGGGCGGGTGCGGAAGTAGAGGTTGGCGCAGTGGGCCGTGCGGGTGGTGAGCCCCTCGGTCCTGCCGCTCAGCACGGCTTTGCGGGCGCTTTCCGCGTTGCCTTTGTCCGTGGGTTCCACCACGGTCCAGCTCAGGCCGGATTCGGGCCAGACGGGGAAAGCCTCGTCCTTGAAGATGCTCTCGCGGAGGGCAGCCATGCGCTGCTCGAACAGACGGTAGGCCTTGCCGGGCTCCGTGTCGGGCCCGGGCATTTCGAGGGGGAGCGCATCGCCATCTGCCCCGCCGCCAACCCAGGCGCGTTCGACCATGGCCATCATGCCCGGCCACATGCTGCAGAATGCGGGAATCCATTCCTTGTTGTCCACCTTGCCATCCGGCCAGATGCAGAAGATGGTGCCGAGCTTCAGCTCATCGCCTTTTGCGGAGCCGCAGGGACGCATGAAGAAGTAGCGGCGCACGGCCATGGCGGGGTCGAGCAGGTTGGCATAGCCCATGGTGGAGTCGAACGCGCGGCGAGTGATGCGCTCCGGGCGGATGGATTTGGCCACCATATCTGCCCCTTCACCCCAGCGCTGCTCGATGGATTTTTCGCCCACGGGCAGGTCGCGGCTGCTGGCCCATTGCATGGGCTGGCGGCCGTGTTCCTCGAGCTTGGCTGTGACCATGCCCACGAACTCGGCGGCATTCGGGATGCGCACTTCATCGGCCCCGAAGTGCACGATGGGGCAGATATCTGCCGGAATTTCCTTGCAGAACTCATCCAGCAGCCTGGATACAATCTTCATGCCCTCGGGGGTGTGCATCTTGAAGCCGAAAGCCCGCGTAAAATAGGCACTGTGGCCTGGCATGTCCAGCTCCGGGATGATGGTGATGCAGCGCTCTTTGGCATAGGCAAACACCTCGCGGATTTCATCGTAGGAATAGGTGTCGTTCAGGTCGCGGGTGCGGTGCTTTGGGGCGTTCAGCTGCGGGTAGGCTTTGCACTGGATGTGCCAGGCGGGGTAATCCGTGAGGTGCCAGTGGAAGAGGTTGACTTTGAGACGGGCTGCGAGGTCGAGTTCTTTCTTCAGACGCTCCACCTTGCGGAAATTGCGGCCGCAGTCCTGCATGTAACCGCGGTATCGGAAAGCCGGCCAGTCCACAATGAAGCAGTGGGGGATGGCCTTGTTCTTGTGTACCAGCTGGCGCAGTGTCTGCAGCCCGTAGAAGAACCCTGCGGTGGTTTCTGCCCCGATGGTGATTCCCTTGTCATTCACCTGGAGTACATAACCCTCAGCCTTCTGCTCATCGTTCAGCTTATCGCCTGCGCCACGCAGGCGCACTGTGAGCTTGCCTTTGCCCTTGCTCTTTATCTCGCTGAGCAGGCCTTTCCAGGCAAGCTGCACCGAGCTGTTCTTTGCCTCTTTGCCGGTGAGTTTCCAGCCCTCAGCCGCGGGAAGTTCAAGTTGGCCCTCTTTCCACTTTACCTCACGGGGAAAGGGGAGAAGTGCGGCGGGGGCGTTCTCTTCCAGCTGCAAGTCATGGGGTGATGTCCACCCCGCCAGCACACTGCTGCAGAATAGCAGCGCAATGCCTAATGCTCGAAAAAACGTTGCCATGCCCGGCAGAATAGCAAATCCTGGCGGCCATGGCAAGCTTAAAGCTCCGGCTTGAAATCCGCAAAGCCGGTGGCGGCATCCACCCGGGTGGGGATGACCCGCAATCTGGCACCGGGGTAGAGGCAGCGGGCGTCTGTGCTGGTCCAGCGTTCGGCGTGGCGCTCGAAATACCACGAGGTGTCGCCCGGCAAATCTGCCCCGGACACAAAGCCTTTGACTTTGAGCAGCGGTACCTCCACTGCCATGCCTTGCGGCCAGCAGGCCAGCACCACGGCATCCCACACACGCGGGTGCTCGCTTTCGCATTGCAGCTCCAGGAAACGCGCCATCATGCTCTGCTGGGCTTCGCTTTCCGCTGCGGCGGAGTTGCGCTCCGTTTCAGAAATGTGGTCGGCTATGCCGGCCAGCGTGCCGGGGCCAGGCAGCGGCGCCGAGGGCGAGCCGCTCAGGCGGCTGAACGAGCGGTGCACCACGAGGTCAGCATAGCGGCGGATGGGGCTGGTGAAGTGGCAGTAGTCACCCTTCGCCAGACCGAAATGACCCAGAGCCTGGGGTGAGTAGCGGGCGCGCATCATGGCGCGGAGCAGCTGCACTTTCAGTATTGCCTCATCCGGGTGGCCTTCAATCTTATCCATCACGGCGTTGAGCTCCTCGCGGGTGGCCAGGGTGCCGGCCTTGATGCCGTAAGCTTTGAGTTCCTGGGCGAGCTCGCTGAGTTTGGCCGGGTCGGGAGCTTCATGCACGCGGTAGATGGTGGGCAGGGCATGGGCATTCAGTGCGTGGGCCACGGTCTCGTTCGCAATGAGCATGAACTCCTCCACCAGCTGGTGGGATTCGTCCCCGGTTTCCACCTCCACATCCACCGGGGCTCCGTGGTCATCGGTGATGAGCCGGATTTCCGGCATATCCAGCCGCAGGGCACCGGCCTCGAAGCGTTTGCGGCGCAGCATGGTGGCCAGTCTCCCCGCTTCGTGAATCATGGCGTCCACCTCGTCATCGCCGGTGGTGGATTTCCCTTGCAGTACGTCCAGCACCTGCGGATAGGTCAGCCGCCGCCGGGAGCAGATGACGGCATCCTTGAATTCGGCCTTGAATACTTTGCCCTGGCGGTTAATCTGCATGAGGCACAGGCGGGTGAGGCGGTCCTCGCCCTCGCGCAGCGAGCAGATGCCATCGCAAAGCCTCGGGGGCAGCATGGGTAGCACGCGGTCCGGCAGGTAGGTGGAGTTGCCGCGGCTTCGGGCCTCCTCATCCAGAGCGGAGCCGGGGCGCACATAGTGGCTCACATCTGCAATATGCACGGCAAGTTCCCAGTTGCTGCCATGGCGCACCACGGAGATGGCGTCATCGTAGTCGCGCGCGGTTTCGGGGTCGATGGTGATGACACAGCGCTGCCGCCAGTCATCGCGGTGCTCCAGCTCAGCGGGCGAGATGGTTTCTGAGATGCGCCCGGATTCCTCCAGAACCTCTGTGGGGAATGTATCGGCCAGGCCGTACTTGTGCATGATGGTGGTAATCTGCACGGCTTCGTCCTCCGGCCAGCCCAGCACTTGTGTGATGCGCCCTGTGGCCTCGCCGTTGGCAATGGGGTAGCTCTTTGGTTCTACCACCACAACCATGCCCGGCAGCAGCTCTGCCGGGGGTGGGGTGAGCAGACGCACCAGCTCCGGGCTCGTTTTGCCATCCCCCGCCATCATGCCGTAGCGACCGGTGGATTTGTAGGTGCCGACCCAGCGGTCGCGCCCGCGGGAAAGAATTTCCAGCACGCGCACCTCGATGCGGGTTTCGGCAGCCTGCGGGCGGTGCTTGTGGCGGCGGTCTCGGGCAGGGGCCTGCAGCCGCACCGATACCTCCACCCGGTCGCCATCCATGGCCCCGTGGCTGCGGTAGGGATTCACCAGCAGTGCCCCCACATCCACCCCCGGACGTAGCGCCTGCAGCTGGCGCGCAGACCCGGCATCTGCCACAAAGAACAGGCGGCTGCCGCGCTGGGAGATGCGGCCGGTGAGCGGTTCCCCCTGGAGCTTGCGCAGGACATACAGGCTCTTGCGCAGCTTCATCAGGTCCCCTTTGCGCAGGCCTTCGGCCAGGGCGGCCTTCAGCTCGCTGCGCTGGGATGGATGCAGCCCCATTCCCCGCGCGATATCGACCATTTCCTGCGGTTCGTAATCGGGGGAGGATAAGTAATCGTACAGAGCTTCGCTGAGAGTGGGGGCCTTCATTGCTGCTGCGTATTCTAGCACAGACTCCGCCTGCATTCAACCGGAAGATTGTCTTATTGTCGTTTTTGCTTGCTTGTCATCACTATCTGTGGTAATAAGAGGAGAAGTCATGATTGCAAAAGCTGCACAGTGGATTGGCATGCGCCGTAAACAGGAGGACGCCTACGAGGTGAAGTTCTTCCGCGATGGGGTTCTGGCTATCGTTTGCGATGGGATGGGCGGGCACCACGATGGCGCCCTGGCTTCCACTTTGGCAACAGCGGCGTATCTGAAATCATTCACTAGAAATGATGATCTGTCCATGGTGCAGCGCATGCGCCAGGCTCTGGACGATGCGAACGAAGCCGTGCGGAAATCATTTGAGAGCCGCGGTGTCTATGGCGGCACCACTCTGGTGGCTGCCTTTGCAGGCGGTGGTGTGCTCCGTTGGGTAAGTGTGGGTGATTCCGCCTTGTATCTCTGGCGGCGTGGCAGGCTTATCCGCCTGAACCAGGATCACTCGTACCGCGATGTGTACCGCGCGTATATCGGTGCCGGCATGACTGCTCAGGAAGCGCTGAGGCGCGGCCATGTGTTGCGCTGTGCCATTACCGGCGAATCGCTTGACCTGGTGGATGCTCCGACCGTTCCATACCCGCTGCTGCCAGGGGATCGCATCGTGCTCACGACAGATGGCAGCGAGGATATATTGGCACCGGAGTTGCTGACTAACGTGGGACGCAATATTCTGAATGACAGGGAGGGCAATCTGCCTGTGGCGCTGATTGAAGCCTGCCAGGCGCTTGATGACCCGTATGCAGATAATACGACTATCGTCTCCATCGATGTATAACAAGCACTGAACCCGGTGCGCGGGCGGGGTGTCACTCCCTGCATGGATACTATTTGCTTATGCGATGGATATGAGGACGGTCGCTATGTGCTGCCTCCTCTGCCGTATGACGTGGCTGCTCTGGAGCCGCTGCTGGATGCTGAAACGGTGCTGCTGCATCACAGCCGCCACCACGCGGCCTATGTGGCAGGCGCAAATGCTGCTGCAGAGATGATGCGGCAAGTGGCGCAGGGGGAGTTGCCGGAAACAATGGCGAACACTGCTGCTCACAATCTGTCGTTCAACCTGGCCGGGCACATGCTGCACACGCTGTACTGGGGCAATATCTCTTCTGAGCAGGGGCTGCGGCCCTGCTGTGGATTGGCAGAGGCCATCAACACCTCGTTCGGTTCGTATGATGGTTTTGTGCGACTGTTCCGCAGTGTGGCCCTGGGGGTGCAGGGGAGTGGCTGGGCAATTCTGGCAAAGGATGCTGTGAGCCACCGCCTGGTGGTGCTGGCTGCCCACCGCCACCAGGATGCTTTGCTGCCACGCATGCGCCCGCTGCTGGTGTGCGATGTGTGGGAGCATGCCTACTATCTGCGCTATCACAACAACCGAGCCGGGTATGTGGAGGCTTTCATGAATCAGATATGCTGGCATACTGTCGCAAAGCGCTTTAACTCCAACAAGAACAATCATGTCTGCTGTCGATAAGGAATCTGCCGGAGCCTGCGGGTGCTGTGGCTGGATGGCGCGTCCCTGGGTAGCGGGTATTCTGGCTGTGCTGGAACTGGTGTTGGGCTTTATCCTGCTGAGCTTCCCTATGCTGCTGGGGTTATCAGCAGTCTGGGTCAGCGGATTTGTGCTGGCGGTGGCGGGCTTGATCCGCCTGGTGCAAGGTATCGCGCATCGTGAGAACCGCTGGTGGAACCTGCTTGCCGCTGTGCTTTATCTGCTCGTCGGCGTGTTCACCTTGCTCATGCCCATGCTCTCCATGGAGTGGTGGACCCTGTTCATCGGGGCCTGCCTGCTCACCGCCGGTATCATGCGCATGGGCGTTGCTATCGGCATGTGGAATACGCCCGGGCGCTTCTGGCGGGTATTCAATGCCTTGGTGTCACTGGTGCTGGGTGTGATGATAATCTGGGGCTGGCCGGAGTCCTCAGTCTGGCTTATCGGCACCCTGATTGCCATTGAGATGATATTTTCCGGTTGGACTCTCATGTTCCTCGCCATGGCGCCCAGGGACAAGGGGGCAGACGTCTGAACCGGAGGGGCGGGGCTGCTCCCTCCCTCCGGGGGGGAGCCACCTTTACACTGTGCCTATTTCATTTCAGCACCCATTTACCGGACTGCCGGTAATTCAGGCCGGTTGAAACCGGACGATGCTTCTGTGCAATAGGTACGAGAGCTTTTCCTGGCTGATGGTGGAGAAATGCAGGGCTGGTGCGCTTTCAAGCCCACGCAGCTTGGTGCTGAGGTTGAAATCCAGACGGGAGATGAGACGGTCGTTCCAGAAATCTGCGTGCAGGTCGATGCTGGCGGGATTCAGGGCGCATGTGAGCATCTGAAGCAGGCGTGCCAGCATTTCTTCCACGAGGGTGTGGTCGGCGTAATCGAGAGTTTCCCAATCGGTGGGCAGGGGGAGCAGGTGCAGCAGCGGGCAGGGGGTGATGAAGCCATGGCGGCGGAGCGCCCCCTGCGGTGCCATCCCCCGCTGAAAAAGCAGGGTAAGGGTATTTTCCCGTTCTGATGCCAGTGATTCGGCGACTGCGTATTCCTGAACCGGGCAGGTGTGGCGCCGCTGCAGATGGTGGAGCATGCTGCTGCACAGCCCCGGTGGCAGACAGATCCTCAGCAGCCGCTGCCTGCGCGCAGCCGTATCCAGCCACTCGTCCAGACTTTCGGCATGCAGCTGCGCGAAGCGTGCCTCCTTTTGGCTGATGCATCTGCCGTACAGATCCAGCAGCTCATAGCGCAGCCGGGTGCAGTGCGCTTCCGGCGTGGCGGTGATGAGGACGACGGAGGCGTGCCTCTCATTAAACTGGTATTCCTGCACAGGACGACCTCCGCCGGAAGGAACCCGGGTGCCTGCTATGACTACTCCCTCTTTTTCCAAGGCTGCCACCGCGGCATTGGTGATGACCAGACTCAGCCCCAATGCCGCTGCCATCTGCGGACGCGTGGCGTGGCGGTTCTCCTGCATGAAACGCATGATTCTTGCCTTCGAATTCATAACTTTATAAAGGGGCTTAAGAAAGTATAGGAAAATTTATAGGAAAAGCAAGCATTATTTCATGGTAAATAGGTTAGAAAACGGAATACCAATAGAGGGGAGCAAGGAAAAGGGACAAAAACTCGACATTTGGTGGGGGATCTGTTATGATCACGTTAACCACACAGAGAACAGAAGACTATGAAATACATCTTTGTAACCGGCGGTGTTGTTTCCTCCCTGGGTAAAGGCCTTGCCGCAGCATCCATCGGCACGCTGCTGGAGCATTGCGGTCTGGAGGTGACCATGCAGAAGTTTGACCCCTATCTGAACATCGACCCGGGCACAATGAGCCCCTACCAGCACGGTGAGGTGTATGTGCTGAACGATGGTGCCGAGACCGACCTGGACCTGGGGCATTACGAGCGTTTTGTGCATTGTGAGCTTTCCCGCCTGAACAACCTGACCAGCGGCAAGGTGTTTGAGCATGTGCTGGAGAAGGAGCGCCGCGGCGATTACCTGGGCAAGACCGTGCAGTACATCCCGCACGTGACGGATGAAATCAAGCAGCGCCTGTACGACCTGACCGAGAAGAACAAGGAATGCGACGTGATTATCACGGAAATCGGCGGCACGGTGGGCGATATCGAAGGTTTCCTGTTCCTGGAATCCCTGCGCCAGTTCAGCCAGGAGGTGGGCCGCAATAACTGCTGCTTCATCCACGTGACGCTGCTGCCCTACATCAAGGCCGCGGGTGAGACCAAGACCAAGCCCACGCAGCAGAGTGTGGCCAAGCTGCGCGAAATCGGTATCCAGCCGGATATGATTGTGTGCCGCACGGAGATGGACAACCTGACCGATGAGGAGAAGCGCAAGATTGCCATGTTCTGCAACGTGCCGGCTTCCAACGTGGTGGCATTCTGCGATGTGAAGCACAGCATCTACGAGTGCCCCATCGACCTGGGGCGCGACAAGGTGGACCGCATCGTGACCGATGTGCTGGGCATCACCGTGCCGAAGCCCAAGATGGATGACTGGCAGAAGTTTGTGGGCCGTGTGATTCACCCTTCGCACAGCGTGCGTATTGCCGTGGTGGGCAAGTATATTTCCCTGCAGGACGCCTACAAGTCCATCTACGAAAGTTTCACGCACGCCGGTGCTGCCAATGACTGCCGCGTGGAGGTGGTGCGCGTGGATGCCGAGGCCCTGGGCAACGGCAGCTGCGAGGAGCTCATCGGCAAGGTGGATGGCATACTGGTGCCCGGTGGCTTCGGGGACCGCGGTGTGGAAGGCAAGATCAAGGCCGTGCAGTATGCCCGCGAGAACAATATTCCCTTCCTCGGTATCTGCCTTGGCATGCAGGTGGCCGTCATCGAGTTCGCCCGCAACGTGCTGGGCCACGCCGATGCCAATTCCACCGAGTTCAACAAGGACAGCAGCGCCCCCGTGGTCTGCCTGCAGGAGGAGCAGAAGCACATCGAGAACATGGGCGCAACCATGCGCCTGGGAGCCTACCCGGCCCACATCAAGGCCGGTACGCTCTGCAGCAAGCTTTACGATGGCAAGGAGATTATTTCTGAGCGTCACCGCCACCGCTACGAGTTCAATGCCGACTACCGCGATGAAGTGGAGCAGGGCGGCATGGTGATTTCCGCTGTGAACGATGCACATGGCCTGGTGGAGGTAGTGGAGCTTCCCTCGCATCCCTTCTTTATTGCATGCCAGTATCACCCGGAGTTCCAGAGCCGCCCGAACAGTCCGCATCCGCTCTTCTCCGGTCTGGTGGCAGCCGCGCTGGAGGCCCAGCAGGCGTAATCCGCTGAAATCTCATCCCCGGCGGCGGTGCTGAAAAATGCCCGCCGCCGATTTTCGCTTACATATGATAGATATACTGGTGGTCGTGGCGTATTTTTGCGCCATCTTCGGCATCGGCCTCTATGTGGGCCGCAAGCAGGAAAGCCTGGAGAGTTATGCCCTGGGCAACCGCAATCTGCCCTGGTGGGCCATCCTGGCCTCCATCCTGGCGGCAGAAATCAGCGCAGCCACTTTCCTGGGTGCACCGGGTGAGGGCTTTGCCCTGCGCAATTTCACCTATGCCCAGCTGGCCATCGGCACGATTCTGGGGCGCATTATCGTGGGTCGCCTCTTCCTGAAACCCTATTACCAGTATAATGTGGTTTCCATCTACGAGTATCTGGAAAAGCGCTTCGGCCTCACCACGCGCCGCTGGGCCAGTGTCACCTTCCTCATCAGCCGCGTTCTGGCCAGTGGCACCCGCTTGTTCTTTGCCGGCATCCTGCTGGTGATTGCCTATATGATGGTGACCGGCCAGGAAAGTGCAGGGCAGGTGGAGACGGTGGTCATCTACATTGCGGCGCTCACCTTCATCACCATTGCCACGGCGGTGTACACCACGCTGGGGGGCCTCAAGGCTGTGGTGTGGACGGATGTGCTCCAGGCTTCCATCCTGGCGGTATCGCTCATCACCACCATCGGCGTGCTGCTCTTCAGCATCAAGGCCGGCGGAAGCTGGGGGGCCGCGTGGGATGCTATCTGCTACCACCTGGGCAATAAGGATTATAACCCCTGCGAAATCAAGAATCTGAAGCCCTGGGCTTTCTTCGATACCGGTATCACCGGGCAGGGTATCATGCAGGATATAAAGAACATCCTGAGCAGTGAATACACGCTGTGGAGCGCCGTGCTGGGCTCCACCTTCATCACGATGGCCACGCACGGCACCGACCAGGACATGGTGCAGCGCATGCTGGCCGCGCCGGACAGCAGGAAAGGCGCCCGCGCCGTAATCCTCTCCGGCCTCATGGATATGCCCATCGTGCTGGTGTTCATCTCCTGCGGCATGCTGCTCTTCGTTTATTTTGCGCAGAACGGCATCACCCCGCCGGAGAAGCAGATTGAGATTTTTCCCTGGTTCATCATCCACTGCCTGCCCGCCGGTGTGCGCGGTCTGCTGGTGGCGGCCCTGCTGGCCACCGCCATGGGCTCACTTTCCACGGCGTTGAATGCGCTGGCCACCACTGCCACGCGCGATTGGTATGTGGACGTGTTCCGCCCGCAGGCCGGGCAGAGTGAGCAGCTGCGCGCCGTGCGCTGGCTCACGGTGTTCTTTGCCGTGCTGCTTATCGTGGTGGGCGCGGGTACGGCATGGCTCACGGTGATGGATCCAACCGTGCGCATTTTACCGATTGCGTTGGGCATTTTCGGCTACACTTACGGCTCGTTGCTGGGTGTATTCCTGCTGGGCATGCTGACTAAGAGCCGGGGTTGCGACTGCGGCAATGTCATTGCCATGCTCAGTGGCTTTGCTGTGGTGATTCTGCTCGAAATCGGCGGGCGCCAGGGCTGGCTGCCGGCCATTGCTTTCCCCTGGCGCGTGACGGTGGGCACCCTGGCCACTTTCGCCGTGGGCTGCCTCTTCCGCACTCCGATTGTTAAAAGTGGTAAATAACACTTGTATTTTTCAACAGATTGTGTATACTGCGTCTATGCCTGCAGAGACCGGAACCAGCTTTGAGATTCAGCGCGAAGCCCTTAGTGCGGCCATCGTGGAGCTGAACAGCATGAGCCCCTGCGATGGTGTCATCATGACCACGGAGGGGGAGGTGAAGGTGGGCTATGAGAGTGATGCGGATTTCCTTTGCATGCTCATTCCCGCCGGTGTGCTGGCCCGCCAGCTCACGGCCGACGGGCTCTCCTCCTACACTGGTAAAGAACTTAAGAAATGGGCTGATGCTTATGAGCTTGAACCTCTTCAGGCCAAAGTAAATGCCGCCCGCTAACCCAAAAGAATAAAAGACTATGAAGATGAAATACGCACTGCTGCTTGCCGCTGCCATGTTCGCCTTTGGTGCCCCCATGGCTGAGGCCGCCCCCAAGAAGAGCAAGAAAGCCAAGACTGCCAAGAAAGCCGCCGCTGATGATTTTGATATTTTCAGCCCCTCTGAGGAGGATGAGGCCAAGGCTGCCAGAGATGCAGTTGAGTCAGAGGCTGCCAAGAGAATTGCCGAGGAAAAGGAACGCCTGGCCGGCATGTCCGGGGCTGAGCGTCGCGAGGAAAACAAGATGCTCAAAGAGGAAACCAAGTTTTATATAGAAAACCAGAAGAAGACCCTTAAGATCCTCCGCACTGTGCGCAATGAGAAGAGCGCTGCCAAGGCGGTGAAACCTCTGGAGAAGATATATGGCCCGGTTATTGATGAAGAGGCCGCTTCCGGCACTGTAACTGCTCTCGGTACGGTGAAAATCATGGAAGAGGACGAAGAGAATCTGCCTGTCCACCAGTCTTCCCGCGCGACGGCTGCTGCACTCAATGCTGCCATCAATAAGGAGCTTGCCCGTATTTCTGCGCTTGGTATTGAGCATAAGAAATTCAACGGTGCTATCAAGAATATGATTGATCAGCAGCGTTAAAAGCTGAAACACTGAAACGGAATATTTCAAAAGGTCCTGTGCCGGCTCGGCTCAGGACCTTTTAGTGCTTTTTTTGATAAAATTTGAAAAAATCAAATAAAACGCTTTCAGTTGTGCGCTTGACTGGTGTACGGGGCATGAAGCTCTGTACGAACCAAGACAAAGACCATGAAAAAATACATTGCCAGATATGCTGTTGTCGCCTGCGTTGCGATGTTCGCCCTCAGTAGTCAATCTCAGGCAGCCAGTCTGCACATCAGCTTCGGTTCCGGAAAGGCAGACCATTGCTGTGTGCATGAGCATCGCCCGGTTGTAAAACATAAGGTGGCCAAACGCCATCATCACCACTGTTGCAGGCATGATAGAATGGATAGATCCCGACGTCCTGTAGCGCACAATCGAAAGGAGGCTCTCCGGCATGGACGCTGACACAGTTGATACAGGAGCCCCCACCATTCCTATCTGAACCCGCCACAATACCGCATGGTCTTTGTGGCGGTTTTTTTATCGGGAGATTCCTTTTCTGCGGCGGCTCCGATGTTTATTCGATTTACCGGGGGCTTGGGGCTTCGCGTCTCGCCTTCCAAAAATGTCATAGATGTTTCTATTGATTACAAAATCTTTGGGGGTATGTGGGATTTTTATGCGGAATGTAAAAATATGCTGTCATGGAGGGTGGACCTATGCTTTAATACGAGAACGAGATGATGAAGAGATGGTTCAGTTTCCTGCTTATGGCAATGGTGGTGACCTGCGCTGCAGCTTCCGGGAATTCGCCGCTTGTGGAAGAATCGCCGCTGGGGTGTGCCCGGCGTGTGTTCCCGATGGGGCAGGAATGGAAAACTTTTCCACTTCCGGAGCGGGTGACGGTGCTGCGCTGCTCGCGGAAAGAGCCGGAATACAGGAGCCTGCACCAGTATTGTGTGGTGCGGGACAATGGCTCAGGTCCCCGACTGGTGCATACTTATTCCGTGAAGAAGTCTGACGACCAGTTTGCACGCTTCTCATTGAAGGGGAATGAGGTGTGGGCGTATCATGCCAATGGCGCTTTGCTGGCGCGGATGCGTCTGTGGGCGAAACCGCCTGTGCTGTATGCCCCGGCGCCGGAGCATGCGCGGCTGCGTTTTACCGGTACCGGAGAAGGCTATATCCTGTGCGAGGCTGAGAACCTGACTGATTATCCGGTGCTGCTGCGCCGCGGCAGGGTGTACATCGTGCTGCCGGAAGGTAGACGCACGGTGCTCAACAACCTGTGCGTATGGCTGCGCGAGGAGACCTTGCTGCCACCCCGGCAGAAAAAGCCCTTGCAACTCCGCATTTTTGCCAAGCGTGCCATCAATCCGCGTGGCCTGATGCGCAGGAAGCAGGTGCACCTGGTGTACCGGGCCAGTGATAGTACCCCCATTTCTCATCCGGAAGCCATCGCTCCCGCGGCTATCTTCCAGCCCGGTCTGCCCGACCTGGGGGATAAGGACCAACTCCAGCTGTTCCGCCTGAGCGATGAGCTCGCTGTGGTCGATGGTGACAATATCGGCGGCTACCTCGGGTACCGTCTCTATTTTTACCGGCTGAAGCAAGGCCTGTGGCAGCTGGCCACCCGTGTGGAGAAGAGCGCGAACCCCAGGCTTGGGGGGGACTATGAGTGTTACGGCAACCGTGTGCGCCTGCTGGATCCCGATGAGAATGTGATAATGGAGGTCGAAGTTCCCTGAATCCGATAAAAAAACACATGTGCCCCAAGGGATTTGCAAGCAACGATATTCGAAAGAATCGACCCCGGCTCGGTAAAATGATATTTGTCGTTGTCGGGGCACGGGACTTCAGTCCCGAAATAACGGTGCTTCCAATCGGGACTAAAGTCCCGTGCTCCGACAGAGTTCCCCCACAAATTCCAATTTGTCGAGCAGAGGGGGGCTTCTTTTGTGTTTCTGTAGCATACAAAAACATCTGGGATACACACGTGCGGTCAATGTCCGGGCTTTTCAAGATATTCTTGCATTGAAGGGTAAAGAATGATAGAATGCGCGCGTACACACCAGATTTAATTTCTATGCCCGGTACCACCGAACTCTATCGCCCGAATGCCGCCATCATCTACCAGCGAGCCGATGGCCGCGTGCTTCTCTGCGAGCGTGTGAAACCCGCTGGTGCCTGGCAGTTCCCGCAGGGGGGTATCAAGAAAGGAGAATCTGCCATGGATGCCGCCTGCCGCGAGGGAATGGAGGAAACCGGATTCCGGCCTAATGAGTACGAGGTGGTGGCTGCGAAAGGCCCTTACCGTTATAATTATCCGCCCAAGGAGCGTGAGCGTGTGCTCCGCAAGCGCGGTATCCCCTATGCCGGGCAGGAGCAGCATTACTTCCTCTGCCTGATGCACAGCGACCAGGCTGAACCCTGGCTGGATAACAAGGAGTTCCGCGATTATAAGTGGGTGATGCCCGCCGAGGTGGATCTGGGCTCCCTGCCGGATTTCAAGCGCCCTGTGTACGAACAGGTGCTGCGCGACTTCTTCAATGTCTGATGCAGCCTATTGCATACATCCGCAGCCCCTTTGCTGAAAAGTTCGGTGTGCCGCGTCAGGGCAACCTGGCTCCGCACGTGATCAGTGAGATTGTGTTCGAGCCGGAGTTCCGCAACGAGGACTGCGTGCGTGGCCTGGAAAAGTTTTCGCATCTCTGGCTCATCTGGCAGTTTCACTGCAACGGCAGCGACTGGCACCCCACAGTGCGCCCGCCGCGGTTGGGGGGTAACACCCGCCTGGGGGTGTTTGCCACGCGTTCGCCCTTCCGTCCGAACGGCCTGGGCCTTTCTGTGGTGAAAATAGTTTCAATCGAGCCCGGCCCGGTGATTCGGGTTTCCGGGGCTGATATGGTGGATGGCACGCCTATTTACGATATCAAGCCCTATGTGCCGTATTCGGATGCCATTTCGGATGCCGCAGCCGGTTTTACGGAGACACCTTGGGAGCCGCTCCGCGTGCAGCTGCCGGAGAAATTGCCCGCCGGGGCCACTCCGGATTGGTGCGCCGCCCTGCAGGAAACCCTGGCGCAGGATCCGCGCCCTGCCTACCAGCAGGATGCGCAGCGCATCTACCACCTTATACTCAAACCTTTCGAGGTGCATTTCCGGGTGGAATCCGGTTGTGCCATCGTGACCGCAATCACGCCGTATGAATGCTGAATGGGCAGGGGAGTTTGACCGCCGTTTCCGCGAGAATCTCGTGGGTGGCGCCTCCGTTTCTGTCTGGCAGCACGGACGTGAAATTCTTACTCTTTCTGCGGGCGATGCCTGGACGAGGGATACTCTCGTCCCCGTCTTTTCCGCTACCAAACCGGCCTCGGCGCTCTGCCTGCTGCTGGCACTGCATGATTGCTGCCGCGGCCCGGAGCTGGAGGTGGGGGATATCTGGCCTGCTTTTCCGGCGCCACGGTGCACGGTTGGGCACTTGCTTTCCCACCAGTGCGGTCTGGCCGCGCTGGCCGAGCCTGCACCGCTGGAGGATTTAGATGCCTGCCGCGCCGCTATTGAGCGCAGCTCACCCGCCTGGCTTCCGCCGCAGCATGGTTACCATCCGCAGACCTTCGGCCCTCTGGTGGATATCCTGTTACGCGAGCTTACCGGGCAACGCGTGTGCGAGTTCTGGGAGCAGCGCATCCGCCGCCCGCTCGGGCTCGATTTCTACATCGGCCTGCCGGAAAGTGAGTTTCACCGCGTTTCTAAGCTGCAAGCTCCGCGCATCCGTCCCGGCTACATGCAGCAGGATGAGTTTTATATAAAATATTTTGATATCGGTTCAGTCGTTTACCGGGCTTTCCACAGCATTGTGGGTTATGGAACACCGCGTGAGATGAGCACCCCCGCTGCCTGGCAATGCGGCAGCCCCGCCAAGGGAGGCGTGGCCAGTGCCCGTGGTCTGGCACAGTTTTACCAGTCTCTCCTCACTGGTTTTATTCCTGCCGATGTGCGCGAGTGGTTGTCCACCCCGCAATGCAGCGGGTGGGATAACACCCTGCAGCAGCCCACCGCCTTCACCTGCGGCGCCATGTGTGAGCCTGCGCACCTTTTCCCCGGCGGCGGTTTCGGTCATGCCGGGGCCGGTGGCAGCCATGCCTTCTGTTCCCCCTCCACCGGGATTTCCTTTGCTTATGTCATGAACCGCATGGAGCTGGGGAACCTCCCCGGCCAGCGAGTGGAAGCTCTGCTCGAGCTATTGCCTGCGTAGTTCCTTGCTCCGGTGGATGATATCCCGCATGGCTTGCCAATGGGTGGGCTGGGGTTCCGGGGATTCCAGAAGGGTGCTGGCCTTCATGAAATTGAAATCAGTGGCATCCAGCAGGAGGGTGCCATCCGGCATGCGGGAGATATGCTTCTGCGAGGGATGCACAATCAGCCAGCCTTCTTTCTCATAGCCGTTGTCAAAGGTTTTGAGCAGCACGGCGGTATCTTTCTTCAAACCGGAGTTGAAGGCGGCTCGTATCACGCCGCGGTGGGTGACACTGGTGAACTCGCCGTTGTCCTCGCGGCTCTGAATCCCCCGCAACTCCACCAGCACCGTGGGTTGCATCAGATTGACGGGGTTCGGGAGGAGGTTAATTGTTTCCGGCTTTTCTGCGTGGCTGCTGCAGGAGGTGAGCAGGGTTGCAGCGCACACCAGGGTAACTAAATGGTTCATGGCTTATGATGGTGTTGATGCGTGGCGTGAATGACTTTCTGTGCTTCGAATATCCAGCTGTGGTAGGGGGGTGTGTTGAATTGTTTGGCTGGAAGCAAGGGATTATTCCAGCTGGCGCGTGGGGAGCTGGTGCCGAAAACTTCGCGTCGGGTGAATAACTCTCCGTCTGCCAGACCGTGCAGGAACCAGAAAGCATTGATGGCTACCAGCCCGCCGTAGATGGCATGCAGGGCGGTGCCGTTGCCGATGACGGTTCGTCCTGCATGCGTCAGCCACAGGGTGAAGGCGAACAGGAAGCTCCCGAACAGCGCCAATGTGGTGTAGGGGCAGCTTGTAACCCAGAGCCCGGTTATGCTCCACAAAAGCTCGCAACCGGCCAGTGTGCACAGCAGAATAACCAGCGGCCAGATGATGCACCCTCTGATCCCCCGCTTTTCAAGTTTATCTCCCAGCCGGCATAAAAGCCAATAGCATGCCAGTGCCGGCACCGTGGTGAAGACCATGACGGAGAGGACAAGAAGCAAATGCGGAACTGACCACACGAGGTAGTCATGCCAGGTGGGCTCGTGCCCCGGTACCAGCGCTGCTGCGATGCTCAGACTGAGTGCCCCCAGCGTCGGGGTGAGCACCAGCAGCCAGCCCATGACGCGCTGGCCGGTGCTCAGCGCAGCGTGCGTGCATAAACCCCGGCGCGAGAAGATGCTTGTTCCCGGAGAGTGGTTCATGGCGGATTATTTTTCCGTATCCGGGGAGAAGATGCGGGCTACCTTGCCATCCGGATGGAGCAGGACATGCGCTCCGCATCCCTCTGCCGGGTACACATAGAGATAGCGGCCTGACCCCTGCACATTGTAGGCACCGCGCACTTCATGTTGCTGCTCCCGGAGAGACTGCAATGCAATCTGCCGCGCCTGCTCCGTGTCGATGGATTCCTGCCGTCCCGCTGGCTTCTCCTTGCCGAACAATTCCGGGTATTCCTGCATCACTTTCTGCACGGCATCGCTGTAACGACTGGCGGGCAGCCTCATGAACTGGAAATCATCGCGGCCTATATAGGTGAGATTCTCCGTGGGGAGCCATTCGGCGTCCCGTTGGTTGAAGCCCAGGAACAACTCACCCTCCGCCGCATAGGTGCCGGGGCTGAGCTTGCAGCTTTCCACCTGCCGCCAGAAGGAAATGCGCTTGCCGGGTTTCCATTTTCCTTTCAGGCATTCCAATATTTCAACCACGTTGTATTCACATTTGTAGAGGTGGGACAGTCTGGCATCCGGATAGGCGATAATCTGCCTGCTGATGTACTTGCAGCGCAGCAGGGTGTCGTGGGTCTGGAGTCCCTTGTAGACGAAGTGGCAGTTGCGCTCCAGGGGTGGCACGCTCCGGGCTGCGGCCTCATCCGGCATGTACGGGCTGTATTCCGAAAACTGGAGCTGGACAGCAGGCTCGTTTTCCTGCGCAAGCAGGGCGCTTATCCGGTCTGTGTTTCCCTTGTGTCCCAGGATGGTGCGGCAATCCTCCCGATACAGATGCAGCGTGTTTCCCTGTCGCTCAAAGCGTGTAGCCAGCACGAAATCGCCCATCCGGAGGGCCTTGCCTGCAAGTGCTTTCTGTTCCTCCGGGCTGGGGTTGGGGCCACTCACTTCGACTACGGGCCAGTGCAGCACAATCCGCTCGCCGGGAAGGTACCCCTTGCACCAGGATTCCGGCAGAGCCATATCGCACACCATGGTGTACTCCTCAAACCACTTTCCGGATTCTTCGAAGCGGCGGGAGCGCGGGGTGAAGTTCTCGCGGCAGATGATGGGGATGCGTCGCAATTCTTCATCCGAAATGCCTTTGTCTGTATGGTGGTGCACGATGTCTGACCAGCTGGAACGCTCGCTCCAGGAGAACGTTGACATGCCTGCGGGCGAGGCGAAGGCGGAGGCCGGTGCGGTGGCTTGCAGAACTTCCTGCCGGGGATGCAGCGAGCGCAGCTCCTGCAGAAGCGCCAGATTCAGAATCCACTGGCGGGGGAGTCGGGCATCTGTCTGGGGTATGCCTTCTGCCTCCAGCAGGAGGATGGTGCCTTCGCGCAGGATGCAGTCTTCTGTTGCCAGAATGCGGACGTTGAGCTTGCCCGGAATGCTTAATGCCGGGTCAACAATCTCTTCTACCAGAGCGACCGGGGCGTCTGCGTTCTGCCACTCGAGCAGGGTGCCGCTTTCCGGTGTCGGCTGGGCGTGCAGGGGGACGAGTAAGGCTGCGATGGAGGCTGTCAGGAGAAGTTGTTTCATGCTAAGGTAAATCGGTGCGTCAGTGTGAGTTTTTCAAGACGTCAATCTCCAAGGCATAGAGTTTCTGTCGCAGTTGCAGTGAGTGGGTGCTGCTTCCGCCGCGTACGGTCTCTTCCAGCCTGATTTGCTCCTTGTAGTTGCGGATAAGTTGTTCGGCCAGCGCTGTATAATGTGTTTTGTCCGTTGTTGCAAGTTCCGCAGCCAGATGCTTTTCCTCAGCCCGGAGTATGTCTGCTACGGTGCAAAGCCCCTGGTTATACTGCTGAACCGCAGCCTGTACTGCCTGGTTGGGGTGCTGCTTCAGGCTGTTCCAGTATGTTTGGGTGTCCGTATCATTGGCCATGACAGCGCCGGCCAGGATAAAACTGAGGAGAAATTGTTGAATGGTACGCATGGTTCGTAGGTTGAGGTGATGGTGCTCTCACATATGATGACGTATGAGTGGAGCCTCTTTGTTTATGTTATAGTAAAAAATCTGACTTTTCAATTGTTTCCCTGATAATGCTCCAGAATATCTGCAGGGATGTGGGCAAAGAGCAGCGTAAGACCGGATTCGTGATGGCTATCCTCCTTCATCAGCAGGCTGACCAGATTCCGGCTGTGTTCTTTGATGATGCATTCACTTATCTGCTCTGTCGGGATGCTGTGGAGCACACACCCCGATGCGCTGATGGCAACAGCGCGGCGGTTGGTGAAGATATAGGTCTGGTTGGTAAGAATCTTCCGTTTGAGGGTGGGCGCTGCCGCGAAAAGAATGATGCCAAGCAGGAGGATGCCACCCGCCAGATTCCCGGAGCAGAATTCGTGGAGCATTGAGAGCGGTTCCACCGGGTACAGCAGATGCAGACTGTTGGCATAAATCAGCACCAGGATGAGCATCGGGATATACTCATGCACCGCCTGGCCGGGTAATTGCGCTTTCCCCTGCCAGATGATTTCTTCCCCCTCTTGCAGAGGGATATCGGTAGTGCTTTTCATGCGGATATTGTAACATAAAAAAAATCAGTGTCTAGCGTAAAATGTTTCCTACCCGGCCAGGTCGGCGCGCACTCCTGGCGATTGATTATAGAAAACGATAAATTGATGTTTGTAAGTACAATGTACAAGGGACAAAGTACAATTTGAAAGTTCCCTGCGGCTTTGCCGCAGCCGTTTAAAATGGCGAGCCTAAGGCGAGCGGAACTCCTAAATTGTCCTTTGTAATTTGTCCTTTGTACATCCCGACAGATTCCCATTTAACGCGCTCTGTACTCAAGCTGTGGAAAAAGCAGGAAGCGGTGCCGGGTGGCACCGCTTCACTCATTCAGCTTTTCTTCTTGCGGGGAGCCCGTTTCTTTGGGGCGGGCTTGGGTTTATCCTCTTCGAAGGCAATGTCGGAGGTGCCCTCGGGGCGGATGGCGCGGCTCATGCAGCCCTCGACCAGTTCGCCGCGGAGGATGGCCTCGGCAATGGGGTCTTCGAGCAGGCGCTCGATGGCGCGGCGCATGGGGCGGGCGCCATACTGCGGGTCGTACCCCTTGTCCACCAGCATGCTGATGACCTCCGGCGAGAGGGTGAGGGAAATCTGCTTATCGGCCAGTCGGCGGATGAGCTTCTGCGCTTCCAGCTCCACAATCTTCTCCAGGTCGGGGCGGTTGAGCATGCGGAAGACGATGAGCTCATCGAAGCGGTTGATGAATTCCGGGCGGAAGTGCTTCCTGGCGGCTTCCGTAATCTTTTCCTTCATGCTGTCGTAGTCATCTTCCTCGCGGGTCATGGCGCCGAAGCCCATGGTGCTCTGCTGACTGGCCAGGCTGGCGCCCACGTTGGAGGTGAGGATGATGATGGTGTTGCTGAAGTTCACCTTGCGGCCCAGGGAGTCGGTCATGCAGCCTTCCTCCAGCACCTGCAGCAGCAGGTTCATCACGTCCGGGTGGGCTTTCTCCACTTCATCGAACAGAATCACCGCATACGGACGCCGGCGCACCTGCTCGGTAAGCTGCCCGCCTTCATCGTGCCCCACATAGCCGGGAGGCGAGCCGATGAGCCGGCTGGTGCTGAATTTTTCCATGTATTCGCTCATGTCCACCTGGATGAGAGCCTCGGCGGTGCCGAACATGATTTCGGCCAGGTTGCGGGCCAGGTAGGTCTTGCCCACGCCGGTGGGACCCATGAACAGGAAGGAGCCGATGGGGCGGCGCGGATCCTTGATATCCGCACGGCTGCGGCGCAGCGCGCGGGAAATGGCGGAGCAGGCGATATCCTGGCCGATGACCTTGCTCTTCAGCTCCTCCTCCATGCGGAGCAGTTTCTCGGTCTCCTTCTCCTCCATGCGGGCCAGGGGGATGCCGGTCCACTTGGAAACCACGGTCATGATGTCGTCTTCCGTGACCTCCATGTAGGTCTTATTCACCTCACTCTTCCAGTTGTCCACATAGCTGCCGATCTCTTTCTGCAGGGCCTCGATGCGGTCTCGCAGCCGGGCCGCCTGCTCGAAGTTCTGGGTATCGATGGCCTCTTTCTTCCCGGCCTCCAGGGTGCGCAGGTCTTCCTCCTTCTGCTTAATGTCGGCAGGGCGGGTCATGCGGGTGACGCGCAGGCGGGAGCCCGCTTCATCGATGAGGTCGATTGCCTTATCCGGCAGGAAACGCCCGGTCAGGTAGCGTTTGGAGAGGTAGGCGGCACTGGCCAGCGCCTTGGGCGTGTAGTGCACATGGTGGTGTTTTTCATACTGCGGGGCAATGCCTTGCAGGATGAGCACGGTGTCTTCCACGGAGGGTTCACCCACCTGCACCTGCTGGAAGCGGCGCTCAAAGGCGGCATCCTTTTCGATGTGCTTGCGGTATTCATTCAGCGTGGTGGCACCGATGGCCTGCATCTCGCCGCGGGAAAGGGCGGGTTTGATGATGTTGGAGGCATCCATGGTGCCCTCGGCCGAACCTGCGCCGATGAGGGTGTGAATCTCATCGATGAAGAGGATGATGTTTTTCTCCTTGCGGATTTCGTCCATCACGGCCTTGAGTCGCTCCTCGAACTGGCCGCGGTACTTGGTACCGGCCACCATGAGGGCCATATCCAGCGAAATGATTCGCTTGCCCAGCAGGAACTCGGGCACATCGCCTCGGGCAATCTGCTGCGCAAGGCCTTCCACGATGGCGGTCTTGCCCACACCGGCCTCGCCCAGCAGCACCGGGTTGTTCTTGGTGCGGCGGCAGAGAATCTGGATGACGCGCTCCAGCTCAGCCTGGCGGCCGATGACGGGGTCCATTTCGCCGGCTGCAGCCTTGGCGGTGAGGTCGCGGCCGAAGGCACTCAGGGCAGGGGTGTTGGAGCTGTTGTTGTAGGTGGCAGAGTTATTGCGGGCAGAGTGGTGCTGGTGGAGGAAGGCGTTGCTGTCTTCCTCTTCCTCCTCGCGGTTCGGGCGGTGGGGCGGGCCATCGTGCATGTCGCCATTGTTCTCCGGCGGGGTGTCTACCCCGAAGCCGGGGTTGATTTCCTCCATCACGCCGCGGCGCACAGCATCGTAGCTCAGGCCACTGGCCACCAGGCTGTGCCAGGCCAGGCCGTCCTCATCCTTGAGCATGGCCAGCAGGAGGTGCTCGGTGCCCACATAGGTGTGGCGGAGCTTGCGGGCTTCCTCGCCGGCCTGCACCAGCATCTTGCGGACTCGCGGGGTATATGGCAGGGAACCCTCAACTGAGGCAGAGCCGGGCACGATGGACTGCTCAATCTTGAAAGTCAGGTCGGCAATATCGACCCCGGCATTCTCCATTACGCTGATGGCCACGCCTTGCCCCAGTTTGAGGAGCCCGAGCAGCACATGTTCGGCGCCGATGTAGTTGTGGTGGAAGCGATCCGCCTCGCGGCGGGCGATATTGAGCACCTGCTGGGCTCGGGGGGTGAAGTTACTGTTCATATGGTGTTGTCAGAAAAGCTGTGTGGGTGCTTGTTGAGAAATTCGCGGGCGGCGGTGGCGCGGCGCAGGCAGAGCTGCGGGTCGCCCTTTTCTTCGGCCAGCGCGGCTTCGCAGGCCTGGGCCAGCCCGAATTGATTGAGGGCGATGAGGATTTCTCGCTCCTCTTCCTCCCAGGTCACGATGCCCATGAGCGTGCCGAGCCGGAGCAGGGAGACGGCATCGCGCAGTTCCTTGATACTGAGCCGGCGGCAGTTAGTCAGCAGACCATAGGCGCGGGCGATGGTATCCTGCAGGTGGAGCCCGGGCTCTGCCAGGAGCTTGCGGCGCACTTGCAACTCTCGCAGCACGATGTGGTCCACCACATCGTGGAAGGCATCCATCATTTCATCGATGCTGTCTTCCGGGCCGGGGATGGAGAAGAGGACGAAGAGATGGCCGGTGTCGTCCTGCGCATCAGAGAAATACGGGGAGATGCTCACATGCAGCTTTTCCAGTGCCTTGGTCACCTGGTTCATCATGTTGGCCGTGGTGAGGGCGGGCAGGTGCAGCAGGCAGTAGAGCTGCAGCCCGTCACCCGCTTCGGAGGGGATGCTGGTCAGGTAGCCATGCCGGGGAGAGTGGGCAAAGTTGAGCTCCTCCTGCAGCGTATCATCGAGTTCCTGGATGTCCTGCACACAATCCTCGAAGTTGAGGCCATTCCGGAAGGCGTGTACTACCAGGTGCTCTTCCTCATTCACCATCATGATGAAGGGGCGGCGCTGGGGGATGATGATGTAGCAGCCATCCTGGCGGGCGGCCATGCAGGGGGTGAGCTGCTTGCGGGTGAGCAGGGCGCGGCGCTGGCCGTAGCTCAGCTTGCTCATTTCGGAGCAGAACGCGGTTTTGAATCCTTGCATGCCCCGCAGCACAGGCAGCAGCTGTTCTGCCACAGCGGCGCGGGATTCTGCCGTGCTCCAGCCGGGGAAAGGGAAACCCGGCAGGTTGCGCACCATGCGCACTATGGAGCCCACTACCACTCCGTCTGTTGTGTTGCGGTCAGGCGTCCAGTTGCGGGTTGAACTTAAGAGGGTTTCCAGCTTCATGCGTCGGCGGGGGGCAGGGCGTTTATCTGGTCGCGCAGAAGGGCGGCTCGCTCATAGTCCTCGCGGGCAACGGCCTGCTGCATCTCTTTCTGAAGGCGGGCCCGGGTCACGGCGGGTGGCTCGTCGGCTGGTTCAGCTTCCTGCTCGGCCTCGGGATTGAGCTCGCGGGCAAAGACGGTGTAGCAATCAGGGCAGCCGAGGTGGCCGGTGCGGCGGTAGTCTTCCACGCTGAATCCGCAGACCGGGCAGCTGCTCAGGTCGCTCATGACGGGGGCCTGCGGGGCTGGGCTTTCGACACCGGTCAGTTCGCGCACCAGTTTATCGACCCGCTGCTTGAATTCTTCCGGGAAGAATTTCTCCGCAAAGGTAAGGGATTGAGGGTCAAACAGCCCCTTGGCGCGGGCGCAGGCCTCGCAGAGGGCAAGCTCTGAAACTTGTCCGTTCACTATCTGCGTCAGGAACATCGACGCGCGTTTGCCGCATATCTGGCACTTTTTCACGCAAACAGAGTACACCGAGTTCCCGCACTTTGCCAGCATTCTGCGCGTCTTTCTGTGTCAGTAAGGAGGGGGTGCAGGGCATTGCGGAGTTGACGCGTGCACCTCTGCATGTTAAATTCACCGCACGACCATGCCGGAACCCGAAGAACAGAACATTCACCTCATGAGTGATATCCTTGCCAGCCAGGTGGCTGCCGGTGAGGTGGTGGAGCGTCCGGCTTCCGTGGTCAAGGAACTGGTGGAGAACAGCATTGATGCCGGCGCTCACAGTGTGCGAGTGGAGCTGCGCCGCGGCGGTGTCTCTCTCATCAAGGTGACGGATGATGGCTGCGGCATGAGCAAGGCAGATGCCGCCCTGTGCCTGCAGCGGCATGCCACCAGCAAGCTGGTGCAGGTGGAGGATTTGTTCGCCATCCGCCAGCTGGGGTTCCGCGGTGAGGCTCTGCCCAGTATTGCTTCTGTCTCGCACCTGACGCTGACCACGCGTCGCGCGGCAGATGTGGAGGGCTGGCGTGTGAGTGCCGAGGGCGGGGTGGAGGCTCCCCTGATGAATGCCGGTTGTGCCCCGGGTACGGAAATCAGTGTCAGCAACCTCTTCTTCAATACGCCGGTGCGCCGCAAGTTCCTGAAGAGTGATGAGACGGAGGCCGGGCATGTGGAGCACCAGGTGCGCCTGCATGCGCTGGCTTTCCCGGAGATTCGCTTCACCTATGTGCGGGATGGCCAGATGGTGTTCGATGTGCCGGCCACGCATGATCTGCGGCAGCGGATTGCCGATTTTGTGGGGCGTGAGACAGCCGCTGCCCTCATGCGGATTCGCCCCACGGAGGCACCCGGCGTGCGAGTGAGCGGTTATCTGATGCCCATTTCCGCGGCGCGCCGCAACCGCCGCATGCAGTATGTTTTCCTGAATGGCCGCCCGGTGGAGGACCAGATTATCAACCGAGCTGTGCGCGATGGCTACGGCGGTTTCCCGCCGGGGCTGCACCCGGCCCTGTTCCTGTATCTGGAGGTGGAGCCCGCCCTGGTAGATGTGAATGTGCACCCGGCCAAACGCGAGGTGCGTTTCCGCCGCCCGGCGGAAATTACCCTGGCGGTGATGGATGCCGTGGCGGCTACGCTGGCTGCGCATGCCCGTGGCGAGTCGGAAGAACCTCCTGCTCAGCAAGTCCTGGAACCTCAGCCGGTCGTGAAACCTGTAACGGTTGCAGCGCCCGTCCGTCCTGCTGCACCTGCGCCGCGTCCCGAAACTCGCCCGCCCCTGGTGCTCAAACCACTGGTAACCCCGCGCCAGCAGGAGTTGGAGCTGCCCCCGGCTCCGGCGCCCGCACCTGTTCCCGCGCCGGAGCCGCAGGCGGCCCCGCTGCCACCCCATTTCCGCCACATCGGCACGCTGCATAATCAGTATGCCATCTTCGAGAACAAGGAAGGCATGGTGCTCATGTCGCCCCGCGCGGCGAGGGAGCGCATCATCTTTGAGCGCCTGCAGGAGAGCAACCGCCGCCCGCTGGAATCGCAGCGGTTGCTGGTGCCGGAGCTGCTGGAGCTTGATACCCGCGATATGGGGATTGCGCTGGAGGTGAAACCTCAGCTGGAGCAGGCTGGGTTCCAGCTCTCGCCCTTCGGGCGTAACACCTTGCGTATTGAGGCTATTCCCGCCATTCTCCCCCTGCGCAAGGTAAATGATTTTGTGCAGGATCTGCTGCGTGTATTCACTAGTGGCGAGGTTCGGCTCACCCGCGCCCGAAGCCCCTTCGAGCCCTTTGCCCGCCAGCTGGCCCGCCAGTATGCCATGCAGGAGGATGTGACCGCCTACCTGCAGAATCCGCTGCCTCTGCTGGCCTCCCTGCTGGAATGCGAAATCCCCTATTGCAGCCCGGGCGGTAAATCCACCCTGCTGCCGTTCCCTATGGCGGAATTGAACCGCCGCTTTCAGACTCAGTGAGTAATGAAACGGCCATCCGGCTGCATGGGGCGTGTATAGTCGCACCCCGGCGCCTTGGGTAACAGCTTGCCCGGAAAGTGCTTCTCGGCCTGGCCGCCTTCCAGCATAAGCCCCGGTATGCAACAGGGATTACAATGCGGAATCTTCTGGTACAGGGAGCGGTGCGTGTGCAGCAGGTGCCCTTGCCATACGTCCTGCACGTCGGGGACGCCGGTGTATTGGAGGGAACGAATGCGCTCATCCCGGGAGAACAGGATGACAAGCGACAATACATAGACGTATTTGCCCCATGGGAGCTTGTCCCAGTTCAAGCACAGGGCTGCAATCAGGTGCATGTGGTATATCAGACTTGTTTTCAGCCAAAGTTCATTCAGCCCGAATAAGCCGCTTTCCCGGCTCGAACCAAGGTAGAACCACGGCAGAATCAGGCAGCATGCTATGCTCACCTGCAAGGCGCGATCCTGCCGGATGATTTCCTTGCCCAGAATGCAGCAGAAGAGCAGGATGCTGGCCACGATGCCGATGTAGAAATGCAGAAAGAAATCGGGCCAGGAACCCTGGAGCAGAGGAAACAAGCCTATGCTGGTGGCACTTTCTGCCCGAAGGTAATAGCACGCACAAAGCAGCGTGATACCAACCGGCAGCAGCAGAGAAACTGCTGAGCGCACCATATTATGCCGGGCATCCTGAACCCATGGGATGGCTGCCAGCGGCAGGCAGCCGATGGCTCCCAGGGGTGAGGTGGGAAGTAGCAGGGTGATGACCAGTGGAATCAGCAGCCGGAGTTTTTCTTGTGCGTTGATGATGAGTGCCGCTGCCAGCAGCGAGTACGGGTGGAAATTGCATCCCTGTGCATTCAGGAGCATCATCTGTACCGGGTGGGGGGTGCCGGTGTATTCGTTCGGCGGTAAGGAAATGAATTTCCCGATGGCGTGCCATATCTCTCCTGTGCCCGCCAGACTGTTGATGATGAGATAGACGGGGTCTTTGAAAATAAAGATGAAGATGAGAAAAAGAAAAGAGAATTTCTGATTCCGGCAAAAGAATAGCAGCAGCGAGAGCCACATGCCGGCGGCATACCAGAGCACTGCGAGGAACCGTTGCATGGTGTAGCCTTCCGTCAGTCTTGCCAGCAGAGCCGGGGGAAGCATGCCCGCCAGATAATAGCTCATTTCCCGGCCATTCGGCAGCACAAGCGGCCATGCTTCGCGGATGATGTTATTGTACAATGCTTCCCGGAAAATCAGGACATCCGTGGCTGGGGTGAAATATCCGGCTATGCCGGTCAGCATGAAGACAACGATGCAGACGAGTGCCGCAAGTGCGATGCCGATGAGATGAGGCCGACTCGGTTTCCATACGGTATCTCCAGCCCTTCTGCGCACATAAGAAATAAGACTCAATATTATTCCCAGGTTGACCGGCCATGCCACCCAGGGGGTGAACCAGCTGCTGAAGAAAAGCATGCAGGGCAGCGCCAGATACAGAAGAGAAATGACGGTGACCCAATGGAGACTGATGCCCCTGCCCGGGCGGTTTTGTATGGCGTTCTCTGTCATGACTTGCCTGCTAATCTAACACTCACGGTGGAGCTTGTCAATAATTTGTAGTGCGTATCGGAAATCTCGGCTTGCCATTCTTTCGGAAAAGTGTATAATATCCGGGCGTAAATCTCATGCGGAAATTGCTGTACATGGCCGGTATATCGCTGGCGCTGGGGAATATGAGCCCGGCGCAGGCCATGACTGTGCTGGAGCTGGACGAGCCCCGGCCGGTCACGGAGGAGGCGGCTGAGGCCCGCCAGCTGGGGCAGGAGTTTCTTCAGACCGCTTCCGAGATGTGGATGCTCCTTTCCGGTGTGAGCAGTAAACAGGATGCGGATGCCGCTGCCGCCCGGTTTTCGGAGCTGGTCAGAATCACGTTTGAACTGGATAACCGCCTGAGTTCGCTTCCTCTCATAGCGCCGGAGGCCGAATGCGTGGGCATGATGGATTCGGTGCAGCTGCGCATCCTGGAAACCATGGATGACCTGCATGTGGAGTTCCTGAGCATCTGCCGCGCCCGTTGTTACGGCTCTGAGATTCTGGTAAAGGCTTTCGAACAGGCTATCGAGCTGGGAATGTTTGCCGAGGAAGACCGGGAACTGCTGGAATCTCCCGGGGCGCCGCTGTCGGCAGAAGAGGCCCTCGCCGAAATCGCCCGCCTGAACCGCCTGGAAGCGCCCGATAGGGAGGTGCTGCATGTGCTGGAGCAAGTACAGGATGAGGAGGAGGCCTCGAAAGCAGCGGTGAAGCTCACCTCTCTTTCCCTGCAGCTTAAGCCTCTGATTCCCGCAGCGGATATGGAGCACCGCGAATTCGCGCCGGAGTCTGCCGCAGCGGCGCAGGCCGTGCTGGCCCCGCTGGAGCCGATTCTGTGGGCCATCCGCAGCGAGATTGTTCGCATTGCCGCGCTGCCCGGCTATGAAGCCGAGACATACGATGATTTTTCTGTGGCGCTCGACCTGGTGTTTGAAAGCCTGGGTGCCACGCACACCAATCTTTTTGATTCTGTATTCGATGCCTCATTCCGCACGGACCTGGACAACGCGCTCCGGGAGAATTCCATCTCTTCACAATAAACACACCATCGTTCACACATGCCTGTTTCTGATTACCTCGTAACCATCGGTCTGGAAGTTCACTGCCAGATTAAGACTGAGACCAAAATGTTCTGCTCCTGCAAGGCCGGTTTTGGCTACGAACCGAACACGAATGTGTGCCCCACCTGTCTGGGCATGCCCGGTGCGCTGCCGGTGCTCAACAAGTTTGCCATTGAGCGCACCATTCTCACCGGCATGATGCTGGGCTGCACTACTCCGCCTGTTTCCAAGTGGGACCGCAAGAACTACTTCTATGCCGATATGCCCAAGAACTACCAGACCAGCCAGCTGGACCTGCCGCTCTGCATTGGTGGCGAGGTGCCGCTGTATGCCTGGGCCTACCCGGCAGATTGCAAGGTGAAGGCCGATGGCCCGGTGGTGCGCACGGTGAAGCTCGACCACATTCACCTGGAGGAGGACGCCGCCAAGCTCACCCACTACAGTGGCTATTCCGTGGTGGACTACAACCGCGGCGGCACCCCGCTCATGGAGATTGTCTCCGCTCCCGACCTGACCAGCCCGGAGGAAACCTACGCCTACCTCAAGAGCCTGCAGCAGATGATGATCTGCGCCGGTATCTCCGATGCCGACATGGAGAAGGGGCAGATGCGCTGCGACGTGAACGTCTCCCTGCGCCCCAAGGGCCAGAAGGAACTGGGCGCCAAGATTGAGATGAAGAACATCAACTCCATGTCTGCCGCCCGCCGTGCGCTCATCTACGAGATTCACCGCCAGGCCGAGGAGCTGGATATGGGTATTGCCCAGGTGCAGTCCACGCGCCGCTGGGATGACGCCCTGGGCGAAAGCATCGTGATGCGCACCAAGGAGAATGCCCACGACTACCGCTACCACACCTGCCCGGATCTCATCCCGGTGCAGACCGCCCCGCTGGTGGAGAAGGTGAAGCACGAGCTGCCCGAGCTGCCGGACGCCCTTCATGCCCGCCTGCAGAGCGCCTATGGCCTGCCGGTGGCCGATGCCAACACCCTGGTGGGCGATTTCAAGCTCTGCCGCTACTTCGAGGATGCCGCTGCCGGCAGCAAGCACCCCCGCAAGGTGGCCAACTGGGTCATCAACAACCTCACCGCCGTGCTGGCCGAGAAAGAGCTGAACATCGAAACCTGCCCGCTGGCTCCCAAGGCACTGGCCGGGCTGGTGGATATCATCGAGGACGGCCTTGTCTCCAACAACCAGGCCCGCGAAGTGCTGGAAAAGATGTGGGAAACCGGCATGACCGCCGCCGCGGCTGCGGATGCCATGGGCTTCAAGAAGACGGATACCAATGCGCTGGATGCCGTGGTAGCCCAGGTGCTGGAGGAGAACCCGGATATGGTGGCCATTGTGAAGGGTGGCAACATGAAGCTCATCAACGCCCTCACCGGCAAGGTGATGAAGGTGAGCAACCCGAAGCCCAACCCCAAGATGGTGACCGAAATCATCCTCGCGAAACTTGGTCTTTGATTTGAACTCTCACGTGCGGATACGATGAAAAAGTTTGCTGAAGTCATGCGCTCATCCACTATGGCGGGGGTGAGTGTGGGTATTGCGGGGTTCGGGTATCTGGCCTCGCGCGATGCCGGGGCGGGATTCATCGTGATGCGCGAGCTGATGGGCAGTGTCTTGTTCTCCTTTGCCTTGCTGGCTGTTGTGAATTACAAAACCATGCTCTACACCGGCACGGCAGGCTTTGTGAAGAAGGGGGAGATGGGGCGCCTGGCGCTCATCCTCCTGGGAAATATCATAGGCTGCCTGCTGGTGGCGCTCATGGCGCGCCTTTCGCCCATGCCGTTGCTGCAGACGGCGCAGGGGATTCTGGAGCTCCGGCTTTCCACCGGAGCGATAAATGGCGGTATCCTCTCCATTGGCTGCGGTTTCATCATGACCACGGCGGTTACCTTTGCCCGGAAAGGGAATAACCTGCCGCTCATGATTGGCGTGCCGCTGTTCATCATGTGCGGCTTTCCGCACTGTGTGGCAGATGCGTTCTATTATCTTGCGGCGCCTCTTGCGTTCTGGCAGGCTCACCTGGGCGAAATCCTGGTGTTCTATGCTTCCATTGTCCTGGGGAATTTCATCGGGTGCAATTTTTACCGTATAATCATGGGCTCCAATCCGGAGTAAGGAATGTACCTGCTGTTCGATTGCAACAACTTCTTTGCCAGTTGTGAGCAGGTGTTCCGCCCGGATTGGCGGCGGCGCCCGCTGGTGGTGCTGTCGAACAACGATGGCTGCGTCGTTTCCCGCAGCGCAGAGGCCAAGGCTGCGGGAATCGCCATGGGTGAGCCCTACTTCAAGTGCAAGGACAGGTTGGAGCGCATGAATGCCGTGGTCTGCTCTGCTAACTTTGCCCTGTACAGCGACCTTTCCGACCGCTTCATTTCGATTCTGGAGCAGGAGCTGCCCGAGGTGCAGCAATACAGCATCGACGAGGCTTTTGCCGTGGTGGAACCCGGCGTGGATTGGAACGCCGTGGCCCGCAGGCTCCGCAGCAAGATTCGCCGCTGGACCGGCATCACCGTGAGTGTGGGCATTGCCCCCACACGCACGCTCTGCAAGCTGGCCAATGAGACCGCCAAGCACAACCCGCAGATGCAGGGGGTGCTGGCGCTGAATTCTCCCGGGGATTGGGAGCCCCTGTTGCAGCAGACGCCGGTGGGGGATATCTGGGGCGTGGGGCGGCGCCTGCTCCCGCGCATGCATGCATTGGGCATCCGGACGGCGGCGGGACTGGCCGCGGCAGATAAGGGCTGGCTGCGCAAGCAATTCGGTGTGCATGGCGAGCGCATGGGGCTGGAGCTGAATGGGATTCCCTGCATTGATGAGGAGCCCGCAGCCCCGCGCTCGCAGGTGATGGTGTCGCGCTCCCTGAAGGATGCTGTGACCGAGCTGCCGCGACTTCGCGAAATCCTCTGCCTCTTTGTCGAAAAGGCAGGGCGCATTCTGCGGCAGGAGGGGATGATGGCTGCTGCGGTGCATGTGGTGCTGCGCACCTCCCGCTATGAGGAATCACGGCTCTATGCCAACTCGGCATCTGTTGCGCTGGGTATGCATACGGATGATAACCGCGAATTCACCGCAGCTGCCTGCCGCCTGTTGGAGGAAATCTACCGCCCGGGCTACCCCTACCGCAAGATTGGCGTGCTGCTCACTGAGCTGCTGCCCCAGGAGTGCGTGCAGCCCACCTTTGAGCATCCCGATGCCGCGCCCAGCGCTCTCATGGGGGTGCTGGATAAGCTCCAGAAAGCCGGTCACAATGTCCACTTTGCCAACCGCGCCGCCACCGCCCCATGGAAACGCGAGTTCACCTCCCCGTGTTACACGACCAACTGGGATGATATCCCCGAAGCTCACTGAGCGATAAATGGGAATTTGTGGGGGAACTCTGTCGGAGCACGGGACTTCAGTCCCGATTGGAAGCACCGTTATTTCGGGACTGAAATCCCGTGCCTCGACAACGACAAATATCAATTTACGTTTCGGTAAAGCATTGCGCTTTTATGGCCGGTGCCATAATCGAGTAGGGGGCTTTCGCCCCCTCTCACACCACCGCACGTGCCATTTATGGCATACGGCGGTTTCCAATCAGCGTTTGAGGAGTTGATAAAACGAGATATATCCCTCTGCTCGCAGCCATGCGTTATCCATGCAGATATGAGCAAGTTGTGAGCATGATATCCACCACCATCGGCGCCCCATTGACCCGATACTCTCGCGCATTTTCCGCTTCACTCCTATACTTTCGAGGAAACGGCGGATACCTTTCGGGTGCTTGCATTGTTTTAGGCGCAGGCACCGTAGCTTTCGGCGCGTCCATTCATCGAGTTCCTGACATAGCCTGTTGATTGCTGCCAGCTTGAAGTAATTTGTCCACCCCCTTATCACGGGGATAAGTTCCGCTATTACTTCGCGTAAAGGAGTCGGGCGATTTCGGCGAGTTATCAATCGCACTTTCGCTTTCAGCTTCTTCACGCTTGCCGGTGCTATTCTCAACTTACCCTCTACTCCTATGATGTAGCCGAGGTAGACGCAGTTCCACACCTTGTCCACCTTGCTTTTCTGTTGGTTTACCTTGAGTTTCAGTTCATCTTCGATGTAGCGGCTGATACTTGCCAGCACGCGTTCTCCTGCTTCTATTGTTCTAACGAATATGATACAGTCGTCTGCGTAGCGGCAAAAATGCAGCCCTCGATTCTCCAATTCCCTGTCAAGGTCGTCCAGCAGTACGTTAGCAAGCAGCGGTGAGAGCGGTCCGCCCTGTGGCGTACCTTGTTCCCTTTTCTGCTTAATGCCTTCGTTGTCCATCATTCCCGCCTTGAGCATTTGGCGGATGTAGTAGAGCACGCGCTTGTCTTTGATGCGCCGTGCCAGTCTCGACATCAGGATGTCGTGGTTGACCTTATCGAAAAACTTTTCCAAGTCAAGGTCTACGGCTACGGTGTAGCCTTGCTCCACGTACGCAGAGCCTGCCTTGAGGGCTTGGTGGGCGCTTCGATTCGGTCGGAAACCATAGCTCGATTCGCTCATCTGTGGGTCGAGTATGGGGGTGAGTTCCTGCACAAAGGCCTGTTGTACCAATCGGTCTATCGCCGTTGGTATGCCCAGTTGCCGCCGTCCACCGTTTGGTTTGGGGATGCTCACTCCCTTTACCTCCTGTGGGCGGTAGCTGCCGTTGAGCAGTTGCTCTCTCAGTTCTGCCATGTGGGTGTTCAGCCATCGCTCCATTTCTTCAACGGTCATGCCGTCTATCCCCGGAGCTCCCTTGTTGCTTTTCACTCTCTGGCATGCATGCTCAAGATTGTAGCGATGCGCTATGTTCTCAAGTATGCGCTCCT
>CALFTQ010000182.1 GCA_937916135.1 uncultured Verrucomicrobiales bacterium
TGCCCAGCTCCAGGCCACTGGCACCCCAGGTGCCCTTCAGCTCGGTGCCGGAGATGGTCACATCCGTGGAGGTGATGGCGTTGGCGCCACTCAGCTCGAGCGAGCCGCCGGTGCTGCTCAGCTTGCCGGAGATGCTGGTGCCCTTCAGGGCACCGGCGTTGCTGACCTCGCAGGAAATATCACCGGAGACGCCCAGGGTACCGCCTTTTTCCACAGTTACGGAGGTGGTGCCACCCAGGGCACCGAGGTTCAGCGTGCCGCCATCACCCACAGCAATCTTACCGGCCCAGCCCTCTGCCAGCTGCAGATTTCCAGTCAGCTCCGTGGTCTGCTTGTAAGTGCCGGAACCAGCAATGTTGAGCGTACCGCCCTCTACCTTGGTCAGGCCTTGGAGCGTGGTGCCGGCAGCCAGGTCAAGTGTGGCGCTCTGCGCAGCATTGATGCTCACCTTATCAATGGAGGAGGTCGATTCCGCAGTGGAGCCGAGAATAAGAGTCACTCCATTACCGAATGCCAGATTGGAGTCAGCGTCTGCGGCCGTAGTGGTAATCCTGCCGATGGTAGTGCCTATATCCACACGCAGTGTGGCACCACCCTTCACATCAAAAGTAGCATCAGCAGCTGTGCCCATGTTCGCGGGTTTGCTGTAGCTGAAGAGGCGCAGCTCGCCTTCCTGCACAGCGATGGTGCCATCGCCGGTGATGTTGCCGTTATTAATCTGGAATACACCTGCGCCGGTCTTGGTCAGCGTATTGGAACCAATGTTCACCTGAACGGTGGCATACTGAGAACCAATCATGGTAATATTGCTCGCAGCTTTCACCGAGGCATCACCTTCAAGAGTCAGCGAGTCAATCTGGCGTTGGCCCATATCTTGCAAGCCGTTACCGGTATTGGCAAGCACACCGCCCTCAAGCAAGGTGAAGTTCTTTGTCACAAGAGCACCATTAAGATCATATGTACCCGCGACGTGGATATTGGCACCTCCAAAGTTAGCTGTCCCCTTGAAGGTAGCCCCGGAAAGCACGGTCAGCGTGCCGTTATATGCGCTTACACCCTCACCGGAAACAGCTGTTGAAGTCACCACGGTGGAGTCTGTGGCATCAATGGCAGCATTATAGCTCTTGCCCGAGAAACTACCGGTGAAGGACAACAGTTTAGCACCATCAGCGTTAGTCAGATAAACAACGCCGTCACCATCGTTGGTGATGGCTGCCAGATCAGAGGTACCGCCCTGCAGCAAGACGGTGCCATTATTGACAATGGGAAGCACGTTTGCCGTATCTCCCGGGAGCGTGAGAGTTGCAGCAGCTTTCACCGTCACAGATTCTGCGTTAGTTGCAGCAATCGCAGAGTACGCGACTGTATCCTTGACAACGAAATACACACTACCCAGGCTGATGGTGCCGGTGTCAGAAATGGTCAAGGCAGAGCCATGCAACACCGTGGAGATATTCGTCGTGGCACCTTCTTCTTTACTGATAATCTTGTACTCGGCCGACTTGACACCATTTTCCGTCATGTCAGTGTCGGAGATGAGTTCGAAGCCATCCAGTGAGCCAATGTAAAGGCTACCGTTTTCGCCGATGGTCACAGTGCCGGCAGCCTTGATGGTTAACAAGCCGTTGAGCGTTGTAAGTGCATTGAAGTTCACAGTACCCGCCTCAACCGTCATGCCGGACTGGAGCGAAGTGTTGCCATTCAGGTTGAGGGTGCCGGCACCGGTTTTCGAAAAAGCCACCTCGGCGTTTGTTGTCCCGCTGATACCCCATGCCTTATCTGCACCCACGTTTATTTCGGGAGCAGCCGTAGTCTCAGCCTCGCCAGCATAGATTGTCAATGACTTGAAAGCTCTATCATTCACATCCAACACAATCTTGCCCCCTTCACGAACGCGGATATCGACATTGGCATATCCACTGCCCCCACGAGACACAATGATACCACCTTCCTGGACATCAATCGTACCAGCGGCGGCGCTTGTATTGTACAGCAGGAGATTACTGGAACCAGTCTTGCTGAGTGTGTGATTGTTCAGGCCCAGTGCGGTAGCTCCATACCCAGAACCAATAATAGCAATATCAGCCTCTGCGTTCACCGTTGCATTTCCGTCAAGGCTCACGTTCGGCAGCTGCATCTTACCAGTATTAGCATTGTCCCCGGAGTTTGTAAGGATGGAACCCTCCTGCATCACAAGCTTGTAATACTGGGCAGACCCGGCAATATCCAGTGTGGCACCTGTTTTCAAGGTCACCGAGCGTGTGCTGTTGTGGCGGTAGTCTACTCCAAGGCCATTTTCGCTTGTCACTTTGAAAGTGGCGCCGGACTCGACGACAATATTACCACTGTACGAGCCCATGGTGCCGGCAGTCCAGTCGCACGCCACGGTCAACTGGCCGGAACCGGAAATCACCGTTTCATTGCTCAACGCGTCATCTTCAAGTCTGAGCTCACCAAGAATTTCCAGAGCAGGAGTGGAGAGGGAATACTCACCACCGGTAAGCGATACCGTCACTCCTTCACCGATATTCACCACACCTGCTGTAATATCTTCACCGAGCGTCACGTCTGCATCACCGGTAAACAGAACAGTACTGCCGGCAACAAATGTCTTACTGCCATCAAATACGGGAGTGCTGGCATCCCAGAGTAACTCTCCACCACTCCAGGTACATGTTTCATCATGCAAAGCTATCTTTACCGTGCCATCAGCAGCAAAAGTAACAGACTTGCCAGACAGATTCACCCCTGTCACATTATCTGCAGTTAATGCCGCAAATGCAGCAGACTCATTGCCAGTGAATACAGTATATACACCATCACTGGAAGCAAGTTTTTCCAGGTTCAGTACGAAACCATCCGAAAAGGCAAGAGTGCCATTGTTAACGATACTTTGAGATAAGGCAACGGTACCACCGAGTGTAAGAGCGCCATTGTTAGTAAGGGAGCCCACAAGGTCTGCACCGCCACTGAGCACCGTGGAAGTATTAGCACCGAGAGTCAACGCTCCGCTTTGCTGCAACAGCAGGTAATTAATAGCAACATTGGCATCTGTTTCACCTGTGCTTCGTGTAATATCCAGAGCTCCCAGCACTTGAACCCGATTGTTACCAGCACTCAGAGTCAAAGTCTTGCCGCCGGCAATTGCCCAACTCTGCGTTCCTTTAAATTTGATTGTAGAATCAGCTTTAGCAGAATTATTCAGGGTGAAATCCTCGTTAATAGTTGAATAAGCAGCTGTAGCATCTCCACGACCAATAATCACATCCCGGGAACCGCCTGTGGAGCCCGGCTTGATAGAAAATCCCTCTGCTCCGGCATCAACAATGAATCCTGCGACTGCCAGGTTCTGAAATGTGTAGGTTACCTCTTTGACAGTCTGGCCATAATCGGCTGAGGCAAAGCGCACAGTGTGCGTCTCCGCGAGGTCTCCTGTTAGCAAAGCCTTTACCCATGCGCTGCTATATGTACCGGAACCACCAGGGGTATCCCATCCTTTCAGCACATTTTCATCACTGACAGCGAATGTACCTCCATCACTCAGAGATGTTTCATGAAAAATGCCATAAGCAAAATCCGTACCCTGTGTCGTGCCGTTCCATGTGAATATGGTTCCGGCATATGCGACAGCTTCAGCTGCAGCCTGTGGTGTCAGAGAGAAGAGAACAACGCCGCCTATCACAGCGGCAGAGCCCACGGTAGTGGTAATACCTACCACGGAAGCGACGCAGGCAAGAACGGCGTGACGGAGTAATTTCGGGAGGTGTAACTTCATAAGTGATGGTTAAATAAAAGGTGGTGGGAGGTAGCAGGAAACACAGCCCCTGCCGTTGATTACAGCATATTACACAATATAAACAGCCTTGGCAAGCAGGAAACAACAGAACGACAAAAAAAGGGCAAAAAGGAATTGGAGCAACGGGAGTGCTCCAATTCCCTTCGTTCATGAATACAGAACTGAGACTCAAGCCGAGTAAGCAGACGCAATCTCGCAGATATACAGGTAATGCAAGGGGTTATCCTCAGCATACCAAGCGGGAGAAACCTCGCTCCAATCCAGGAAATCAGCTTCCTGCAAAGTGGTGCGGAACATCCTGCGGCATTCGAGCACGAGCTCGGCATCCTCAAAAGTGGGCAGACCGGCGGGGGTAGTGGCGGGGCGCAGAGAGGTGAGGGCCATCTTATCCACATCGCGGCCGGAGTGGCGACCGCAGAAGATGAGATCCTGGCGGTACTGCTCCGGCATGAAACTGAGGGTGAAGGCGGGTTGCGCCTCGATGAAGTTCACGGTGTGGCGGTTGGGCCGCACAAAGACAAAGGCGACCGGGCGGTTCCAGAGGAAACCGATACCGCCCCAGCTGGCGGTCATGCAGTTGAAGTTCTCCGCGGTGCCGGCGGTGATGAGCATCCACTGCTTGCCGATGAGCTCCACCGGGTTCCTGCTGATTTCTGTAATATCGATATTCTTCATAAAAATGCGTTTCTTCTCACAAAACCGGCGCGCCCGCAGGCGCGCCGTGCAAAATAATCATAAGTGCTTCACCACTCCATCAGCGGCTGTAGTTGCCGGGATCCTGGGTGATGGTCACGTCGTGCGGGTGGCTTTCCTGGAGACCACCGGCGGTGATGCGCACGAAGCGGGCGTGCTCGCGGAGTTCATCGAGCGACTTGGCACCGAGGTAGCCCATGCCGGAGCGGAGACCACCCACGAGCTGGAAGATGACATCGGCCAGCATGCCCTTGTACGGCACGCGGGCTTCCACGCCCTCGGCCACGAGCTTGCCGCTGCCGTTCTGGCCGTAGCGGTCGCCGGAACCGGCACGCATGGCGCCCAGGGAGCCCATGCCGCGGTAAGTCTTGAAGTTGCGGCCCTGGTAGTGCACCACGGCACCGGGGCTTTCCTCGCAACCGGCCAGCATGCCACCCATCATGATGAGGTCGGCACCGGCGGCCAGGGCCTTCACGGCATCGCCGGAGTAGCGGATACCGCCATCGGCAATCACGGTCACGCCGGCGGGGCGGGCCACGGTGGCCACCTCCTGAATGGCAGTGAACTGGGGCATACCCACACCGGAGATGATGCGGGTGGTGCAGATGGAACCCGGGCCCACGCCTACCTTGATGGCGCTGGCACCGGCGGAAATGAGGTCGCGGGCGCCGTCCTGGGTCACCACATTGCCGGCCACCACGGGCTTGCCCAGCTCGCTCAGCTTCTCAATCACGTGCAGCACGCGGCTGGTGTGGCCGGTGGCGGCATCGATGAAGAGGGCATCAGCACCGGCATCGACAACGGCCTGAGCGCGGGCCATGAACTCCGGGCCCGGGCCCACAGCGGCGCCGCAGCGCAGGCGGCCCATCTCGTCCTTGGTAGATTCCTGGAAAGCTTCGCGCTTGCGGATGTCGGTATCCGTAATCAGACCGACCAGGCGTCCGGCTTCGTCCACCAGCGGGAGCTTTTCAATGCGGTTGGAGTAGAGAATCTTGCGGGCTTCATCCTGTGTGGTGGTGGGAGCCCCGGTGATGAGACGGCTCATGGGGGTCATCACATCCGCCACGGTGAGTTTGTCCAGGTCGTGACCGTCCACCACGCGCATATCGCGGCCGGTAATGATACCCACGAGGATGTTGTCATCAGCCACCACGGGGAGGCCGGAGAAGCCGTGCTCCAGCATGATGCCCTTCACGCGGCTCAGGCTCATATCGCTGCTCACGGTAAGGGGATTGGTGATGACGGCGTTCTCAAAGCGCTTCACCTTGGCCACCATAGCGGCCTGGTCATCGATGCGGTTGTTGCGGTGAATCACACCCAGGCCACCTTCGCGGGCCATGGCGATGGCCATGTCCACCTCGGTCACGGTGTCCATCGGGGCGGAAAGAATCGGCAAGCGCAGCGGAAAACCAGCGCAAAGCTGGGAAGAGGGGTCGGCCTCGCCGGGAAGAATCGTGCTCAGGCAAGGAAGCAGGAGCACGTCGTCAAATGTAAGTCCAAGCTGAATTTCTGCCATAGCGGAGACTACTACGCCACGCCTCATTTTGCAAGCCTAATCTGCTCAATTTCCCCATTTTTTTGCAATCCACCCCGGAAAAATCTGCAATTATATACGATTATATGCAACTTCACATATAATTGTATATAATTTCAGGCAAGCCCCCTGCGGTGAGCAAATTTCGGTCCAAAGTGCTGGAAATGCAATTTACTGGCTTGAAATTTTGTTTTCATGGTGTATACTTGCCGCGGTTTATTCACGAAAAACGCCAAATTGACCATGAACACAGTGCAGACATTCACCACAGGCAGCGGCAAGAGCGGCCAGTATTATTCACTTCCCGCGCTGGCGGAACAAGGGTTCCCGGGCATCAGGCGCATGCCGGTATCGCTGCGCATTGTGCTGGAAAGCCTGCTGCGCAACTGCGACGGCCTGAAAGTGACTGAGCAGGACGTGAAGAACCTGGCCGGGTGGAGCGCGAAGGCCCCCGGCAGCTATGAGATTCCCTTCACCGTGGCCCGCATCATCCTGCAGGATCTCACGGGCGTACCCCTGCTGGTGGATCTGGCCGCCATGCGCGCCGCCGTGCAGGACCTGGGCAAGAACCCGGCGGACATGGAGCCGCTGGTGCCGGTGGATCTGGTGGTAGACCACAGTGTGCAGGTGGACTGGGCCGGTTTCCCCGCCGCCTACCAGAAGAACCTGACCCGCGAGTTCGAGCGCAACACCGAGCGCTATGAGTTCCTGAAGTGGGGCCAGCAGGCATTCAAGACTTTCTCCGTGGTGCCGCCGAGCACCGGTATCGTACACCAGGTGAACCTGGAATACCTGGCCCGCGGGGTCATGGAAAACGCCGGTGTGTACTACCCGGATTCCCTGGTGGGCACCGACTCGCACACCACCATGATCAACGGCCTGGGCATCGTGGCCTGGGGCGTGGGCGGCATTGAGGCCGAGGCCGGCATGCTGGGCCAGCCGGTCACCTTCCTGGTGCCGGAGGTAGTGGGTGTGCACCTGAGCGGCAAGCTGCGCGAGGGCGTGACCGCCACCGACCTGGCGCTGCACGTCACCCAGATGCTGCGCGCCCACGGCGTGGTGGGCAAGTTTGTGGAATTCTTTGGCGAGGGCGCCGCCTCCCTCTCCCTGCCGGACCGCGCCACCGTAGCCAACATGGCCCCGGAATACGGCGCCACCATGGGCTTCTTCCCCTTCGATGAAGTGAGCGCCGCCTACCTGCGTACCACCGGCCGCAGCGAGGAACAGGTGGCCACCTGCGAAAATTACTTCCGCGCCCAGGGCCTCTTCGGCATGCCCCGCCAGGGCGAGCTGGATTACAGCGTGGAGCTCGAGCTCGACCTCTCCACCATCGTGCCCGCGGTGGCAGGCCCCAAGCGCCCGCAGGACCGCATCCCCCTGAGCACCCTGAAGGAGCAGTTCTCCGAAATCTGCCGCAGCACCTACGGCCAGGAGCTGCGCACCGCCCCCGTGGCCGTCACCATGCAGGGCGATGCCGGCAACCCGGACGCCGCCACCACGCACGATGTGGAGCTCACGGACGGCTCCATCCTGGTGGCTGCCATCACCAGCTGCACCAACACCAGCAACGACGGACTCATGCTCGCCGCCGGCCTGCTGGCGAAGAAAGCTGCTGACCTGGGCCTGAAGGTGCCGGCATACGTGAAGACCAGCATTGCCCCCGGCTCCCGCATCGCCGCCCGCTACTTTGCCAACAACGACCTGACCGCCGCGCTCGACAGCATCGGCTTCTCCACCGTGGGCTACGGCTGCACCACCTGCATCGGCAACAGTGGCCCGCTCAACTCTGCCCTGGAGGAAGCCGTGGTGAACCACAACCTGGTCTCCTGCTCCGTGCTCTCCGGCAACCGCAACTTCGAGGCCCGCATCCACTCCCACGTGAAGGCCAACTTCCTCATGTCGCCCCCGCTAGTCATCGCCTTTGCCCTGGCCGGCCGCGTGGATATCGACATGGAGACCGAGCCCCTCGGCACCGCGGCAGATGGCTCCGCCGTGTACCTGCGCGATATCTGGCCCACGGGCGAGGAAATCGCCGCCGCCCAGGCCCGGGCCGCCAGCCCGGCAGACTATGCCGCCTGCTATGCCGGCCACGTGCCGGAGTGGGATGGCGTGAGCGCCCCCACCGGCGCCACCTTCGCCTGGAATCCCGCTTCCACCTACATCCACCGTCCGCCCTTCTTCGATGGGTTCGATGGCCGCAAGGGCGATATCACCGATATCGTGAACGCCCGCCCGCTGGGCATCTTCGGCGACAGCGTGACCACCGACCACATCTCCCCGGCCGGTGCCATCAAGCCCACGGCCCCCGCCGGCCAGTTCCTGAGCGCCCAGGGCGTGGAGCGCCGCGATTTCAACACCTACGGCTCCCGCCGCGGCAATGACCTGGTGATGGCCCGCGGCACCTTTGCCAATGTACGCATCAAGAACCTGCTCACCGCCGGGGTCGAGGGCGGCTACACCCTCTACTTCGGCAGCAGCCCCGTGAGCGCCCCCGATACCGAAATCACCGCCCCCTGCGGCACCCCCACCTTCATCTACGATGCCGGAATGGCCTATTTGAAGGACGGTGTGAGCACCATCATCATCGGCGGTGAGGACTACGGCATGGGCTCCAGCCGCGACTGGGCCGCCAAGGGCACCAACCTGCTGGGCGTGAAAGCCGTCATCACCAAGAGCTTCGAACGCATCCACCGCAGCAACCTCATCGGCATGGGCGTGCTGCCCCTCAACTTCGCCAACCCCGCCGACTACGACCGAGTGAAGGACCTCAAGGACGTGCGCTTCTCCATCATCGGGCTGAACAACGACATGGCCCCGCGCAGCGCTGCCACCCTGCTGGTGCAGCCCACCGGTGCAGAGCCCTTCGAGCTGCCCCTCATCGTGCGCCTCGATACGCCGATTGAGAAAGAATACTTCCGCGCAGGCGGTATCCTGCAATATGTGCTGACTCAGTACTGCTGATGAAAAGCCCCCGGTGCTGCAACGCACCGGGGGCTTTTTCCAACCCCACACCGCGGCAGGGCGGGAGGGCAGAATCTATCCCATCACCCGCGCTTGCGCGCGTAAAAGACTTTCAGGTACTGCCAGTTGATAAAGCCGAGGTAGCCGAGAATCATCACGTTGAACCACTGCCCCTCCACCAGCGCCCAGATGCACAGCCCCACACTGACAACCAGCCCGATGGCGCAGGGAACAAGGTAATTATTCAAGAGGGAGCCGAGGAGCTTGCCGCCATCCAGCGGAAAGATGGGCAGCAGGTTGAACAGGCTCCACCAGAAGCAGATGAGCATGCCGACCATATAGGCCTGCTGCAGCAGGTGCGGCATGGGGTGAGCATACAGCCCCAGCACAACCTGCTGCTGCAGCTCCAGCGGCAGCACAGACTGCCAGGGCATGAGATACGCATACTGCAATCCGGCCCAGGCATTCCCGATCTGCAAACCAAAGCAGAGCCCCAGCACCCCGCCCAGCAGCAGCGAGGAAAGCGGGCCCGCCAGCACGGTCAGGAAATACCCGGTGCGATTCGGCGGCAGTGTGGCAAACGAAGTGGTGCCGCCCATGCCGGCCATCTCAATACCCTCCACCAGCGCACCGCTGGCGCGACCGGTGAGCGCATGCCCGAACTCATGCACCAGCAGGCAGAGCATGCCCGCCACCGCAAAAATGGCTACCCGCAGCAAATCGCTCCCATCACTCACCCCCATGGCACCACCCAGCAGCGCAAGCACCACCCAGGAAATGGGCAGAATGCGCACCGGAATCCCGAAAAGAGTGAATCGAAGCGTCCACGAAGATGAATTCTGGTTGTTCATGAGGGGATTTTACTCTTTTTTCACCCCGTTTGACAATAAAAATTGATTTTTTTACAAAAAAAGACTTGCAAACAGCCGAACAAAGTAGTAATATTTGCCCGCACCCCGTCCACGGGGGAAGCAAAATCCGGCGTAGCTCAGCGGAAGAGCGGATGACTGTTAATCATTAGGTCGTTGGTTCGATCCCAACCGCCGGAGTCAGAGAAGCCCAGCAAGTCAACTTGCCGGGCTTCTTTGTTTTTCCTTGCCAAGGGGCACCGGGCAGTGTATGCTAGGCGCAACCAATCCACTATAGAATATGGAATTCAACTTCGAAGCTCTTGAAAAGAAAGGGTTGAAGCTCAACCCCGCTCCCGCCCCGGTAGGTTCCTATGTGCAGTGCATCCGCACGGGCAACTATCTGCATCTCTCCGGCGGCATCTCCATCAATGGCGATGTGGCCATCTACGGCAAGCTGGGCGCAGAGGTCAGCATCGAGGAAGGCCAGCGCGCCGCCCAGGCTGCCATTCTGAACCGTCTGGCCGTAATCCAGGCTGAGCTGGGCAGCTTTGCCCCGCTGCGCAAGATTGTGGCCGTGAACGGCTTTGTGAACTGCACGCCGGATTTCACAGACCAGGCCAAGGTGCTCAACGGCGCTTCCGACCTGCTGGTGGAGCTGCTGGGGCCGGAAGCCGCGCACACTCGCTCTGCCGTAGGCGTGCCGAGCCTGCCACTGGGTGTAGCCGTGGAAATCAACATGATTGTGGAGTTCGACCCCACCGCCTGCTAAGCCGGATTTTAACAACGGGAGAGTGCCATGGCCACCATCGTACTGGGAGTCTGCGGCTCCATAGCCGCCTTCAAAGCCGCCGGAGTCGCCTCGCGCCTGGTGAAACTGGGGCATGAGGTACACTGCGTATGCACCCCGGCGGCACTGGAGTTCGTGACCCCGCTCACACTCATGACGCTCTCCCGCAACCCGGTTATCACCACCTTCGAGGATGAAACCGGCAGCTGGGTTCCGGTGCATATCGACCTGGCCCAGCGGGCCGATGTGCTGGCCATCGTCCCCGCCTCTGCCAACACCATGGCCTGCATGGCCCACGGACAGTGCCCGAACGCGCTGACCAGCCTCTACCTGGCCTACCGCGGGCCGGTGCTCATCTTCCCGGCCATGAACAGCATGATGTGGGACCACCCTGCCACCCAGGCCAACGCCGCCACCCTGGCCGCCCGGGCGGAGCACCGCATCATCGGCCCGGCGGAAGATGGCATGCTGGCCTGCGGAACCACCGGAAAAGGCCGACTGGTAGAGGAGGATCTCATCATGCGGGAAATCCTCTCAGCTCTGCCACAATAATTACTCCGGCTCAACCTTTTTCCTTGCCTTTTCTGCCACATGTGGCATACTGACTAGCGAATATGCCTGCAATCGATATCATCGACGCTTCCGGTAACGATTACCGCTACAATCTTCCCGAGGATGGGTCTGTGCTGCTCATCGGCACGGGTGTTTTGATGACGGTACTGACCAAATTCTTTCAGGTGACCCATTTCGGTCATTGGATGAAGGAAAGCGTGGGAAAGATCTTCACCAAAAAGGTATCGGGACACACCAAAGACAAGGCCTCCATTTC
>CALFTQ010000183.1 GCA_937916135.1 uncultured Verrucomicrobiales bacterium
CTTCCAATCGGGACTGAAGTCCCGTGCTCCGACAGATTTCCATTGCTTACAAAATCCCTGGGACGCACATGTGCCAATTCCGGCATAGAGTCTTTTGGAGCTTGCATTTCGTCCCCTCTGTGGGTAGAATAGGTGCAGCAATATGAAAACGTGTCTGGGCAGTCTGTTGTTGGTTCCCGTAATCCTCGCGCTGGTGATTACGGCGGTTTACCACACATCGGTCAATTCGGAGCTGCAGTTTGAGCAGCGCGATACGAACGCGCAGTACATCAACACCGCCCGCTCCTACCGCCCGCAGATAAAGGAAGCGGAAAAACCGGTCACCCCGGCTCCGGCTAAAGATGCAAAGGACACCCCGGCCCCCGCCGGTGCTGTGCCCGGGCTGGTCGATGATGATGTGGCCGAGGAGGTCTGATTGAACATTGTGCCATGAGCTCCGCCTTGCAGAGACCGGTTATCGGCTACACCCTGGGAGACCAGGCCGGCATAGGCCCGGAAATCATGCAGGCAGCCCTGGCAGCCCTGGCCGGTGAGGATGCCGAGTTCCGCCCCATGGGCCCGGCCATCCAGGCCACCCCGGGCTGCCCGACCACAGCCACGGCGCGCGCCGCTTTCGAGCAGCTGGAGGCCGCCGCCACCGCCCTGCGCGAAGGCCGCATCGATGCCGTGGTCACCGCCCCCGTCTGCAAGGAGGGACTGCACAGCGTGGGGTTCCACTTCCCCGGGCAGACCGAATTCTTTGCCGACCGCCTGGGCGTGAGCAACTTTGCCATGTGCCTCACCGGGCAACGGCTCACAGTGGCACTGGGCACCATTCACACCGCCCTGGCAGATGTACCCCGCCTGCTCACCACGGCGGAGCTCGTCCGCATCGGCACCCTGCTGGCCGACTTTGTGTGCCGCAGCGGAAAACAGACTCCCCGCATAGCCCTGGCCGGGCTCAATCCGCACAATGGGGAGAACGGCGCCTTCGGCGACGAGGAGCAGCGAATCATCGCCCCCGCCGTGCAGCAGCTCCGGCAAGCCCGGCCCCGGGCGCAATTCACCGGTCCCTGCGTGCCCGACTGCGTGTACCGCGATGCCGCCCTGGGGGCGTTCGATGCCATCCTGGCCCCTTACCACGACCAGGCACTCATACCCCTGAAACTACTCGATTTCGACAACGCCGTAAACGTCACCCTCGGCCTGCCCCGCTTCCGCACCAGCCCCGACCACGGCACCGCCTTCGGTATCGCCGGCAAGGGCATCGCCAACCCGGCCAGTACCATTCGCGCGTTCCGGCTTGCCCTCGCATGCGCCCGCGCATAATTTGATGCAAGGGCGAACATTCAGGAAAGGCTAATTAAATTTTCCGCTCTTTTTTTCATGGCCTTTTTTTGCCTGCACCTGCCATGAAACAGCGTCGGGGTAAAATTTAACTTTTCCTAAACAAATCGCCCGGAATCCGCACCAAAACAGCAATAAACAGGCAGAAAAAGGCTCGCGCGCGCACGCGCGATACCCAATTTGCGTCATCTTTTTATCAAAAACAGGCATAGAAATTCGATACTTCTTGACATCGACTCGCAGCCGTGGCGCATAAAACGCTTGCCAAAACACCCGTTAGTGTGATAGTATGCCCCCACGCCGCACCCACCCGTTCGGCGAACACGCAGAGTCACGCATCACCTTCCAAGCAAAATTCATGAAAAAAATCTTCAAAAAGGCACTCACGCTGGCCGCTCTGACTTTGGCGGCTCTGGCCGGAATGCCGGAGGCACAGGCAGCCTACAACCCGGATGCCACCAGCCGCGGCTTTGTCTCGCCGGCACCGCCCCGCCGCTCCGCCATGCCGGATCGTCGCCTGCCCAATCTCGGGCGCGACAAGCACTCCTTCCCCTTCTATCACCCGCGCCAGCTGAACCGCGTGGTGCGCACCACGGCCTACACCCACTCGGAGAGTGACCACGTGGGCTACGGCCCGAAGAACGCCATCGGCACCTACCTGAAATACGGTGACCGGGTGCGCAGCGCCGCAGCAGACTGGTCCGTGTACCCGCTGGGCACCAAGTTCAAGATTAAGGGGCAGCCCTATATCTATGTGGTAGACGACTACGGCAGCGCCCTGGTCGGCACCGCCACCATCGATATCTACCAGCCCAGCAAAGCGCTGATGCGCCAGTGGGGGCGCCGCGTGGTGGAAATTGAAGTGATTGAGTGGGGCTCCTCCCGCCTGAGCATGGAGAAGCTCTCCGACCGCCGCGGGTACAAGCACTGCCGCCAGATGTACGCCGCGCTGCAGGAACAGAGCCGCCACCGCAACACGGCCAAGCGCTGAAATCGCAACTAACAGTTTCCTCATCCCCGCAGAGCCACGCTCTGCGGGGATTTTTTCTTTTTATAGCTGTAAAAATGAATTATGCAGCGGTTTTGCTTGCCATATATACCAGAGTGTGTTAAAGTCGCTGACCTCAATAACATTTAGATATGAAGCTTAAAAACCTCTTCCTCTCCCTTCTGGCCCTGACCGGCTCCGTGCAGGCAGGTGAAACCTGTGATTCCTACCGCATGTTCTATGATGGCGGCCTGCTCATCCCCGGCAACAGCGACCCCGCCTACAAGCAGCAGCTTTTCGAGAAAACCGGTACTGGTTTCATCCTGGAGCTCTTCGCCGGCCACTGGGCTGTGGATCACCAGGCCCCCGGTTACAACGACACCGTGAACCTCGGCCTGCTCTACGGTCGCATTGACCAGCGCATCATCAAGGACGACGTGAACGGCGGCACCTGGTTCAACCTGGCCGTTTGCGGATCCTGGGGGCTGGACCACGACTCCGCTGAGAAAGACCGCTTCTACGATGGCGGCATGGGCATCTGCACCGGCCAGCACACCGACTCCGTGGGTCCTGCCGGCCTCTACATCCTGAACGCCACCCTGCGCCAGTACTTCAACAACAAGCGCACCTGCCTGAATGTGGGCTCCATCTGGATGAGCATGTACTTCGACCGCATCGACCACGCCCGCTTCGCAAACGATTCTTTCGAGAAATCCCCCGTGCTCCCCATGTACTACGGCACCCCCGGCGCTGTGCTGCAGCACGAGATTGACAAGAGCAACTTCGTGACCGCCGCCTTCATCGGCACCGGCCTAGGCCTGGGCGATAACCCCCTCAACTGGAACAACACCGACGGCTACGCCGTGCAGGTGGAATACGGCCACCACTTTGCTGAGGGCCAGGGCACCTGGCGCGTGGCTTCCTTCTTCTGCAGCCAGGATACCCCCGATAACAACGGCAAGGACGTGCAGCACGACTCCGTGGGCATCATGGGTGGCGTGGAATACAACGTGAATGACCGCGTGAAGGTCTATGGCCGCCTCTCCTGCGCCAGCAGCGAGCACCAGCGCGCCCGCAAGGAAGCCATGGTGGGCACCACCCTGCGCGTCATGCCCAGCCGCCCGGATGACTACTTCGGCGCTGCTTTCGGCGTGTACAAGGGCGCCGATAAGGCCGGCTGCCGCCTGGTGAACGCCTACGAGAAGGTGCTGGAACTCACCTACCGTGTGAACGTGAACAGCTACCTTTCCCTGGCTCCGTTCTACCAGCTCTACATCGACCCCGCCTACCGCAGCGTGAGCACCGTGAGCGCCACCGGCGTGCAGGCTCACCTGCTGTTCTGATTTTCAGGATTCCAACCCTCAAAAAAGAAGCGCAGCATGCGGTCGGCATGCTGCGCTTCTTTTACAATCAAGAGAAACAGGCTTAATGTTTCACCACGGCTTTATCATCAGCTTCAATCGGCTGAGACGCAGCATTTTCAGCCACCTTCTCAGCGTAGTTATTCACGCCGAATATAGCCCCGAGCAGCATACTGACCCCCAGGGTCAGCACCGCACATGTGTAGGTGAATGCATTTTTTTTCATGGTGATGATACGCGCTTCGCGTTATCTCCCTTATAGCACTTTTTTCCCAGTTTTCAAGAGAATTCTGCAGCCCGGACTAAGATTTTCCATAACTTCAGGCCCGATTAAACACACTGCGGCTTCGGGACTGAAGTCCCGTGCCCCGAAAACAACAAACTCACATTGCCCGGCTTCTATACCCCAGCCTTGATGTAGAAAGAAGCGCACCGGTATGCATCCCGGTGCGCTGAAATTCCTGTTCAGATGCGCAACATTCACCACTCGCGGCGGCGGGGGCGGCGGCTGAATTTATCGTAGAACACGCGTTCGCTGCGTTCAGCGTTGCGGGAGTCGCGCGAATCACGCCGGTCGCCGCGCTCTCGGCGGAAATTAGAATTGCCACGGCCTGCGTAGGAAGCACCGCGGCGCTCACGCTCGCGGGGGCGGAATTCGCGCTCGTAGGGAGCATTGCCGGGCTCAGGGCGGCCCTTATCCTCGCGCACGTTGACCTCATAGCCGCAGATCTGGCAGGTACCCAGGCGCTCGATGAGCTGCGGGGCAATCTCCGGCGTCACCTCGATGAGGGAGTGCTTCAGGAAGAGGCGGATATCGCCCACCGAGCCCTTGGGGGCGCCGCCTTCGTTGTAGAACAGGCCGGCAATATCCTTGGGGCGCAGCCCGAGCAGCTTGCCGCCATTCATGAAGAGGGTCACGCTCTGCTGCAGGGAGCTCCAGTCATTGCCCTTCTCCACCGGGGTATCAGTTCCCTCTGCAGGGCGGGCGGTGCGGGCAAACTTGCTGGGGCGGTCCTCGGGGATGGACTGCAGCTCGCGGCTGGTCTTGGCCACCAGCAGGTTAAACATGGCCGCCAGCAGCTGCTCAGCCGGCATATCAATATCCTGCAATTCCTCCGGCAGCTCCGTTGCAGTAGCGGCAGTCTCCAGAATCTCATCCACCAGGGATTCGCGGCGCACTTCCTCCACCTGGGTGCCGGTCATCACCTTCTCGCGCAGCATGCGCACCCCCACAAAGCGCTCCAGACGTGCCAGCAGGGAGAAATCCCGGCGGCCGATGAAGGAAACCGCCCTGCCCTTGCGCCCGGCGCGGGCCGTGCGACCGATGCGGTGCACATAGTCCTCCGGGTCGCGCGGCAGCTCAAAGTTCACCACGGTGTCCACATCGTCAATATCCAGACCACGGGCAGCGATATCCGTGGCCACCAGTACATTCAGGTTTCCCTTGCGGAAAGAATCCATCACGCGCTCGCGCAGGGTCTGCGGCATGTCGCCATGCAGGCGGTCCACAGCATAGCCACGGGCCAGCAGGCCATCCACAATATCATCCACCACGCGCTTCGTGTTGGCAAAGACCAGCCCGCGCTTCATGCGTCCCATCTCGATGAGACGGCTGAGCACCTCAATACGGGAGGAAAACACCACCTCATACACGCACTGCTCGCAGGTGGGCACGGTGAGCTGCGGGCGCTCGATGGCAATCTCCTGCGGCTCCTGAGCCACCGAATTCACCAGCGTACGGATAGCGGGCGACATGGTGGCCGAGAACAGCAGAGTCTGGCGCTCCGCCGGCAGCAGCGCCACCACGCGGTCAATATCCTCCTGGAAGCCCATGTCCAGCATCTCATCCGCCTCATCCAGGATGAGCATGGAAATATTATCCGGCTTCAGTTCCCCCTGCTCCATCAGGTCAATCACGCGGCCGGGAGTCCCCACCACAAACTGCACCCCGCGCTTCAGCGCCGCCAGCTGCGGACCGAAGGAGGCACCGCCGTAAATCGGCACCGCAGAAACACCATCCAGGAAAAGGGCCAGCTTATCCACCTCGCGGCAGATCTGCACCGCCAGCTCACGAGTGGGGGCGAGGCAGAGCACCTGCACCTCGCGCAGCGTGGGGTCTATGCACTCCAGCGCCGGAATGGAAAAAGCCAGGGTCTTGCCGGAACCGGTATGCGAAAGGCCCAGAATATCAGCGCCGTCCAGCGCAGGGGGGATGGCTCGCTCCTGAATGGGAGAAGGGGTTTCAAATCCCAGGACCTCAATGGCCTCCAGAATCTCCGGGCAGATACCAAGTTCGGAAAATGACATAGACGGCGCACAGGATGCCCTATTGTTTCCCATTTGTAAAGCAAAAACTTCTTTGCGAACACACTATGAACAGCGGGAGTCGATACGCCGCACCCGTATTGCCTCAAAATAAAATCGAACCCAAGGGGTGGATGCCTCAAAATTAATCG
>CALFTQ010000184.1 GCA_937916135.1 uncultured Verrucomicrobiales bacterium
TCGCGGTGCATGTGGTGGTCTGCCACATTCTCCACCTTTACCGGGCGGAAGGTGCCTACGCCCACGTGCAGGGTCACGAAGCTGTGCGGCAGCTGAGCAAGAATCTCCGGGGTGAAGTGCAGCCCTGCTGTGGGGGCGGCAATGGCGCCCTCATGCTCGGCGTAGACGGTCTGGTAGCGTTCCTTGTCCGCAGGTTCGCTTTCGCGGTTCATGTAGTGCGGCAGCGCCAGGCGCCCGTATACCTCCGGGTCCACAAACTTATCCCAGCGGATGTAGCGGTAGCCCTCGTCATCGATGCTTTCGACGGTGCCGATGGCATCGCCCACCTGCACGGTGCGGCCCACCTTCATTTTCTTGCCGGGGCGCACCAGGCATTTCCAGACCAGTTCCTGGGCCAGCCCGGCGCGCACGAGTTCGATACCACCATCGTTGCTGAAGTAGCGGGCGGGCACCACCTTGGTGTTGTTCAGCACAAAGTGGTCACCGGGCTGCACGTATTCCAGAATATCGTGGAAATGGCGGTGCTCGATGAGCCCGGTATCGCGGTGCACGACCAGCATGCGGCTCGCGGCGCGATCCGGCAGCGGTCGGTCGGCTATCAGCTCTTCAGGCAGGTGGTAATCGAAATCGATGGTACGCATGGGCGGCCTGGCAGGAATCAGCAGGGGAAGATTTCGATGCGGCGCAGCACTTCATCGCGGCCGAGGGTCTGCATGACCACATCGATGCCGGGGCCGGCGTGGCAGCCGGTCAGAGCCATGCGCAGGGGGAACATCATGGCACCCACCTTCACACCGTTGGCCTTGGCCAGCGGCTTCACAATCTGGAAGGCAGCCTCACCGCTCCATTCCTCGATGCCCTTGGCAGCCTCCACAAAGAGATTCAGCATCTCGTGGGCGTTCTCCTGCAGCTTGGCCATGGATTCAGCCTCGTATTCGAGTGTCTGCACCCACTTCACCCAGGTGGGAGTCTCGCTGAGCAGCTGCACCTTGGTCTGCACGGCGGGCAGCAGCTCGCGCAGCTGGGCGGTGTCCTCCAGCCCGGCCTTGGTGCAGAAGGGCATGGCGAGCTCCACGAACTTCGCGGGCTCCAGGCGCATGATGTGCTGCTGGTTCATCCACTTGCACTTCGTGATATCGAACTTGGCGGCGGCGCGGTTCACGTTCTCCAGGGAGAAAAGGTTGATGAGCTCCTCCTTGGTGAAGACCTCGTCATCGCTCTTGGGGCTCCAGCCAAGCAGGGCAATGAAGTTCACCACGGCATCCGGCAGGAAGCCTTCCTCCGGGTAGTTGCCGAGCTGGGCGCCCACGTCGCGCTTGCTCATCTTGGAACCGTCCGGGTTCTGGATGAGCGGGATATGGGCATACACAGGCGGCTCCACGCCGAAGGCGTCGAAGAGCTGCAGGTGCTTGAAGGTGTTCATGATGTGGTCCTCACCGCGGATGACGTGGGTAATCTTCATCTCGATATCGTCCACCACGTTCACCAGGTGGAAGATGTAGGAACCATCCGTGCGCTTCACCACCATGTCCGGGGTGTTGTCCACATTGTTATAGTCCACGGAAATATCGCCGCAGACCATGTCGTGCAGGGTCATCACGCCTTCGCGCTTGAAGCGGAAGCGCCACACCGTGCCTTCGCTGGTGCCGGGGATTTCATCGCCGTTCTTGTCGCGCTTGTTGGGGGCGGGGCATTCGTACACGCGGCCCATCTCCACGAGCTTCTGGAAATAGCGGTCGTAGATATCCTTGCGCTGGCTCTGGAAATATGGAGCGTAGTCGCCGCCCTTGCCTTCACCTTCATCCCAGTCGAGACCCAGCCAGCTCATGCCCGTGAAGATAGCCTTCATGGCGTCTTCCACGTGGCGTTCCTGGTCGGTGTCTTCGATGCGGAGCACAAAGGTGCCACCCATCTTGCGGGTGAAAAGGTAGTTGAACAGAGCGGTACGGGCACCACCGATATGCAGGTAGCCGGTGGGCGAAGGGGCAAAGCGTGTGCGTACGTGCGTTGACATGCGCGCCTTATACACCGAATCACCCGAATTTTCAAGCCCAATCGACCACAATGACGACAATATGCAGTTTGAATTACGAATTGGGGACCTCTAAAAACTCAAAACTAACCAACAAATCGAAATTTGTCGGGCAGTTGGCGAGCGCAAGCGAGCGGCATTCAAAGCCCGTGAAACGGGCGACA
>CALFTQ010000185.1 GCA_937916135.1 uncultured Verrucomicrobiales bacterium
CTTCCAAAATGTTGCTGATGTTTCTATAGCTTACCAAATCTTTGGGACACGTGTGCTCATCCGTGCACGCTGACGCTATTGTCTTGCCTAACACCTTCTTTTGCGGTACAATGCCGCGCACATGAACGCGACACAGATTCGGCAGGTATTGGAAGAGACCGGGGTGAGCCCCTCGAAGTCGCTGGGGCAGAATTTCCTGGTGGATGAGAATATTGCCCGCTGGATTGTGAGCCAGCTGGAGATTGAGCCCATCGATTGCGTGGTGGAGGTGGGCCCGGGCACCGGTGCGCTCACTGAGCACATGGCCCCGCTGTGCCGCAAGCTGATTCTGGTGGAGTTCGATGCCCGCCTGGCCGAATACCAGCGCCGCCGCTGGGCCGATACGCCGCATGTGGAGGTACACCATGCGGATGGCGCCAGCTGGGACCCGCGCCCGCTCTTTGCCGAGCAGCCGGTCAAGTTCATGGGCAATCTGCCCTACTCCGCCGGCGGTGCCATTCTGGCCAATTTCCTGACTTCGCCCTGCGCGGTCTCGCGCGCTGTGGTCATGCTGCAGAAGGAGTTTATCGACCGCATACTGGCCCAACCGGGAGATGAGGCCTACGGGCTGCTTTCCCTGCGTATCCAGATGGACTGGGTGCCGCGCGCGCTCAAAACCGTGCCGCCGGAGGCCTTCAACCCGCGCCCCAAGATTGATTCGACGGTGATGCTGCTCGCCCCGCGCGACCCGCGGAGCCTGCCGCCCTATGACCACCGGCTCATGGATGAACTGATGCGCCGCTGCTTTGCCCAGCGCCGCAAACAGATGCACAAGCAGCTGCCCGAGCAGCCCGCCTGGAGCGAGGTTTCCGCCGCCCTCGGCATCTCCCCCACCGCCCGCCCTGAGGAACTGGGGCTGGAGCAGTGGGTGCGCCTCACCAATGCCTACGACCCGCACCCCCTTGCTGCCGTGGCACAGAAGGACGATGAGCTTTTCGACGTGGTGGATGAGAACGACTGCGTGCTGCGCCAGGCCACCCGCAAGGAAGTGCATGATGCGGGGCTGATTCACCGAGCCGTGCATGTGCTGGTGTTCAACAAGAAACACGACTGCCTGCTGCAGCAACGTTCCCTGCTCAAAGATCGCCACCCCGGCGTGTGGGATTCCAGCGCCGCCGGCCACCTGGATGCCGGCGAGGACTACGACACAGCCGCCCGCCGCGAACTGGAGGAGGAGCTCGGCATCACCGATACGAAAATCATCCGCCTGGGCACCCTGCCCCCCAGTGAGGAAACCGGCATGGAACACGTGGCGCTCTATGCCGCGCTCTACAACGGCCGCGTGCATTTCCCCGCTGCGGAAATCAGCGGCGTAGTGCCCTTCCCGGCCAGGCTCATCGACCGCTGGCTCGCCGCCCGCCCGCAGGACTTTGCCAACTCCTTCGCCGCCTGCTGGCAGATTGCCCGCACCATGCTGGGCGAGGAGTAAGAGCATAGATTTGTCCACTCACACCTGTCCTGAAGTCTGCGCGCAGCGCTCGACAAATTGGAATTTGGCGAGCCGTAGGCGAGCGGAATTTATAGCCCACGTCAGTGGGCGACATATCCATAGCGAGGGGC
>CALFTQ010000186.1 GCA_937916135.1 uncultured Verrucomicrobiales bacterium
AATTCCAATTTGTCCGTCACCACCAATGCGGATAACACATCAATCTTTAATTGCCGCGTCAATAAAAAAATCATTAACCGCGGCGACGGCGCAGAAGCCGGCCAGTGAGCATCTGCAGCTCAGGCACACGGAAGAGCACGCAGGATACCAGGTAAATGCCGCCGGCCACGGTGCCGGCCAGAGCCAGTGCGCCGAAGCGGCTGAAGAAGCCCCAGGAGGTGAACCCCCCGAAGCAGAACTCAACCACACCCCAGCAGGCAAGCGCCAGCACGCCCCCTGCCCCCAGGATGCGCAGCAGCCCGGGCAGCAGCACACCGCAGGACATGCTGCCCAGCAGGTGGCGGATGTAAAGGAAATAGAAGCAGAAGTTCAGCGTGGTGACGATGGAGGTGGTGAGCGCCAGGTAGGTGGCCGGCATGTTGAACACATGCACAAAGGTATAGTTGCAGCCCACGGAGATGCAGAAGGCCACCAGCGCCAGCCCGGCAGGAGCCCAGGGCTTTTCCAGCGCCAGGAACACAGGCTGGAGCACCTTCATGCCCGCATAGGCCAGAAGCCCCAGTGAGTAGGCCGCCAGCACATCACCGGTGAAGGCGGAGGCTGCGGAATCAAACCTGCCGCGCTGGTAGAACACGCTCACAATCTCCTCGCCCCAGATGCAGAGGAAGATGGCCGAGGGCACGGCAAACAAGGCCACAAAGCGCAACGCCTTGGCCAGGTGCACAGAAATTTCCTTACCCGTTTCGCCGCCGGAGGTAAGCGCCATGCGCGACACCGCCGGCAGCACCACCATGCCCACCGCCACGCCGAAGAGGGCCACCGGCAGCTGCCAGAGATGGAATGCGCTGGAAAGCGCCGTCACCGAACCGGGCTTCAGATAGAGTGCAAAAGAGGTATTGATAAAGATATTGGTCTGGGTGATGCCGGCAGCAATCACACCGGGGAGCATGAGCAGCCACACGCGGCGGGTGGCTTCATCCGCAAAGCTGAACCAGCGGCCATTCCACCGCAGGCCGATATTCCAATGCGGCCGGTAGCCCTTGCTGCGCATCTTCGGCAGCTGGAAAAGCACCTGAGCCGCACCACCGCACACCACGGCTATGGCAAAGCCATACAAGGCCTGCGGACCGAAAGACGGGTCAATAAACCAGCCCACTGCCGCGCCCACGCCCACGGTAGTCAGGTTGAAGGCAGCACTGGCCAGGTTCGGCAGGCCGAACACGCCGAATACATTCAGAGCCCCCATGCACAGGGCCGAAACCGAGGCCAGCAGGATGAAGGGCCACATGATGCGGCAGAGATTCGTGGCCAGCCCCATGAAGCTCTGAGCTTCCACACGGGTTGCTCCGGCGGGCACCCCCTCCGAAGCAGCGGTGAGCACCAGGCTTTGCCCATGGTGCAGCTTCTCCAGTGCAGAAACGCGGATGCAGGAGGTCTCCGTGAGCCCGTGCAAGCGCTCATTCGAGGTAAACACGGCTTCCTTTGTGCCGTCAATCGTGGTGCGGAACCCGCGGAATGCCGCATCGGCGCACTGCATGACCGGAGCTCCCCAGGGAGTCTGCAGCACCACGCGGGCACGCTCGGGATAAAGTTGCTGCATGAAGGTGCCGGCCAGCAGAATACCCAGCGCCACAATGCAGACCATGAGGGAAATGAGCTGCGAGCTCACGCGGTGCGCCAGGGCCCAGGCTTCCTGCGGGCCCTGCTGCTTCTCCACCTTGCTCATCACGCTGGTGAAGCTCTGGGACATGGCGCCCTCGGCAAACATATCGCGCAGCATATTGGGCACGCGGAAGGCGGTCAGGAACGCATCCAGCGCCCCGGTGGCGCCGAAGAGGGAGGTGAACACAATCTCGCGCAGCAGCCCGGTAAAGCGGCAGCAGAAGATGGTCACCGTGGCAATGAGGCTCTTTTTCTGCATGGAAGCCATGGCGATTCAGGGGGGGGGGAGAGAAATCAGTGTATACGGATCAGCGGACTTTTTCCGGCAGGTCCTCGCGAATCTTGCGGGCAAAGGCCTTGGCCGTGGTCTTATCCCCCAGCAGGAGACAAGTGCGGGAAAGCTCTCGCATGGTGGTGCGGTAAAGCCCCTGCTCTGCCTTTTCCAGGCGTTCCTTGTCCTCATCACTCATCTGGTCTATGCTGCTCTGAATGCCGCGCAGCGTACGGAAACAGGGAATATCCTGATTAGCCTTGCGCTGCGCCAGAGCCAGATTCAGGCGGGCACGCAGAGTCTTGCCGGTGGTGAGGTCGGGGTTCACTTCCTCCACCATGCGGGTGCATTCCTGCACCCACTTCAGGGCGTTCGTGTAGTCCTGTCTGGTGGTGTAGTAATCAGCCAGTTCGTGCGCAATGCGGGAGCGGAAGTCGGAATCCTTCTTCACCAGGTCAGGGTTCTGCTGCATCATCTCCCAGCTGCGGGTCAGCAGCTGGATTTTTTCCTCGCCATCCGTATGCGTGGCCAGGTAAGTGAGCACACGCATAATTTCTGCGGTTTCCTTCTCATAATCCAGCAGGTAGCGGTAATCGCGCACGGCCTCCTGCGTGTTGCCGCGGGCCTCATTGGCGCGGGAGCGGATGCGGGCAATGCGGGTCTGCAGCTCCGGAGTCATCTCGCCATACCCTTCGGCAAAGGCAGCAGCCAGGGTCAGGGCCTGAGCGCAGCCATCGTGGTTGCCCAGGCGGTGGCGCAGCTCACCCAGCAGCAGGTAGCACTGCGGTAGGCGGTGTTCCTTATCCGGGTATTCGAGCATGGCATCGCGGCAGCGCAGCAGCTTCTCCTCAATCTCTTTGAGCGTGTGCTGCGGCAGGTTGGGATTATCGCGCAGCGCTGTGGTCACCTCCTCCAGCATGAGCTGGGAGGTAGCCGGGCACAGCGGCCACTTAGCCTGTTCCAGAATGTTGCGTGTCATCTGCAGCACCGGTTCCTTCACCGCGCACACGCTGGCACGCAGCATCTGCAGGGCTGCTGCCTCCGCGGCCAGTTGCGGGTCACGCAGCCGGGCCAGCACATTCGGCGCATCCAGGCGGGCAATGGCCTTCACGGCCTCGTCATTGTGCTGCATGCGGATGCAGGTTTCGGCAGAGCGGCGGATGGAGCGCAGCAGCAGCTCCGTATGCTCCGGGGTGTTCACCAGTTTATCCTGCAGACCGCGGTCAAGGCGAAGTTGCAGTTCAAAATCGCCATGATCTGCGGCGGCCACAGCCAGGCGGTCCAGCCCCTCCACAGGGGCCAGTGATTCCACCTCCGGCAGGATGCGCATGGCTTCCTGCCACAGCCCCTTATCCACCAGGCGGCTCATGAGGAACCAGCGGAACTGGCGCTGCGTATCGGCATTCTTAATCCAGCCCAGGCGGGCGCGTGCGTTTTCCGCCAGCTCAAGCAGGCGGGCTTTATCACCGGACAAATCGTCCAGCAGGCGGTCTAGATTAGCATTGGCCTCATCGTTGCTGGGCACCACGATAGTCTCCCCTTTAAAGAAGAGGATAATATCCTGCCCTTTGGCAAAAATCCCCCACAGAGCCAGGGCCGTTATGGTGAGGCCGGCAGCTACAAGTGGTACGGTATGATTGCTTTTCTTGCGGGGGGGACGATAACGACGACTCATACGGGTAAAAGATTCAGTTAGTAATTCAATCAGGGCTGTGCCGGCTCCGGCTCAGTGGCTGTCGGAATAAGGGGTTTGATACGGCGCATCTGGGTGCGGGCTTCCTCACGGCGGTCAAACTGCTCCTGCACCAGCGGGAGCACCTGCTCCCAGGTGGCGTAGGCATCGGCCCAGCGCTGCAGCTCCATGAGCACATAGGCATGCCCCAGCAGGGCGGTCAGGCGGTTTTCCTGTTCCGCGGGAGTATCTGCAGTCAGACTTTCCACCGCGAGCCGGTAGGCAGCTTCAGCCTCGACAGCCTTCCCCTGCTGGTCATAGAGCTGCCCCAGCAGCAGGTTCAGACGGCCCATGGAGTTCTTATCCTCTGGTGCATGCCGGCGGCGCAGATTCAGGCTGCTTTCCAGCAAGGGTTGTGCCTCGGCGGTCTTACCCAGCTCCAGATAGCAGCGTGCCGCACCTTCCTGCGGCTGCATCAGCAGCATGGGATCCTGAGTAGCAGCCAGAGCTGCATTAAAATCCTGCAGGGCCGTCTGGTAATTCTGCACCGAATAGTGCATCCACCCGCGCTGGTCATGCAGGCAGGGCCAGAAAGCATTGCCGCTCTTCACACGCCCCTCGGCCATACCCTGGGCCCGGTGCAGCATAGCCAGCGCCGTCACATGATGCCCGCGCTGCTGCTCGATGATGGCCAGATATCGCAGCGCCAGCACGCGGGATGAAACATCTGAAAGGCTCTGGCCGGAATTTCCCTCGGCAATGCGCAGCATGGGTTCGGCAGCGGCAGTATCCCCCAGCTCCAGATGAGCTGCACCGCGGCTCACGGCTCCTTCAGGCCGCACCGTGCGCAGGTTGCCAACGGCTGCAAGAGCCTCACGAAACTTTTCCATTGCCGCCTGGCTGTCACCCTTGCAGCGAAGCAGGGTTCCCATATGTACCAGCGTCATGGAGCGCAGCTGGCGGGTTCCTTCATCATCTCCTTTTAGTCCAGTCAGTATAGTTTCCAATGACTTCAGAGCAGCATCACCACTTCTGGGTGCACAGGCAGCCAGGGCGATCAGCTGGCCCTGAGCTTCCTGCTGCCAGATACTCTGCTTCAGCTCGGCAAAAATGGAAGAAGACAACTTGAAATAACTCTCTGCAGGTTCATACAGCTGCCCGGAGATAAGCAAGTTGCCAGCCGACATCGCGCGGTGGGCCCAGTCGGCACTTCGCGGAACTCGCTGGAAAAGAGGATTCAGCACCGCTACCGCAGCCTCGTGGTGGTCGCGGGAAAGCAACGCATGCGCCAGGCACCACTCTGCCTCCATGCGCACCGCCGGGTCGAGCACCCAGGCAAAAGCAGCCTCCACATCAGCCGCGGCCTGCAATAAGTGCTCATCCGAGGCCGATGACAGGCGCATGAAGTTCAGAATATTGCGGGATGCCGCTTCATTCAGGGTCTTCTCTACCTGCCCCGAACAGATACCGGCAGCAAAACCAGCAGTCTCGCCCTGGCTGTAACCGATATGGTACGTGGCCAGAAACAGGCCGATAGAGACAGCCCCGGCCACGCCCAGGGCGCACCACTTCACCCAGGGGCGGAACTCGAGCTCCTCCTCCTCCTCGGGAGTAGAAGTTTCTGCGGATTTCTCCTCTTCCATCATGTCCGGTTCTGCGTCA
>CALFTQ010000187.1 GCA_937916135.1 uncultured Verrucomicrobiales bacterium
GGGGGCACGCCAGCAGCGCCTCGCCCGCGAGCTGGATGCGGTAGATACCACGGGGCTGGATGATGCCACGCTGGATGCGGTGAGGTCACGCGCGATGGAGCTTGCCATCACGCCGGGAGCGGAGGTGAAGCATATCAAGGCGCTGTACGAGCTGGTGCTGAAAGCGCAGGCGCAGCGATTGGATGAGCGCCGTGTGGTGATGCTGGAAAAGAAAGCCGCCGCCGCGGATGCCGCACAGGCCGCTATGCAAGACACCGCACTCAGCGAAGAGGAGCGCATGGATAGGGTGCGGCGCATTTTCGGATTAGTATAATTTTTCCAGCCAGAGACATGAAGACAAGCACCGCACGCCCTGTCACACGCGAAGCGAAGCCGAAAGGCTCCGCACAGGCGGGACGTGTGAGTGCTCCGGCAGTTGTGCAGTTGCCCAGCATTGAGACGGCAAAGAAGCTGCTGTTCCCTTACCAGCGGGCTTGGGTGGAAGATGAGAGCCGCTTTCTGGTAGGCCGCTGGGGCCGACAGACAGGCAAGAGCTTTTCCACGGCTTTTATCGTAGCCTCGGCCATGGCATCCACTCCGAACACGGAATGGATGATTGCTGCACCATCCGAACGCCAGAGTCACGAGGCGTTGGATAAGGTTAAGCAATGGCTGGAGAGTTTCGGGATTCTGTACCACGAGTACGTGGACGCGCTCAACGATATTGAGAGCAAGGCCGGGGTGGTGAAGCTGAGCAACGGGAGCCGCTGCGTGGCTGTGCCGGGCAAACCGAACACGGTGCGCGGTTTTTCCGCGAACGTGTGGCTGGATGAGTTTGCATTCTTTGAGGACCCGGATGCAACGTGGAAAGCCATCCTGCCCTCCATAACGAACCCGCTCAAAGGTGGGCAGAAACGAGTGATTCTGACATCCACGCCGAACGGCTTGGCGGGAACCGGCAAGCGTTTTTATGATATTTGCACGGCTAAGAAGAGCCGCACCAAGTGGCAGCAGCACCACATTCCGCTGAGCAAGGCTGTGCAGGACGGTCTGCCTGTGGATTACGAAGAGCTTGTGGCCGCTATCGATAACCCGCTTGCGGTGCTGCAAGAGTTGGAAGCCGAGTTTGTGGATACAGCGAGCCAGTTGCTGCCTAATGCTGTTATTTTGCGGGCTGAGAGTGCTGAGGCGAGCGCAATATGCGGGCATGAGTTGTATTGCGGCGGGCATGATATACGCATCGGCATCGATATTGGCCGCGTGAGCGACCCGACCGTGATATGGACGGCGGAACGCTTGGGCGATGTACTGGTGACGCGCGAGGTAGTTGTGCTCAAAAACGTGTCTCACGATGAGCAGTACAAGCTGATGATGGACAGGGTGGCCGGTTGCACACGGTGCTGTCTGGACTACACCGGGCAAGGTATAGGATTGGGTGATTTCCTGGCCGGCAAGTTCGGGGTTTATGACCCGAAGAACCACAAGTACGGCAAAATGGAGCTTTGCACGTTCACCCCGGCATTGAAGAGGCAGATATTCCCGAAGCTTAGGGATGCCATGGAGGGTGCGCTGCTGCGGATTCCGGCAGATGCAGCCATCCGCACCGATTTTGCGGCCATGCAGCAGACTTGCCGTGGTGGTGATTATTCCTACGAAAGCGTACGCACCAAGGATGGGCACTCAGACCGCTGCACCGCCGCCGCGCTGTGCGTGCGGGCGGGTGAGGGAGCACCGCCCTGCCTGCACATCGGCACCGTACCGCGCAGCCTTGGCCACACCGGCCAACGCCGCGGCTGGTCTGCCACCATGCCCACCCGCACGCGCCACAGCGTGCCTCATCCCTTTCAATCGTAAATCGACAATCGGAAATCGACAATGAAAAAACGCCTTCGCTACAACAACAAGTCATCCTCTCGCATCCCGGCCGTGGCTGATGCCTCCCGGCGCCACCTGACCGCTCGCAGCGGGCTGGAGGTGATGCTTTACGAGCTGCTGCAGCATGCGCTGGTGCAGAAGGAGCGGCGCAATGACCTGCCGGAGCTCACCCCGCAGCGCGCCCGCGAGCTGTATGAGGCTTACCGCCGTGGCGAGATGGCGGATGTGCAGCTGATGTGGGACCAGCTGGAGGAGCGGGACGAGACGCTTTTTACCGTGCTGCACGCCCGCCTTGGCGCGCTGGCAGAGATGCCCTGGGCGGTGAACATTGATGCTGACCTATCTGAAGACAAGCAAGCGCTTGCCGAGCAGCAGCAGCAACTGGCCAATGAACTGCTGGCAGCGGTGGAGAACCTGCCGGAGGCCCTCACCCACCTGGGCATGGCGGACTTCCGCGGCGTGGCCGCGCTGGAAATCGTCTCCTGCCCGCAGGCGAAGCCTGCCGAAAATTCACTTTCAACCTCCAAAATTCAACTTTCAACTTCTCCCACTCGTTGGGAAGTGATTGAGCCGTGGAACCTCTGCCGCCCGGTACGCCGTGGCCCCTGGTATTACAATGCGGAGGCCACGAGCACCCCCACCCGCCCGGAGGAGCTGGACCCCGCCGCGGTGATTATACGCGAGGCGCAGCCGATTGACCTGCCCGCCATGTTCCTGATTTGCGCCAAGTACCTCTCCGTGCACGCGTGGGATGCTTTCCTGGAGGTGTTTGGCATACCCAACATCTTTTTGGAGATGCCGCCCGCCACGCCGCAGGATAAAGCCCTGGAGTTCGATGCCATCGTGCAGCGGCTCATCGGCGAGGGTCGCGGCACGGTGCCCAGCGGCGCCAAGTTTCACACGGTGGAGACGAGCAAGGACAACACGCAGAGCTTTGAGGCACGCGCCAAGTGGTGCAATGAGGCCATCATTCAGCTGGCCACGGGCGGCTTGCTGACCGTCACCACGCAGAGCGGCAGCGGCACGCTGGCGGGCAATGCGCACAGCGACAGTTTCTCCCGCCTGTGTGCAGCCTCTGCCCGCAGCATTTCTGCGGCCGTCAACCGCCAGTTTTTGCGCCCCGCGCTGCAAGCGGCATTCCCGCACAGCCCCATGTTGGTAAGCTTTGAGCTCGCACCCGAGCCGGTGGACGACCGCCTGCAAGTTGCACAGCTTATAGCGACGCTGGCAAGTGCCGGCTACCGAGCCAAGGAGGACGATGTTGCCGAGCTCATGAGCATGCAGTTCACCGCTGCCAACATGAACCCGACTGATTTGTATGCAACCAAGGCCGTCGGCTATGTGCCGACAATGGAAGCCATGCAGACGCGCCTCGGCATGCCGCTCAAGCCCGCCCCCTCAGATAACCCCGCGAGCGTCAGCGCGCCGAACTCCCAAATCGAAAATCGTGTATCGCCTGCCTCGGCGAAGCTCCAACGGAGCGGAGACGGGTACCTCGTAAATGCCTGCAACCAATACAGCCACGACCCCGGCTGCCCCGACGCGCAGGAGGACGCACAGCCCGACAAGCCGGACTCACTGCCCGATGACGCCGATGATGAACTGCGCGAGGCCTTTGCCGAGGCCGACTCCATGGCTCACTCCGGCTACACCCGCGAGGAAATATGGAGCACCACCGGCATAGACTACGGCCCCACACCCAACGGCGACAGCCCCACCGCTGCCGATACCATACGCCGAGCACGCGCCCACGAGCGCACCGCCGAAAAGCCCCGCAGCGCCACCGCTCGCTTCGCCCGCCGACGCGATGCCGCACACAAGCAAGCACTCCAAGACGGCGAAATCACCAATTCCGCGAGCGACAGCGCCTGCCTCGGCGAAGCCGAAGGGCGAAGACGGGAGCCGAACTCTACACTTCGTCCTTCGGAATTCGCCTG